>DVAB01000050.1 GCA_014189685.1 Candidatus Naiadarchaeum limnaeum
AAATCTTCTTAAGGAGGAGAATCTAAGCCGCGCTATTCAGGGCGAGCGCGTTGGAACTCTGTTCAAATGACCCCCGGAACTTCAGACCGAAAGTTGGAGCACATAAGAATTGTCAGCAAGAAAAATGTTCAGGCTAAACAAAAAACTAATTGGCTTGAATATGTTGATTTGGTACATAATTCAATTCCAGAATTAAACAAAAATGATATTGATTTATCTATTAATTTTTTGGGGCACAAGTTGGATTATCCAATTTTAATAAGCGGAATGACAGGTGGGCACGCAGTTGCTCAAAAAATTAATGAAACTTTGGCAAAAGCAGCAGAAAAGACAAATGTTGCAATGGGAGTAGGAAGCCAGAGAGCAATGTTAGAAAATCCTGAGTTGGCTTATACATATCAAGTTCGCAAATTTGCACGCTCAATTTTCTTAATCGGAAATTTAGGAATTCCTCAATTAGAAAAATATGGGACAAATGGGGTAAAAAAGGCTGCTAATGCAATTGGAGCAGATGCTTTTGCAGTTCACTTGAATAATTTGCAAGAGGTTGTCCAGAGAGAAGGAGATGTTAATGCGAAAAATTATTTTAAATATTTGAAAAAGATTTGTTCCGCAGTAAAAATTCCTGTTATCGCAAAAGAAACAGGCGCCGGAATTTCAAGAGAGGCTGCAAAACTTTTGATAAAAGCAGGCGTAAAAGCAATTGATGTTGGGGGAGCTGGAGGAACTTCTTGGAGCGCTGTAGAAATTTTGCGTGGTCGAGCAAACAAATCAAGTTCAATTGCATTTTGGGACTGGGGAATTCCAACAGCTGCGAGCATTCTTGAGATTAGATCTGTTTCTGAAAAAATCCATTTAATCGCTTCTGGTGGATTGAGAAATGGATTGGAAGCTGCGAAATGCATTGCACTCGGCGCAGATTTAGTTGGAATGGCATATCCTTTTTTCAAAGCAGCCGAAAAAGGAACTCCTGACGTTGTAAAAACAATCGAAGAAATTGGAGATGGACTTAGAAATGCTATGTTTTTAGTTGGCGCGAAAAATTTAAAGGAGTTGAAAAAAGCTAATTTTGTTATAAACAATAATTTGCTTGACTGGGCGCTTTGGAGGGGATTAAGAAAATAAAATGGGGGGGAAAAAAATTTCTCTTGTTAATAATGTAAAAATTTTAGTTGAAATAAGCCGTCCAATAAATATCTTAATGGTTATTTTTGGGGTTGTTATTACACTCCTGGCTGGACTTGAAAGAGTTCCGCCTTTTGAACTTTTGCTACCCGCAGTTATCGCAGCAGCTTCAATCGCAGCGGCTGGAAATGCAATAAATGATTATTATGACATTCAAATTGACAGAATAAATCGTCCAGATCGTCCACTTCCAAGTGGTAAAATAACTCAGCGCGGAATTTGGGCTTATGCAATAGTTTTGTTTGCGGTTGGAATAATTGTTTCACTTTTGCTGGCATTTTCAAACTTTGTGCTTGCGCTTGTAAATTCTGTTCTTTTGGGTGTTTACGCCTACAGATTAAAAAGAAGCGGTTTCTTTGGAGATATTGTAATTAGTTATTTAGTTGCATCAGTGTTTATTTTTGCAGCTCTCGCGATTCATTCATTGAAAATTGGATTTATTTTAGCAGTTGCAGCTTTTTTCACAAATGCAGCTCGTGAAGTTCTAAAAGATTTGGAAGATATGAGAGGAGACAAATTATTTGGAGCAAGAACACTTCCCACTCTTATTGGACGAAAAAAATCTGTTATAATTGTTAGCTCTTTCTTGGTAGTTTCTATTTTGGTAAGCCCATTTCCATTCACGCTTGGAATTTTGGACTGGCCATATCTAGCCATTGTAATTATTGCAGATCTGATTTTTGCCTACATAATTTATTTGTTAAATAAGAAAGCCGATCAAAAAACAGTTGCAATAAATCAAAGGCTCATAAAGTTTGGCGCACTGATTGGACTGTTTGCATTTTTAGCAGGTGCGCTTCCAATTTAATTATAAAGCTTTATAAATGAGTTGAAGCAGATAAGATTCGCTTTTAATAAAAATGAGTGCAAGAAAAATAGAATTCCCGCGAATAGTAATTGTTGGCAGCGGAGCTATTGACCAAATTGTTGAGGTTGTAAACGAAATCAGCCAAGGGAAGAATGTTTTAATCACATCGGGCCCACAGACTATGAAGATCGCAGGAAATAGAGTTAAGAATACGCTTGAAAAAGCAGGATACAAAGTTTTTCATCAGACTTCTGAAGTTGCAGACGAGCCAACAATTAAAGCTGCCCAAGATCAGATAAAAAAGCACAAAATTAATATTGCTCTTGGTGTTGGCGGAGGAACGAGTATTGATGTTGCAAAACTTTCATCTGCAAGAGAAAAAATTCCATTTATTTCAGTTCCAACTGCAGCCTCTCACGATGGAATAAGCAGTCCAATTGCCGCAGTAAGGGAGAATGGGACTTTCAAGAGCTATCCCGCGACAGCCCCAATTGCAATTGTAGCAGATGTTTCAATAATTTCAACTGCTCCGCGAAAAATGCTTGCTGCAGGATGCGGAGACTTGCTTGCTAACTATACTGCAGTTGAGGACTGGAGACTTGCTCACAAATTAAGGGGGGAATATTTTGGAGAATATGCAGCAGCGCTTTCAATCATGAGTGCAAAAATGATACTAGATAATTATGAAATTTTGAAAAATCCAAATGAAGAAGCAGTTAAACTTGTTGTTGAAGCTTTAATCAGCTCAGGCGCAGCAATGTGCATTACTGGAAATTCTCGTCCCTGCAGCGGGGCGGAGCATATGTTCTCCCATGCTCTTGATAAATTAACATCAAGCCATGGTTTGCACGGGGAACAATGTGGAATTGGAACAATTATGATGGCTTATCTGCACAAGTTGGACTGGGAAAGGTTTAGGGGTGCCTTGAAAGCTGTTGGAGCCCCAACAACTGCATATGAATTGGAAATTGATTCAGAACAAATTGTAAAAGCACTTACGATTGCGCACACAATTCGCGACCGTTATACAATTTTAGGGGCAAATGGCCTGAGCGAAGAAGCTGCAAGGGACTTAGCAAAGAAAACCGCCGTTATATAAAATCTATTTTTTTAGAAACTTGAAAACTATTTAAATACCTCCTTATAGAAATAGCACACGGAGATGGCAATGGGCAAAATTAAAAATCAGTTATACGAGAAGCTGAAGCACGAGAAGCTTCACTTTAGTCTTTTTGATCCTGAAAATTTAACTCCTGAACAAGCATCTGACTTAGCAAAGAAAGTAACTGAATTTGGAACAGATGCAATAATGGTTGGAGGCTCAACAGCAACAAATGTTGATCTTGTTACTAAAGCTATAAGGGAGGCAACGAAACTTCCCATAATTCTGTTTCCAAATTCTGCAAATGGGCTTTCAAAATATGCTGATGCGGTGTTTTTTATGTCTCTTTTAAATTCTAACAAGCGCGACTACTTAATCGGAGAGCAAGTCAAGGGCGCGCCAATTATTTTTGAGCACAACATCGAACCAATTCCAATGGGTTACATAGTAATCAATACAGGAGAGCCAACAGCAGTTGAAAAAATTGCACAGATACAACGATTGACAAAAGAAGAAGTTGTAAATTATGCTCTTTCAGCAGAATACTTCGGAATGAATTTTGTTTATCTCGAAGCTGGTTCCGG
This sequence comes from Candidatus Naiadarchaeum limnaeum, assembly GCA_014189685.1. GTDB lineage: Archaea > Undinarchaeota > Undinarchaeia > Undinarchaeales > Naiadarchaeaceae > Naiadarchaeum > Naiadarchaeum limnaeum. Next base: position 3,680 of record DVAB01000050.1, read on the forward strand.
GGCCATGAGATCAGTTCCAGACGATATAATTTCAGCAGTTAAGCAAAAGATAAATATTCCCTTGATTGTTGGCGGCGGAATTAATGGACCTGTTACTGCGATAAAGAAACTTGATGCCGGTGCGGATATAATTGATACCGGAACTGTTATCGAGCGCTCTTACGGGAAAGCTGCAGAGATAATAGACGCTGTTAAAAAATACAAAATCAAAAAATAATTTTTAATGAGACTCGGCGCACTTTTTTCTGGAGGAAAAGACAGTACATTTGCTCTATACTGGGCAATAAAAAATAATCATTCTATTGAGTGTTTGATTTCTCTAAAAGCAGCGCGGGCAGATTCTTATATGTTTCAAGTTGCAACTATTGAGTTAACAAAATTAAGCGCGCAGGCTTTGGGATTTCCAATTATTTTTGAGCAAACTTCTGGGATAAAAGAAAAAGAGTTAGAAGATTTAAAGCGAGCAATTTTGCGCGCGAAAAAAGAATATGGAATTGAAGGAGTAACCGCAGGAGCACTTGCTTCTAATTATCAAAAGGAACGAGTTGAAAAGATCTGTGCTGAGTTGGGACTGAAAGTTTTCGCTCCCTACTGGCATTATGATCAGGAAAAATATTTGCGCGAAATTTTAGCTGCCGGGTTTGAAGTTATTTTCACAAGAGTTGCAGCTCTTGGGTTCACAGAAAAATGGCTCGGTCGCAAACTCGATTTAAATGCAATTGAGGATTTAAAAAAATTAAATCAAAAATACCGCGTTCATATTGGCGGTGAGGGGGGTGAATTTGAAACTTTAGTTTTGGATGGGCCAATTTTTAAAAAACGAATAGAAATTTTAGAATCCAAGAAAACTTGGCATGCAAACGAGGGCGAACTTGTGATTAAAAAAGCAGAATTAACTGGGAAAAGTTAATTAAATAGAATATCTACAGTTGAATAAAAGAGTAATTTTTCACATGGGAATCGGAGAAAGAGAGCGGCAGTTAAGGGAAATGAAACGGATTACAATTAGGGGCTGCGATAAATGCAAAAATTTCGATAATGCTGCAGAAACTCAGAAAAGGCTTGCCACGATAAGAGATTTTTATGATAAGTTGCACAGTGCAGGTATATTTCGAGGGTCACGGACAGATTGGATAATAAAATATAATGAGCTAATCCAACTCTGTGAATCTTGCACTCTAAAAGGAAGAGATGGCGCGCTTTGTAGCGGGAGTACATATGCAATTGAACTTAGAAACAGCCTAGGGGAGGGTATATATTAAAACCCAATCCTTGTCCCCTTAAATTCCTGCCTGTTCAAAAATTTCTCAATATTCTCAAGATTTTTTCCATTTAAAACTGCTACTCGGATATGTTCATTTGCAATCATTTCTGCGCTTTTCAAATCCATAATTGTCGACTGGTTTGCTTTGTGTGTTTGATCTGCATATTTTTGCAAATCATCAAAACTCATTTCCTTAATTGGCTTTGCATTTTTGTTCTTTTTCGGATCTTTATCATAAACATAATCAACATTGGTTCCTTTTATAACAAAATCCGCATTCCAGACTTTTGCAATCTCAACTGCTACCGCATCTGTTCTCTGCCCTGGCCTGAATCCTCCACAGACAATAACTTTTTGTTGATATTTTAAAACTAAATCTAAAAATTCAACCTCTGATCGTGGTATTACAGGGCAGGCTGAATTTTCAAGAGCTGCAATTAAAAGTGCAGCATTTAATCTTGATGCGTAAATTCCAAGCAGATCCAAGAAGTCCTCATCTTTTGTAATTCGTCTCCCAATTTTATCAAACTCCCTAGAAAGAGCGCCGCCACCAATTACAACAGCGATCTCATGCTTTTTTATCCATTGCGTAAGTTTAGTAGCTAATTTTTTTATAAAATTAACATCAACTTCGTTTGGCATTAATATGCTGCCGCCTATCTTTAAAACAATTTTCATAGCAATAACAATAGAATAAAAAGATTTTAATACTTATCTTCGCGTAAACCTTCGCACCGGCCTTCTCTTTACTTCAGGGGCTGCTTTATACATTGGGTTGTGGGTTGGTCTTACTGCCCTCACCATATAGCCGGCAACTTTATTTCTCATTTTCTTGCTTGGAGTTACAAGAGTGCCTGAGTTAATCATTTCCTGCAAAACTTTTTTATTATTTTCATAGTCCTTGCTAAAGCGCTCTTTGTACTTTTGCAGGAGTTCCTCTCCAACACGTTTTATGAAAGTTGTCTTTATTCTGCCCATTTTTTAATTAGTGGGACTTTAATTGAACCAATTGGTTTATAAGCATTTGCGCTCATTTTTAAAGCATGGCGGCCCATCTAGCTATTTGTCCCATAGGCGTTTTTGCCTGTGATGAGACTGGAAAATTAGTTGATAAGGAACTTTTTGAAAGGAATAGTGAGCATGTTGCGCGCAAATTTTTGCAATTAAAGAACGGAAAAATTATTCCTGAACTGAAAATTCTTTATGAGCGAGTCAGTAAAAAATATAATGAACTTACTTTAGAGCATCAAAACAATTTTGATTTAGAAATTCAAACAGAAGTTCCGAATTTATGCGGAAAGGTTTTGCGGCAGCAAATAAGAGATTTGGCTTCTGAGTTTGGCTTCCATCCAATAGAGCATTTTGTTTATAATTTGGGAATTGCGCTAACAGAAGAAACTCTGCAAATTGAACTTTCACGGCCGGATAAAAGAATAATTCAAGTTATTGGCGCGCTTGAGGAACTGGACGAAACTACAAATGTTCTTTCAGAGCGTTTGCGAGAGTGGTACTTAATTTTCCACCCAGAGCTAATTAAGCAGATAGACAAGCACGAAACTTTTGCGCGCTTAATTGCAAAGGGTAAAGTAGATAAAAAAGACTCGATTGGAGGAAATTTTAATGATTCTGATTTAAACACCTTGAAATTTTTTGCACAAAGTGTTTCAGAATCTTTTTCACTGCGTGAAGTTTTGGAAAATTATTTAGATAATTTAATGAAAGAGCATTTTCCAAACTTAAAAGCAGTTGCAACTTCGCAGATTGGGGCAAAATTAATTGCAATTGCAGGCGATTCAACAAGACTGGCAAGAATGCCTTCTTCAACAATTCAGGTTTTGGGTGCGGAAAAATCCTTGTTCAGGCACTTGACAACGGGCTCAAAGCCGCCGAAGTATGGGGTTATTTTGAAACATACATTTTTGCAGAGCGCACCCCAAAGGCTGCGCGGAAAAATCGCGCGCTCGCTTGCAGCAAAGATTTCCCTTGCGATTAAGACTGATCTTTACTCAAAGGAGTTTGTCGGTGATAAATTAAGAAAAGATTTGGAGCAGAAAATTGCAACGATAAAAGGCGGTGGAAAAAAATCCTCTAGCGAGGCTTTTTCCCGAGGTGAAAAATGAGCAAGGAAATAAGATTTTTCAATGTCCAGCAATTCGGCCGCGACTTTGGGACTCTGAATCTTAACCCTGGGAAAAAAGTTTACGGCGAGCGCCTAATCCAGCACGCTGGGAAAGAATATCGAACCTGGGATATTTACCGAAGTAAAATTGCTGCTGCGATAGAACAAGGATTGCAAAATTTTCCGTTTAAAGCAAACACAAAAATTCTCTATCTCGGCGCTGGAAATGGGACAACAGTTTCGCATTTTTCAGATGTTTGCGACCAAGGGCAAATTTTCGCAGTTGAATTCTCAGCCCGCGCAGTTGTAGATTTGTTCATGCTTGCAAAACAGCGCGAAAACATAATTCCACTTTTAAATGATGCAAATAAACCACAGGATTACTTAGCCATTGTTCCAGAGGTTGATGTGATTTATCAGGATATTGCCCAGCGCAGCCAGGTTGATATTTTAAATAAAAACGCAGATATTTTTTTAAAAGATAAAGGATACATTTTTTTAATGGTCAAAGCGCGTTCAATAGACGTTTCCATGGATCCAAAAAATGTTTTTAAAGTTGTTTATGCGCAATTGCAAAATAAGTATAAAATTTTGGAGCAGCTTCGCTTAGATCCATATGAGAAAGATCATATGTGCATAGTAGCGCAAAAGGTTTAGGCTTCAAGAAGTTGCTGATTTATAATTCTTCCCACTGGTGTTACGCTAAAGCGGTTCCATCTTCGGCGAAGGGTCTCACCCATTTTTTGATCTATTGTTCCTACTCTTTGTAGTTCCAAATTAACGCGCGGCGGAATAATACAAATGTCTCTTCTAATGCATAAATCCATAATTACTTTTCTTAATTTCTTTGCATTATTAGGAAAGTGATAAAATACTAATCCAAAATTTTTATCTAAGCAGTAAAATACTGAAGAAATTTCTTTCCCTAGTGTTAGAATAAGTTTTTGATAAAATAGTATATGTGCTCGCATACTGTGATCTCGGATCTTGTAGATATCAATTTCTTTGATATGCTCTTTGTAGATCTCCTCTATCATAGTTCGCCAAAAATCCTTCATTCTTTCCACTGTCTTTCTGCTATCAATAAGTACATGTGCTTTCCCCAGGAGTCTAGTAAATTCCTGAGGACTCAGTTGTGGAAATTCACGTAATACTATTCGTGGGTAAACTAACCCGCGGTTCCAAAATGTGGGAAAATAAAGTGCAGGAGTTATAGCATTTGCTTCCCACTTTTTATCATCTAGTCTCAATGCGTATGTAAGAATACCATTTTTAGCAAATGCACAGTTGTTTCCATCTTCGCTCCATACTACTGGAAAACGGATTACGTGTCTGCGCGGTGGCCATGCGTATGTTTCTAAAAGTAAAAGTGGCTGATTCTGATAGTTCTCTTCAATGTACTCCTTTATATTTTCATCATTTTTCCCAATGATATAGAATCTTGAATATGTCCCATAATATGGTTCTACATTTGTCTCAATTACTCTGCTCATCTCAATAGTTATATATCTCTTGATTTAAATTAACTTTCTGGTGGGAGAAAGGAATGTTACGCGAAGAATTACTGCAAAAAACAGTTTCAGCTTTGCAGGAAGCAGGCTTTGAAACAGCGCAGCAAATTTCTCCGAGCTGCTTTGATATTCTTGCGCGCCGCGCGGATAAGATTTTGCTTGTAAAAGTTCTAACAAATGTTGATTCATTTTACGAGGAGCAGGCCGCAGATTTGAAAAGAGTTGGTGATGTCTTGGGAGCAACTGCTCTCCTAGTCGGTGTTTTTGTAAAAAGCGAATACATGCGACCAAAAACAATTTATGAGCGCTATGGAATTATGGCCATAAATTTTGAAACATTTGAGGAATCTATCTTAGAGAAAAAGTTGCCAGTTGTTTATGCAAAAAAGGGCGGATTTTACGCAAATATAAATCCTGAATTTCTAAAACAAATCCGCGAAAGAAATAAATTATCAGTTGGCGCGCTTGCGCGCGAGGCAGGAATAAGCAAAAAATCCCTGCAGAATTATGAGCGCGGCCAGGGAGCGGAGATTGGAAATATTTTAAGATTGCAGCAAGCGCTCGGGGACCTTGAGTTAAATACAATTAATATATTTCAGCACACTATTGCATCTGCTATTCAAGAACAAAAACAAACAGGTATTGAGAACGCAGTTTCAAAAAGGCTGGGCAGAATTGGCTTTAAAACCGCAACAGTTCAGCGCGCATCTTTTAGAATAATTGGAAAGCACAGGGAAGATATTTTGCTCACAGGATTGAGAAAGCAGCCTTTAGAAAAGAAAGCTCATGATATACACGATACTGCAGAAGCTCTTGGCCAGCACGGAATGTTTGTTTTTGAACACGCAAGAAAAAAGGTTGTTGCAGGAGTTCCTATTCTGGAGAAAGAAGAACTTGAGCATGTTGTTAGCTCAAGAGAACTACTGAAATTGTTAAAGGAATTAACCGAGGAGCATTAGATGAGACAAAGCCCTAAATAGTAAACCTTATATAGTACCTCTAGCAGATTAAATTATACTTTTCGGAGGTATCACTAATATGGTAAACTATGGTGGAGACGCAAGAATGGCACAATTAGGTGGACAACCAATTTTAATTCTATCTGAGGGTTCAAGGAGAACTGTTGGCAGAGATGCTCAAAGAATGAATATTACAGCTGGGCGCGTAGTTGCTGAAGCTGTTAGAACAACTCTAGGCCCAAAAGGAATGGACAAGATGCTTGTTGATAATCTTGGAGATGTTGTTATCACAAATGATGGCGCTACAATTTTAGGCGAGATGGACATTCAACATCCAGCTGCAAAAATGCTTGTTGAAGTTTCTAAAGCTCAAGAGGACGAAGTTGGAGATGGAACAACAACAGCTGTTGTGATTGCTGGAGAATTATTGAAAAGAGCCGAGGATCTTTTAGATCAAGACATACACCCAACTGTTATTGTGCGCGGATACAAACTTGGAAACGAGAAAGCACAGGAAGTTTTGGGGAAAATAGGGGAGAATATTTCTTCAGAAGACAGGAAAAGTTTAGAAAATATTGCAATAACTGCAATGACTGGAAAATCTGCTGAACGAGCAAGCGAGCCGCTTGCAAAGTTAGCTGTAGACGCTGTTCTTAGAGTTGCTGACAAGGTGGATGGAAAACTAAAAATTGATAAAGATAATGTTAAAGTTGAGAAAAAGCAGGGCGGTTCAATAGCCGATTCTGAACTTATTTTAGGAGTTATAATCGACAAAGAGCGAGTGCATTCAGGAATGGCAGAGCATGTAAAGAATGCAAAGGTTGCTCTTTTGGATGCAGCAATTGAAATAAAGGAAACAGAAACAGATGCTGAGATTCAAATCACGGATCCTTCAAAATTAAAAGACTTTTTAGATCAGGAAGAGAAAATGCTAAAGGACATGGTTGAGAAAGTAAAGAAAAGCGGAGCAAATGTTCTTTTCTGCCAGAAAGGAATTGATGATGTTGCACAGCACTATTTGGCAAAAGCAGGAATTTTTGCAGTTCGCAGAGCAAAGAAGTCAGATATGGAGAAATTAGCTCGCGCAACTGGCGGAAGAGTTGTTTCAAGCCTTGAGGATTTATCAGAGAAAGATCTTGGCCATGCTGGCAATGTTGAGGAAAAGAAAATTGCCGGAGAGAAAATGGTTTTTGTAACAGACTGCAAAAATCCAAAAGCAGTTTCAATTTTAATTCGCGGCGGAACAGATCATGTTGTTGATGAAGTTAATCGCGCATTGGATGATGCAATTGGCGGAGTCACAGCAGCACTTGAGGTTGGAAAAATAGTTGGAGGCGGAGGCTCTGTAGAGATGGAAGTTGCAAAACACGTCAAAGATTATGCACAGCAAGTAGGTGGAAGGGAGCAATTGGCTTTAAATGCTTTTGCAGAGGCAATAGAAAGTATTCCTCGCGCTCTTGCAGAGAATGCAGGACTTGACCCAATAGATGTATTAGTTAATTTGCGCTCTGTCCATGAAAAATCTGGAAACAAATGGATGGGTATTGATGTCTTTGACGGAAAAACAAAGAACATGTTTGATCTTGGAGTTATAGAGCCTTTAAAAATTAAGACACAGGCAATAAAATCTGCAAGCGAAGCCGCAGAAATGATTTTGCGCATAGATGATGTGATTTCTGCAAAATCAGGCGGTGGAGGCGGAGCACCAGGTGGTATGCCTGGTGGAATGCCTGGTGGAGAAGAGGGCGGAGAATACGAATAAATCCATACCTCACAATATTTAAATACGTTTTAGAGCTAACTCAGCTTGATGGCTTTAAAAAAGCAAGGTGAAAGCGAAGAGCTTTATGAGATTGTTCCAACAGAGTCCTACTCAGATATTTCTGCTAAGAGCGAACAGCTTGAAAAAGAGATCGAGGAGATAAAAACTGCACTAAAAGGCGCGGTTGGATTGGCAAAAGTTGAGGCAGGCGCGCAAACACTTATAACCCAAATGTTGGATATGGTCAAGACTTCGCAAAAATTAGTTGAACAAGTTGCAACTTCTAACCAACAATTGGCACAAAAAGTTCAGGAGGCTCTTGATAGGATGAATGAAACAAACGCGGCCCTCTCTGAAAAATTAGGAACTATTCTTGATACATTTATGCAAGCTACAGAAGCAATGGAAGGGGAGCCAGAGGAAACTGAAAAAATGGCAAAAGAACTCAACGATTCTATAAATTCACTCATTCAACAAAACGCTCGGATACTTGCTACTTTAGAATCTATAGAAAAGAACTTAAGGCGTACTGCAATAAGGTCACCTGTAGTTCCTGCTAGAGCACCAGCAAGGCCAGTAGCAAGGCGCGCTCCTATGGAAGAAGGAGTTGAGCCAGGATTCGAGGAGGAGCTTCCACCACCGCCATTTCCACCTTAAAAATGACCACAAGAACTGAAAGAAAAATTGTTATTCAGGCCGCAATTGTTCTAGCATTTGTATTCAGTTTAGTAGTCGCTTATATTGCGTGGCAGACTGGGTCGCTTTTAATGGGGCTGATATTTTTAACTGCACTCCAAATTATTGTTCTTTTAGCAATTCTTTTTGTTTTGGAGAGTTTGCTTGAAATAACTGAAACAAGACTATGATGCTCAATTTTGAAGCACGCCACAGAAAAGGAGTTACTCCAATTATAGCTGTTATCCTCCTTTTAATGATGACAATTGCAATTGCAGGCTTGTCCTATGTTTTTATCCAGCGTTATCAGTCAAATCTACAATCAACAACAGAAAATGTTACTAAAAGATCTGAGCAAGCTTTTAAAGTAAATCTTAAAGTTGAAGGCTATAACACGACATGTGGCAATGCCTCAAGCTGGGTTTTAGTTCGCATTAATGTGAGAAATTCTGGCGCTGAACCTGCAAGAAATGTTCAGCTTTTTATTGATGATGCGTTAATTAATGGTTCATCAAATGCCACACTTGGTGCAGGAGTTTCAACATCTTACCTGCTTGCAAATGATTCCTGTTCAGCCTGGATAAACAAAACTAGGACAATTAAACTTACCTCAGATGAGCAAGAGGCGCAAAGGCTTTTCACTTTTTCTTGCTCATTCAATCAAAGTTGTTAATGCTCCAGAAAAGAATTTAAAAAGAAATGATATATTTGTCTCTGTTATGGTATATTTTAACGATAAAGGCATAACTCCGATAATTGCTGTAATCTTACTTTTAATGATGACTATTGCTATTGGCGGATTGGCGTATGCTTGGATTCAGCGCCTGCAGACAACAACACAGAGCACTGTCGAAAATGTTACAACTGCGCTCTCCGGAACTTTTAAAGTTTTGTTACGGGTTGAGGGCTATAACACAACATGTGGAGGTGTTTCTAACTGGGCAATTGCAAGAATTGTTTATAAAAACGCAGGGGTTGAGGCGGCTAAAAATGTGCGCATATATGTTGATGATGGCCTGCGCACAGAATCAGATGTGATAAATGGGAATACAACTTTAAGTCCAGGGGTTACAACATGGGCACAATTAGGAAATGAGACTTGCTCAAACTGGATAAACAAAACAAGAAAAATAACTATTCATTCTGATGAGTCAGAGGCTGAGCGCCTAATCACATTTAGCTGCACAACTCCGCTGAGCACTGGCGGGTGCTAATTCGAAAAGCATTTAATAACTACTTTTCTAATAAAGAATTATGCACCCACTTAATACAAAGGGCATTACCCCAATTATAGCTGTAATTTTGCTTTTAATGATGACTATTGCCATTGCTGGACTTGCATATACATGGCTTCAGAGAACTCAGGTCGCAATACAATCAGGAGTTGAAAACACAACAACAACTCTTCTTGGGGGGTTGAAAGTTAACTTAAAAGTTGAGGGTTATAATACAACTTGTACCGCTGCATCATCTGTTGTTTCTGTCCGTGTTTATGGAAGAAACGCAGGAACAGAACCTGCTAAAAATCTTCAACTATATGTTGCTGATGGGTTGCTAAGCGGGGCTAGCAATACAACTCTAAATCCCGGAGTTACAACAAGCTGGCTTGCTGCAAGCGGAGAGGCGTGCTCAACTTGGATTAATAAAACGCGTGTAGGTAAGATTAGCTCGGATGAAACCTCAGCAGACAAAAA
>DVAB01000007.1 GCA_014189685.1 Candidatus Naiadarchaeum limnaeum
AAACTTTACTATCTGCGCGACTAAAGTCGCTTGATTTCCAAAACAGAAGTAATTGAGGTGTTTTGAAAATGGTACACGTTCGCGAGCTGGAATCACATTTGCGCGCTATTAGAACTAATTCTATGAGCGCAATTGACGAAGAAACCGGTAAAGTAGATCAACACACAATAGACGAGCAAGCCCAGGCCCTTAAAAGATGGATTGCCGATCTTGAAACCGCATATGTTGAGGAAGCAAAAAGAAAGCCAGTCGACTCTAATAAAATTGGCGCAGAGGGGAGAAAACTTGTTGAGGAAGCTTGGTTTGCTTATGAAATCATGTTAGAAGTTGAGCAGCGCTCAGGAGAGCCCCCACGGCCAGCAGAATATGAACAACTACCTTCTGGGATTGTTACTGGAGAAGCGAGAGTAGCAATGCTTTCGGCCCTTCGCGATTTAACAAACCATTTTGCAGAATTCAGAAGAAATGTTTTAAAAGGCTAAGTTTTTTTGTATTTACTTTTTATTACTTTTCCAATTTCTTTTGCTCTTGTTTCCCCAATTCCTTTAACCTCTTGCAACTCACTTTCTGTAGCATTGAAAACCTTTTCCACAGACCCAAAATACTCTAAAAGATTTTTTGCCAACGAAGGCCCTATTGTTGGCAAACTCTCAACTATAAACTGTTGCATTTCTGGCAAACTAAAAGCGCGCTTTTCTCCGCGCAGAACAATTTCCCTTTCCTTATCCAACTGCTCTCTTTTTGCAATAACTGCAAGGAAAGCCGCAGACTCCTTTACATCTCTAGTATAGATTATTGGAATTTTAAAATCAACCACAAGCGCCCCAAGAGCTCCGCGTATAGCATTTGGGTGTATATTTCTGATCCCGTAAAGTGTTTCTCCCTCGATTACAAAAATCGGCCGCTCAAAATTCTCCACAAGATTTTTTGCCTGTTCTAATAAACGGCCATCAATTAAACTCTGTAAGAAATCTTCTGTTGTTTTCCTTTCAACTCCTACTCTATCTGAGAGCTGAAAATCCGCAACCCCTAGCTGCTTAATTCTAACATCTACTTCTAGCTCATTCAACTCTTTTAAAATTCCACTCGCACCTTCCCGTACATCTGCAAAAATAGCAGCCTTTTCTTGTTTCATTCCTACCTCTCTAAATCCATCTAAAGTTTTTTGTCCAATTCTTTTTTTCTTTAAATCAACATGCCTTAAAACACCCTGCATTCTCTTCTCTTTATAATGAGAGCTCCAATAATAAGCCTCATCTCTAGTTCCTTTTGTAATAAATATTGTTATTTTACCTGGCCTATGGCGTGCTGTTCTTCCTGCCCTTTGTATAGTGCGGACCGCAGAAGGAATAGGCTCATAAAAAATAACATGATCAACTTCGGGGATATCCAATCCCTCTTCTCCAATAGAGGTTGCAACCAAAACCCTATATTTTCCCTTTCTGAAGTCTTCAAGCCTTTTTAACTGCTCTTTTTGGCTTAATCCAATCTTTTTTACACCACTTGACTGCCCAACAAGCGAAATAACCTTAACATTATTCTTCTTTAATTCTTCTAAAATAATATCAACAGTTGCTCTGTAATGCGCAAAAACAATTGTTTTTCTGCCTTGTTGAATAATTTCTAAAAGACTCTGTATTTTTGGGTGCTCAATTCCTTTTTTTAAAAGTTCCTCTGCAAGAGCAGTTGCCTCTTTTATCTGTGGATTTATGAGTAAATTAAAAGCTGCCTTACTCCTGTCTGCGTGCAACCCTTTTAAATAATTATAAACTTGCTTTACTCCTTGGGTTTCAATTAGTTCAATTCCATGATAGAGTTTTAATAAGGCCGCCAGTGTACTTACATAAGGATATAGAGCTGGATTTTTATTTGCGTCTCTTGCTAACTTTGCTTGCAAATCCAGAATTTGCGTTTTTCTAAATTTTTCTTTTTCAGCAAACTGAATGATTCCGCTATTTTTTAAAAACCTTAAATTTTCTGAAAAAACAACATCTAACAATCCTTTGATTCTCAACATTTCCCTTGGGAGCTCAAGCATAACCCACTCAAACTCGCGCTGCTTTATGTATGGTTTTACATCCAAATCTTTTCTATCTCTATTCTCAATCACCTCAATAGCCAAATCACTGCAAACCTGTTCAATCTCCTCTTTATAACTCCCCGGAGATGCGGTTAGCCCCAAAACACGCGGATTTTTTGCCTGTTCTAAATATTTTTTTGCAATAAACCCATATGGATATTCTCCGGCAGTTCTGTGGGCCTCATCCACAATTAAAAGCAAAACATCCTCCATTGAAAATTTTCCGCTCAACAAATCATTTTGAATTACTTGCGGGGTTGCAAAAATAAAACGCGCTTCCTCATACTCAGAAATTCTTTTTTGCGGATTAACCAGGCCTGTAAAAACTTTGAATTCTTCTGGGGGAAAATTAAAAACCTTTTTCCAACTTCCTGAGTGCTGTTCAACCAGTGGTTTGGTCGGAGCTAAAAACAAAACCTTTCCATCAACCAAATTTAATTCAAGCCTTTTCGCTGCAACCAAAGCAGCAATAAAAGTTTTCCCTAGCCCTGTTGGCAGAACAACCAAAGTATTTTTATTAACCGCAGTGTTTAAAATTGCCTCCTGATACAAACGAGGTTCTATGCTCCCACTCTTAATGAGACTTTTAGCCAAAGCCATTTTTGCCAAAGAAAACCTTATAAATACCCCCCTTAACTATATCTGACTTAACTTTTTAATAAATCTATAAGGATATATGGCTTGCGTATCGTGTGGGAGAAATAGTAGGAGAACGTATAAAGGCTACTGTATAAGCTGCTTTATTAAATTACAATCTAAAAAAATCCACGGTCCAAAATTGCCGCAGTGGTTCTTAACAATTTCAAACAAAGTTTTGCCGCCCCTGTTCTTTTTTATTTTAGCAATAATTTCTCTACACTACCTTAATCTAGTTGATTCAAACACCCTGCGCGTAAATCTTGGGGTTGTCTCTGTAACCGCAAGCGCACTTTCAGTCTATTTAACTATTTTAATTCTCTAATTCTAAACTTATTTAAACAAAGCCCATAAATATCTAGATATGGGTATCCGAGACATTTTTAAAAAGAGATTGAAAAAAGTTAAGGACTCTGTCGAGGGCGAGGAAGAGTTTCCTGCTGGCGAAATTTTTGGAGAGGAAACAAAAGCCGAGGGCGGAGGGTTTCCTGAGGACGAGTTTGGAAAAGAATTAGGCGCGGAAAAAGAGGAAGAAGAAAAGTTCCCGGAATTTGAAGAGGCAAAGCCAAAAAAAGAAAAAGAAGCCGAAGAAGAAATTGAGGAAGAAAAACCTGCGCCCGGTGGCGAAGAATTAAAAGCCCAGCTCGATGTTGTGCGCTCAAAATTAGATTTAGTTGAAACCCACCTACAAAATATTGAGAGTAAGGAGGAGATGCACAAATTTGAATCAGATCGTTACATACAATACTTAACTTTTATAAACGAAAAATTAGATCATTTAGAGCGCGAACTTGCTGAAATTGAACGTTTAATTAAAAGGCGCGAATAATTACTTTCCTAGTTTTTTTATAACATTATCAACAATTTCAACAGCAACCCCAATATGATTATCAGGATTTAGCGTATCTTGGATATCTTTAATGCTCAGACATTTCCTAATTTCCCGATTGTTTATTAAAACAACCGAGAGCTCAATATCTTTTTCAAAACTTTCCATTGCACAAACCCTTACTAACTCATGCGCTTCCTGCCTCCCCAGTCCTTTTTCAACAAGCTTTACCATTACTGCCTCTGCCATAATTCTCCCTTTTGTTAACCCAAGATTTTTTCTAATATTCTTTTCATAAACTCTTAATCCAGAGATAACATCTATTGCTTCTGTCAAAATATAATGTGTTAAAATAAAAGACTCAGCAAACATTAATCTATCTGAGGACGAATTTGTTAAATCCCTTTCATGTTCCAGTGGAATATTATCAAGAGCAACAATTGCGTTTGCTTTTATATTTCTCGCAAGCCCGCAGATTCTTTCGCTCCTATGCGGATTTCTTTTATGCGGCATAGTAGAGCTTCCTACTTGCTTCTCCTTAAAAGGCTCCTCTGCCTCCTGCAATTCGGTTCTCTGCAAATTCCTAACCTCTGCTGCAATTTTATAGAGGGTTTGAGCAACTAACGCTAGTGTAAAAATTGCCTGTGCATGTCTATCTCTTTGTAAAGTTTGAGTTGTCGCAAGCGGAACTCCAAGATTTAATTCCTGCATAACCATTTCCTGAATTTTAATTGCGTTTTTCCCAAGCGCAGCTCCTGTTCCAACAGCTCCTGTCATTTTCCCAACTGCAACAATTGGTAAAACATCATCTAATCTATCCAAATGTCTCTGAACCTCTGCAGCCCAAACAGCAAATTTTAATCCAAAAGTAATAGGAACCGCATGCTGTCCATGGGTCCTCCCAATCATAACAAGCCTTTTATATTTCCCAGCTTTTTCCAGCAAAATTTTCTTGAATTTTTCTAAATCTTTTCTAACTAAAAGAATTGCATCTCTCAATAACATTGCATAAGCAGTATCGACAATATCATAACTAGTCGCGCCGTAATGAACGTATTTTCCAGCTTCCCCGCATTTTTCGCTCAAAGCTTTTACAATTGCCATCAAATCATGTCTAATTTCCTCATCAATTTCATTTACGCGTTTCATTGTAACATATTTTACATTTGCTTTTTTTGCAATTTCGACCGCAGCTTTTTTTGGAATATTTCCCAATTTAGCATGAACTTTAGCCAAAGCCGCTTCAACATCCAATTTTTTTTGCAGAATATTGTCTTCCTCAAAAAGCGCGCGCATTTCTTCTGTGTAATATCTATAGTCAATTGGATGAACTGCCATCTTTTCCCACCTTAAAAGGAATAATGTTTTTAATCAGCCTATTTATAAACTTATTCTGAAATCAAGCAAAAGCTAAAAATCCAAAAAGCATAATCGCCAAAACAATAGCGGAAGCCCAAATCTTTTTATCCCATACAAAAATTTTTTCCCCATCCAAAGGCGCAAATGGAATTAAATTAAAAATCGCTAAAAAAGCATTTGCGCTCGCTCCTATAGCAAAAATCGCGCTCCACAATTCCTCAACAATTAACAAACTGAGCAATCCAAAAGCTACTCCTAAAAACAAATTTATTACAGGCCCGCTCAATCCAATTTTTCCAATTTTTTCCTTTGCCGCTGTTGTAAGAAAACCATGCGGCGCAAAATAAACAGCTCCTGGGGCTATAAATAAAAATTGCCCCCTTGTGAGAACTGTGATTAAAATTGCCAATAACAATCCCTGAGTCCACATTCTGTATTCGGCCCAGAATCCAAATTTTTGCGCAGTAAACTTGTGCCCCATCTCATGCAAAACAAAAGCAGGAACAATAATTATCGTAGCAAAAGGGATAAAAAACAAAACTGAAATTAAAAAGCTCTCAAAAGAAAAACCTTTTCCTGTCAAAAAATTGCCCGCACCTGCAACCATGTTTATTGCAACTAACGAGCTCATTATGAAAACACTTATTATTAAATGAGAAATCTCCTTTCCAGAAAATCTAATTCTATTTACCATTTAAAAACTATTCAAGTGCGCGCAGTTCAATTGGCTTTCCAATAACTAATTCAGCTGCTCTTACAACACTTCCATTTGGCCCAATTGCGCGGCCGATTTTTTCCTTATGAACATAAATAATTATTTTTTCCTCAGCATGCTCTATCTTATGAATTATAACATCGAGCATTTTTTCAAGCTTTTTTACATCTATCTCTTTGTGCTCTGCCATTTACTCTCTCAAAACCATAATTAACCGATATTTAAATGCTTTTTTCTCAAAAAACAATACAAAAAGCGCATAAGAAAGTATAAAAATACCCTATTTCTATAAAAAAACGCAGATATTTAGTGTTTAACGCTATCTGTACTCAAAAAACATTCAAGTGGCGGAAAAATCCCCTAACTGGGCTTTTTTAACTCCGCAAAACAATATTGGAGGTCGGTTAAAAATGGGTGTTGTAAACCTAAGTTCTCTTGTTGGAAGGGATGTCTACACAAGAAATGCTAAGTATGTTGGAAAAATAGACGACACAATGATAGACACTGAAAAAGGAAACATCTATGGATTTGCAGTTGCAATGTCCCGTGATTCTTTCCTTTTCAGAATGCTGTCCCGCAGCGAGCAAGGAGTGAAGAAGACAATTCTTATTCCATATAGAGAAGTTCTTGCAGCAGACGACATTGTGCTTGTGACAGTGCCAAAGCAGTATGAAAAGATGGAATCCTCTGAATCCTCAGAAGGGTCTGAAGAGGAATCCGTACTTGGTGCTGGCCAAATGGCAGCAATGCCAGGCGCTTCTGAAATAGAATAAAAATTATTTTAAAGTGCGCAATTAATTTTTTAGCGCACAAAATTATAATTTAAGCCAGAGCTCCCACTCTTCTACAAAGTCTTAGCTCTCTTTGCCCTGTTTTAAGAAAAAGAGCCATTCAGGCCCCTATTTCTAAATTTTTTCCTTTAAATTATAGTAGATTTGTGAGTTATCCAATTTGTTAGCTATCCCGCCTACTATAATTTATTCAACGTCTTCAAACTCAGTCTGCTTTTCCTTGCTTGCACCCTTGAGTGCTGCCATTTCCTTTATCTTTTCGCAGACAAAATCAACAACTTCTGCATTATCTGGGATTGTGAAGCTGCGTTTAAAGCGCTTGCTTCCATCCGGGGCAAAGAATCCGCGGCTTATTGCAACGAATTCATTCTCTCCCTCCGGAGTTACTGCCTTTTTTCGTGCAACTTCTATGAAGTTGTTGTTTCCAAATTTTACTTCTTCTGCCTTCAGTGTCTGAAATTCTACCATTTCCTATTCCCTCCGTTTAAAGTTGGTGAAGCTCCAACTCGCTTGCGCGAGTTGAGGCAACCAACCATTTTTTGCGTCCGTTTAAGTGTAGGACCATATTTTTAAACCTTTCTACTCATGTTTTTAGTAATGCGTATCCGATTGTTTTATAAGCCAATTTTGCAGCTGTAAAATCATAAGCATAAAAATTTTTTATTGGAGAATGCTCACAGATATCAAATCCAACTATATTTTTTTCTTTTCCAACATTTCTTAAAACTGTTATCATATCATACCAATCAAGCCCCCCTGGCTCAGGATTGCTTGTTGATGGGTGTAATCCAGAATCTAAAACATCAATATCAAAACTTATGTAAACATTTTCTTTCAAAGAATTTATGATTCCCTCATAATTAACCAAGCCTCTCTTAAATTCATGCGCCCAGAAAAATTTCAATTTATTTTTTTCAATAAATCCCATTTGCTCTTCTTCCAAAGACCTGCAACCAATATGTACAATATTTCCATTTACATCTGCAATTCTTCTTAGTGCGCATGCATGGTTGTATTCGCTTCCCATATACTCATTTCTCAGATCCCCATGCGCATCAAAATATAAAATAGAAATGTTTTGGAAACTTTTGGAATATGCGCGCGCAGGCCCAATACACATCGAATGCTCCCCTCCTAAAGTAACAACAAATTTTTTTCTTTCAATTAATTTTTTTGTCTCTCGCTCAAGAATTTGCGCAACTTCCTCTGGTTTTTTATTTTTTATATCATATGGTTTTAGAGTTGCAACCCCCCCAATTTTTTCTACAATATTAGCTTTTAACTCCTCATCCCAAAACTCAAGCTGCTTTGAAGCCTCAATTATTGCGCGCGGCCCTTTGGAAGTTCCTTTTCCGTAAGTAACTGTTTTTTCATAAGGCGCACTTGCTACAACAACCCTCGATTTTTCAAAATTAGAAAGTTCTGGCTCAATGCCTAAAAAATTGTCCGGTACTTTTTCCATTCTCCCCTTTCTCGTTTAATTAGTATTTTAAAATTAGTTTATTTTTGAAATCCTAAAACCGGCACCTCATGGTTTACAAAGCAAAGTGCAACAAGTGCTGTGCCGAATTTTTTCTTTGGAATAAAGCTCTTTATGTAAAGCTCAATATCTCTAAGTGTGTATTTTCTCTTTATATCCTCAGCATATAATTCATTTAAACTTGCCTGCAAAGTCTTCTTTGCTTCTTCCTCTGTTCCATTATCGCTGTATTCGCAGACTAAACCGCCTGCTTTTTCGCCTGTTATTTTGTCATAAAGCCATCCATAAATAATCCCTGCAGTTGCACGAATTCCTTTTGTAGAATTTGAGCACGCCATTATTGTTTCCATCACACTTCCAAACATTAGCCCTTTTGGCCTATCAATTTTATTTGCAATCGAGCTTAAAACTGAAGAATATACCATAATATTTTGTTTTTCAATTCCAGCATCTCTTAAAGCTACATGATAGGATCCTGCATGTATAGTAATCTCACTCTCTCCAATTCCAGAAGTAACAAAATAATCCTTTGGAATTCTGTTTCCAACTACCAATTTAGGAGCGTTTTTCTGATTTTTAGCTTGGATTTGTAGTAAATTTCCAGCGAAAATATCCCCTTCTTTCATTTTATAAATCGCCCCCAGCAAAATTTTTCAAAACTCGAGCATAAGAGATAGTAAAATTTAGAAAAATTGACCCCACCTTTGTGCTTAAGTGTTTTTTTGCGAGAGATTTTTTCACTTATTAAATTTTTTGAACGCGATTTACACTCCTTTCGCTTAAAAAATAATAATTGAAACTTGCTTATAAACATTTCTATTGCAAAAAAATTTTATTTTTTTTAAAAAAATTTTCAGAAATAAAAAAGTAGTGCGCCCTGCGGGAATCGAACCCACGTCCTGAGCTTTTTTCTCTTAAATTTTAAGAATGGGAAGCTCAAGTCATACCACTAGACCAAGGGCGCAAATTCTTTCTTAGCCATTCTCAATAGCAACTCTTAAATACTATCTATATTACTCAAATAGTGCTTTTCACAATATAATTAATTTAGCATTGAAAAGTTGGTGGGAGTCACTACGTGAAAGGACCATGAAATAATTAACCTTTCACTAGTTTTTCATCGCAACAAAATAAAATAGGGCGATAAAAAATGCTTAAACAAATCGAACCTCAGAGTGAAATGGAGACTCTATTTTTTAGAGAAAAACCAGCGCGGCTTTTGGTCTATGTAAAAAGAGATCAAAAAGCATATGCAAGCACTCTTGCAAAAAGAATTGATTGTACATACGCTCACACTGTAAAACTTTTGGACCGCATGCAACAAATGGGATTGGTGAATTTTGACAGATCTGGGCGAATAAAGTACATAACTCTAACCTCCACCGGTAATGATCTGGCTGAACATTTTGAAAGTTTGATTTTTAGAAAATTGAATGGAAGGAAATAAAAACTATAAATATTGCGCAAGACACTAATTTTATCAATGACTAAACACCTTACCCCCGAACGGTGGTCTGAGCTCCTTCCTAAATTAGAGGCACTTTTTAAAAAACAAATTATTGTCTGCAGCATAGAAGATGAGAAAGGTATTGATGTTGAGACAGCAATTATTGGAATAATCACTAGCGGTTCCTATTCTGATAAACGAAACAATATTACTTTAAACTTAAGCAACATTCAAGTTTTTCAACGCTACCCAGATAGTCGTGGCTACAGAATTTCTGGTAGAGAGGACCCTGTTGTTATAATTGAAAGAGGAACATTTCAGAAAAGCGTTTTAGATGGTAAAGATTATTTCCAAAAAGGCATTATGGTGGTAGCGCCCTATAACACAGAGGCTTTTAATAACATAGTTGGATATTTAAGCAGGCGGTGAAAAGTTAAATAACTCTGCAAAACACACGACCGAGACACTATAATTAAAATTGATACATCATTCTTTAGGTAATAAAAGTACTAAAACATTGTTAAACTTTAAAATAGCATTTAATACCAATTCAATACACTAATTTCCACCAAACCCCAAGAAAACCCTTCTTTTGCCGCGTGGAGAAGCCTACAACACTGAAAAAACCCCATCCATATTGATATAATAAACCCCCATCCAAACTCTGCCTAAACTACTTTTGCAAGAGTTTACTGCTATGATAAGATATATAACTTTCAAAAAATAACCTATTTCTATGCCAGAAGAAGTAAAAAAATCATTGCCGTCGAGAGGAATTCCAAGCAAGGAAAGCTTGTGGCTAGAGGACATTCGCAAACTAAGAGATGACTGGAAATACCATCAAAACGTGCGCTTGGAAATAGATCAAATTCTGCACATAATCTTCCCAAAGAAGTACCAGGAAAAATATTATGAAACCGCCCTAAAGTTCATGCACTCATTATTGCAAAAGCAAGTTATGCGCGGCGCTGACCTTGGAGAGTTTTTGCGCTCAAGCAACTTCTCAAAAGCCACATTTTATAACATAATCCTGCCTCGTTTAAAGCGCGTTGGCATGATTACTACTGAAAGGGAAGCCTTTACAGAGCAGGCCAGTGAGCGCAAATTCTACAGGAAAATAGTGCGCCCATCAACTCAATTTAGTATCTTTTTCTCCCACCTAGCGCGCGAATATGAGAGCATTGTTGAAACAGCAAAAGCCCGCTCCGGCACACAAAAAACTTAATAATTACCTAGCTCATTTTCTCAAACCCATGGAAGAAGAAAACAAAAACGGATATGGAATAGCATTTGATGATCGCGGGACAATTTATATTGGATATGCTTCCCGTGTCCAGAAAGAAATAGACGAGGTTATGGTTGGCTGGGAAAATCAAATTGTTGTTTTGGAAATTGTTGCATGGGACAAGGAAAAGAACGAGCCCAGATATAGAAAGCGCACAATGGGCGCAATTGTCGCTCCGCTGATCCATTGGGAGAAATTTGAAAATTTAGAAAAGTTTTTGCAAAAATATAACGAGCACAAACCTGATTTTGTTCGAGTTCTGAAACAAGCGAGTTTGCAAGGGTTATGATGAACATAGACGATGAAATTCTAGCTTTGGCCGAAGGGGAAATGCGTGAATTCTTTAAAGAGAGGCTTAGTCGGGTAACGAAAGAGCGAAAAATATCAGTTTTAAAAACATTAAGAAAATATGGTAGTAACCATTGGTGGAATTCGAAAGACACAGCTTTTATTGCGAGATGGCAATTATACGAGGACATATCTATTGTACCTATTGATATTTTCCAGGAGGGTTTAGAAGAATTATTGGGTAAAAAAGTCATGTCGCATGAATTGATTGCAAGACAAAGACTACGAAAAGAAGCAGAAGCGGCCGTAGAACAATTTGATAATGGAGTTCTACCGCGAAGAAAAAATCAAAAAGAGGTAGATAAAATAATTAAAAAAGCTATAGCAGAACTCAGAAGAATGAAACGGAAGAGGGGCGTTATCCCTTTTGAAATAGAAAAGAATTGGGGTGAAATTGAACGGCCATAAAATAGCCCTTACTATCATTTGACTTTTAAAACAAGCGAGCCTGCAAGGACTTTAAAAAGCTTTATAAACTAAGAATTATTATCCCGAAATGGGAGGGAAATTATGGCATTAGAATTACCAGTTGTAAACAATGTGGCAGTTTTAGTTGCAGCTATTGTGAGCATGGTTCTAGGTGCAGTTTGGTTCTCCCCACAGATGTTTGGAAAGCAGTGGATGAAGCTAGCTATGAAAAAAATGATGCCCCCAAAAATGGGCAAACAAGCCATAGCCGCAATGAAGGAAGAAATGCAAAAGGGTATGATGAAAGGATATGCTCTTGGATTTATTACAACACTCATTGCAGCATATGTACTAGCACTCCTTGTCGCTTGGATTCCAGGAACCGCAGGAGTTGCCCTTGACGGAGCGATGGTAGGATTCTGGGTATGGCTTTTTGTTGCAGCAGTTGCATTCAGTTCGTACATCTGGGAAAAAGAACCACTACAACTTTACTTGCTAAAAATTGGCCATGTATTAGTTACTTTTGTTGTGATGGGGGCAATTTTAGCTGCTTGGGTCTAATATAGACAAAATCGATACGCGCAGTCATAGCAGGATAAAGAGTTTAATCTGTGTTATATGGCCCTCTCGCGGTTTTTCGAAAAACCCTGAGTAAAATGTGAGAGATAGAATTTGTATACTCGAGTATATATTTCAAAAATTCGCCTTACTAACTAGATCGCTTTCATCCTAAGTTTTTTCTGCGCCCTCATTCTGCGGCGCATTCTTTTCTTTTCCCATTTCCAGCGCATCTTTCCTTTCTTTTTCCACTTCTTCTTGCGGGTTTTCATTCCACAGAGAATATATTATTTAATTTATATAACTTCTGCTCAGCGCGAAACTTAGGCGCATAGCGCAAAAGAGAAATTCCAGCCTAATTTCCAAAATTCCGTAAAATCAATATGCGGCGCCATACCAAACTCCCGAGTTTTTGCCGTGTGGTATAGCCCCCTCGGCCTTTCCCTCAAAACACTGAATAAAATGTGTGAGTTATATTTTCTATACTCTAAAATATACTTTCAAAAACTACTTTTTCAGCCTATAATAAACCTCTCTCCCTTTTCTCATCTGTTCCACAACATTATATTTTGTCAATTCACTCAATCGCATTGCTGCATATTGCCTTGAAATTTTTAATTCTTTTGCAACCTCTGCCGCGCGCATTTTTCTTCTCTCAACTAAATTTACAATTTTTTTATCTATATCCAACATTTCTAATTCTCTATCTACTTCCTGGCGCATTTTTTCAAGCTCTGTTTTTTTCTCTTCCAGATATTTTTTAAACTCCGAAAAGTCGCTTTTTGTTGCCTGTTCCCCCATAATCTTATGATGATCCTCCCTCAATCCCTTAAATCCACTTAACAGTGTAGATTGAATCTCCTCAACATCGCGCTGAACATTTGTCAACTGCTTGCTAAAACTTATTACCGGATCTTCAGCAATTTTTTCAGCGCTTACATATTTTTTTCTTTCCTTCTTTTTCTCAATAGTTCTCTGCATAGCGTTTTTGCGCGCTTTCTTTTTCCCAACTAAAAAATCCCAAAATGCCATAATCTGTCACAATATGTAAATTGACATGTCAACTATTTAAATGTTATGTCAATTGACAAGTTGACATGTAGTTTACAATATATTAATACATAGCGATTTTATGTCGTATACAGAATTTGACATGGATGCGCATGTGCATTTTTCTAAAAATTTTGCAGTAAAAAATTTATTTGAAATGAGAAAATTTTGTCAAAAGTGAGGGATAGTAGTATAGTGAGGTGGTGTTATTTTGGGTCGCGTGAGTGAAATGTGAGAGTTCTTAGTCTATTATAATAGTATAAAATAAGGCTATGCATATCGATTTTAAATCGCAGCATATTGATTTTTAGTCAGAATATTTTCGTGTGTATGAAGGATTTTTCCAAAAAATTGTTCGCAAACCCAAATGTTGGTGTGCGCATGCGAGGTAAGTTTTGAAAATTTTAATGTTGATGCAGATCGCGAGAGGGCTAAAAAGGGAATTATCTGATCTAAGGAATGTCGGTCAATTGTCGCATCGCTTTTGAAATCCTCAATTAATGATTGCGAGGCTTCCTTTCCAACAATCTCAGCCCTTAATGTTTGCTCCCCTATTTTTGAAGCGCCCAAAATCGCTCCGCTTTGAGTTGTGAGCCATAATGTAATTGCACTTCCAATATTCTCGGCCTCTAAATATTCTGTTTTTATGTTTGGTGAGACTTGTAACTTATTAAAAATCTCTCCGCGTGCAGAAATTTTTTGCCTTTCTGCAACTTTTTTCTGTTCTAAGTGTTTGCTAGCAATTGATAGCCCAGAAACATTCTCAAGTTTCCCCTGTTCAATTAAGTTTAACCCTTTCAATTCATTTGCCGGATAAAAAATCGCATTAACTCTTGCCCTACCTTTTGGATAAAACCCATGTCTTTCAACTTCTAAATCAATTTTATACCCGATTTTTTCCAAAATTTTGTAAAAAACATTCTGCACAAAATCGATAGGCGGCGCCCATTTTCCATAAGTTGCACCCCCTCTAATCTCAACTTTAACCTTTTTTTCTGCTTTTAGAGCTGCAATTTGCAAAACCTGCAGAACTAATCCAATAGACCCTGCTGTTTCTATCTCAACTTTTACCTTGTCAGAAAAATTTTTCTCAGGAAAAAACTTAATTTCTGTTGAGCCCAATTCAGCGCCTATAATTTTTCCCCCGCACAATTCAGCCGCAGCCTTTACTCCCTGCAAATGCTGTACTTTTAATCCTGGCTGGGGGCGGTTTTTTCTGACATTATAGATATAAAGTGGCTTTCCAGTAAATACACTAAGCCCAACCGCAGTTCTAACTATCGAGCCTCCACCCTCCCCATAGCTCCCATCAATTTCTAACATGCTCTCACACCCCCTCTTTTATAATTAATATTATATATTTGCGCTTACTATCTATTTCAACCATGAAACTTTCCTTTACTTCGGATCCAGTAGAAGAGCTAAAATCAGAATGCATAGCCCTAGGCGTTTTCCAAGAGGAGCCCCTTGCCCACGAAGCAAGAAAAATCGATACTGAACTAAACGGAGCGATTTCTTCCTTAACAAGAAACAAGGAATTCAAGGCAGAATTAAACGAAACCTACCTTTTTCCCTCAATGGGCAAAATTGGAGCAAAAAGAGTTCTCTTAATTGGATTAGGGAAAAAGCAGGACTTTTCATTTGATATAACAAGACAGGCCTCTGCAAGTGCAATTCAGGCTGTCAAAAGAGCAAATCTTAACTCATACACAAGCCTTGTTTTTGGCGCAGGCGTAAAAGGCCCAACAACAGATTTAGTTCAAGCAATGTCTGAGGGCGCAGTTCTAGGAGTTTATGCTTTTGACACCTTTAAAACAGCTGAAAAGGAAAAGCCAAAGCAGGTTGAGTCCTTAGAAATTTTTTATGCTGACAAAAAAGAAATTCCAAAATTAAAAGAATCAGCCCAGGCTGGCCAGACCTTGGCCGAAATAGTGAATTATCACAGAGAGCTTGCAAATCTACCAGCAAATATTGCCACTCCTACTTACATTGCAAACGAATCTGAGAAGCTTGGTAAGAAATATGGCTTTAAAGTTACAGTCTATGATAAAATTGGAATCCAAAAACTCGGCCTTAACGGACTCTTAGCAGTTAATTCAGGCTCAGCGCAGGAGCCACGCTTTGTTGTTCTTGAATATAAGTCAAAATCAATAAGTGGCGCCCCAATTTGTTTAGTTGGAAAAACAATTACTTTTGACTCAGGAGGGCTTAATATAAAAACTGCAGATTACATGCAGAACATGAAATTTGACAAGTGCGGAGGGATTTCTGTTTTGGGAGCAATTTGTGCAGCCGCTGCCCTAAAACTTTCTGCCCACTTAATCGGATTAATTCCTGCAACAGAAAATATGCCTTCTGGTTCTGCGTACAAAGTTGGGGACATAATAAAAACCTGGGGCGGAAAGACAATTGAAATCGGAAATACAGACGCTGAAGGTCGCGTTGAGCTCTCAGATGTTCTTGCATATACAAAAGAGTTCAAACCAAAAGCCATAATAGATTTGGCAACTCTAACAGGGGCCTGTGTTGTTGCCCTAGGGGTTCAGGCAGCAGGTTTAATGGGAAATGATGCCCGCTTTTCAACAAGAATAAAGGATGCTGCTGAAAGCTCTGGAGAACGAGTATGGGAACTCCCAATGTATGATGAGTACTCTGAGCAGATAAAAAGCGAAGTTGCAGATGTAAAAAACATTGGCGATGGAAATGCAGGCGCAATCACAGCAGCAAAATTCCTTCAAAAATTCATCCCAGAAGGAGTTCCATGGGCTCATTTGGATATTGCAGGAGTTGCCTGGACTGATAAAGGAAAATACAGACCCTATGTTGGAAAGGGCGCAACTGGGTATGGCATTCGCCTCCTAATAGAACTGTTCAAAAACTGGCGTGGTTAAAAAGTTTTAGTTTCATATTATAATGGTGTTTAAAAGTGGTAAAAACAGTATTTTTCAAATACTTTATCGATATGAAACGAACTTTTTCGCGCACCCTTAGTTTCGAGTGGAAATCATAACCCTATTCAGCTAGGCCAAGCCATTTTCTTATCACATATATAACAGCTGCTTTGAATGGCATCCTACCTTTTCTTATCTCAATCTCTTTAATTACATCATCCAAAAGATTAGTCCCCTCAATAACTTTCTTTATCTCACCTTCCTCCTTAAGTGGTAATACTCGTGCCCAAAAATCAACAAGAATAAAAATATTTTCAAGCTTTTCAACAATATCTTTTTTAATTTCATAAGACTCGGAAAAAGCAGTTAAAATAGCATCTTTTTTCTCCATAACATCCTTTTCCAAGTACTTTTTTTCTTGAATATTCGCTATTTTTTCTCTAAATTTTCCAAAATCAAGTCCTGCTTTGTGGAGCACCTCTGTAAACTGAAGTATTTTCGTAACTTTTTCGGTCTCTATTTTTCCATCCATGAGCAATCCTATCTGCTCTTTAATTTTACCTAGTATTGCTTCTGTTTGGTCAGAATCAAGCATCTCTCTTTTAACTAGATCTCTCACTTGCTCACGAAATTTTTGTAATGCTGTATTCACCTCATCAAAAGGGTTGGCAGCGGCCTTCTTCTTAGTTCTTGCTTTTTTTGCCACCATAATTAATCTGTCATTTTTTTACCATATATAAGTTATGTTTTTAAACAATATCAACTAATAGACTTGCTATGATTGACGTAAACCTCTTGCGCACAAATCCAGAAATTGCAAAAGACTCCCAAAGGCGCCGCGGTATAGAAGTTTCCCTAGTTGACAAAGTCCTTGAAGCAGATAAAAAATGGCGCACTTTGAAAGGCGAATTAGATGAGCTACGCGCTGAAAGAAACAAACTTGGCGAGGAAATTGGAAAATTAAAAAAGAAAGGCGAAAATCCGGTTGATATTTTAAACCGCGTTTCAATTTTATCAGGAAAAATAAAGAAACAAGAAGAGGAATTAGCAGAATTGGAGCAAAAAAGGGATAAACTTTTGCTTGAAATTCCCAATATTTTGCACGAAACTGTCCCTCAAGGAAAAGACGAGGGCGAAAATGTAGAGATTAAAAAAGTTGGAAAGCCAACAAAATTTCCATTTCAGCCAAAAGACCACATTGATTTAGGCTTAAACTTGGATTTATTTGATGTGGAAAGAGCAGCAAAAACCTCTGGTGCAAGATTTTACTTTTTGAAAAACGAAGCTGTGCTTTTAGAGCTTGCTCTTGTCCAATATGCAATGGATTTTTTAGTAAAAAAACAAGGATTTACTCCTATAATTGTTCCTGATTTAGTAAAAGAGCGCTCTATGTATGGAGTTGGAATGCTCCCACACTCTCCAAACGAGATTTACAAAATTGAAAATGAGGATCTGTATTTAGTTCTAACAAGTGAGCATGCAATTGCAGGAATGCACATGGACGAAACTTTCAAACCAGATGATTTGCCAAAGAGATACGCAGGCTTTAGCACTTGTTTTAGAACAGAGGCAGGTGCTCACGGAAGGGATACAAAAGGAATTTTCCGAGTTCATCAGTTTGACAAGGTTGAAATGTTTATTTTTTCCAAACCAGAGGACTCCTGGAAAGAGCATGAGAAACTTCTAAAAAATGCAGAGGAGCTTGTAAAAGGATTAGAACTTCCCTACCGAATTATGAATATCTGCACAGGTGATATTGGAGTTGTTGCTGCGAAAAAATATGACATAGATGCCTGGATGCCTGGGCAAAAAGCCTACCGCGAAATTATTTCGTGCTCAAATTGCACTGATTTCCAAGCGCGCAGGCTAAACATTAGAATCCTGCGCAATAATAAAACAGAAATCGCCCATACTTTAAACTCAACTGCTTTAGCCATAGGGAGAACAATAGTTGCAATTTTGGAAAATTATCAAAACAAAGATGGTTCAATAACAGTTCCAAAGGTTTTGCAGAAATATACTGGATTTAAGAAAATTGGGCCTAAATAATCAATACGCCCAGCTATCAATTTTTTATTTTTTAATTGTCTTTTCAATATTTTATTATGGCCGTGTTATGTAATTAAAAGTCACTACCACATTTCCTTTGCCAGTGTAAGTTGATTGCCCTGCATAAACTGTGACACTGCCAGTTGAAGGCTCGCTACCCTCATTCAAACTTATTTTTATTGTTCCACCAGACCAAGCAGGCCTTGTTCCTGTAATTCTTGCTGTTATGTTTAAAAAGGGGTCTATTTCCTGAAATCCATAAAAACCCCTATCTTCAGCCTTCCATCTGGTGCCAATTTCTTTAGTTCCTGCAGCTTTGAAGGTCACTTGTCCACTTGCCTTCATCCATACATCGTGGAAATATGCGCCTCCTGTCATTCCCACTGGCGAAAATTTTCCGCTGCCTCTGATATCAATTGTGTTTCCACTGCCATCGCTTAGCCCAGTTGCAGAGAAAGAAAACGAATGTCGCTCCCTATCAAACCACTTTCCTGTAATATTGTCTTTTGCAATGAAAACAGTTGCCAAAATAGCTATTATAATTATCACTATCAATGCCTTGTATCTAATTTCCTTTCTACCCAGCATGGCCAAAGTTTTAAGTTTCATGTGCCAATTATGAATTTGCTTACTGTACTCTTATATTTTTTGGTAAGAAAAAAGTTTTGCAGAAGTATACGAGGGTTAAGAAGATTGAAGCCAAGAAATAATTTAAGAAAACTAAATAAACTCTTTATCCCTCAATAATTCTGTTTACGATGAAATCCAAAGAACCCCCTCTTTTAATGACGCCTGGTCCGACTTATGTTCCAGAAAGAATTCTTAAAGCTCTTTCTCGCCCTTTAATCCATCACCGCGAAAAAGAATTTTTGGAAATGGTGCAAAACTGCACTGAGCGCTTAAAACAAGTTTTCAAAACAAAAAATGATTTGTTTATTCTCACTTCTTCTGGAACAGGTGCAATGGAAGCTGCAATTTCCAACACAATAAGTCCAGGGGACAAAGTCCTCTCTGTTGTAAATGGTGTTTTTTCAGAAAGGCTTTCAAATATAGCAACTTCATTTGGTGCAACTGTAAGAACTCTTAGTGTGCCACATGGCCAAGCTGTTGAACCAGCAAAATTTAAAGAAGTTTTCCAAAGCTCTAATTATAAATTGGTGACTATTGTACACAACGAAACATATAGCGCAGTTAAAAATCCTGTTGCAGAGATAGGAAAAATCGTAAATGAAACTGATTCACTTCTTTTAACAGATGCAATCTCGAGCTTGGGGGGCGATGATATACGAACAGATGAGTGGGGAGTTGATTTTTGTCTTGCAGGGAGTCAGAAGTGCTTAATGCTTCCCCCGGGCCTAGCTTTTATAACAGTTTCTGAAAAAGCATGGGGTGCAATTGATAAAAAACAGGGCGGCAGATTTTATTTTAACTTAAAAAAATACAAAGAAAAGGCACCTGATAATCCATGGACAACTGCCATAAATCTTGTTTTTGGGCTTGATGAAAGCCTGAACATGATTTTTGAGGAAGGCTTAGAAAATCGAATTAAAAGACATACTCAGGTTGCAGAGCATTGCAGAAAAGAGATTAAGAAACTCGGATTTCAGCTATTTGCAACTCCAGAATCTGTTGCTTCCCAAACTTTGACGTCTGTTTTGGCCAGTGGGCGTGACGTTGAAAAAATGCGCTCAATTGTAAAACAAAAATATAATATTCAAATGGCCGGTGGGCAAAAAGATTTGAAGGGAAAAATTTTTAGAATCGGGCACATGGGCGCAATTGGAAAAAAGGAAGTTGATCTTACAATTGATGCTATTTCTAAATCTCTTAAAGAACTATGATGTCAAAAATGCCTCAAAATAAATCAATTTTTGACATATGCGAAATTCAAAAGTACTTTGAGGTGAATTTCGCATGATTTTAATTGTATTCCCCTTTTCAGAGGATATTGGAATTAAAGTCGTAAAGGCAAGTTTAGAAAGACAGGCGGCCTTTTTTGATAAGTTAACTATAGGAAAAGTCAAAAGTGAGAAAGCTCGCGCAAACAAAATAACTTCCAAATGCAAAAAACTTTTACAAAGCGGGAAAAGAGTCGATACGATAATTCTTTTGCGCTCAAAACTTTCCAACTCAGAAAAAATTAGCGTTTTTTATGTTCCGCGCGAGCTAAATTCTAATCTAACCCATTTTATAGAGGACCAAAAACTTTCGCGCGCCAGATTTAAGCCGGAATTTGCTGAGCTTAATAAAACCGAATTTCCTTTCTCACTAAAAAACCTAGGAACTTTTTCTCAATTTGTTCTTTTAGTTGAATTTTCTTTTAATAAAAACAATCCACTCGATTATAATTTGCGCAAATATAGGAGAAAAATGTCTTCGCCATCTCTTTTAACTGCCGTAAGATACTTAAAATATCTTTTTAAAGATTTGGAGAAACATTCAAAAAGGAAAGCAGCCGCGTTCTCTAGAAAAAGAACAAAAGAAATTTCTGAAACATCTAGTGCGCTTGAGGAATTAGAAAAACAATTGATTGCTGAAAAGAAAAAAATCGATCTTGAACAGGACAAAACAATAAAACCACACCTTGAAAATCAATGGCGGAGAAGTGGCGAGGATAATTTGTTTGCATTGTTTAGGCAAATTGTCTTACCTAAATTAAAGGAAAAATCAAACTATTCCATAACCTTGGAAGAAACTCAAGATGCTGCCGGTCGCAATATATCAATTAAAATTCCTGGCCGGGCAGTTGCAGATGTTTTTCTGAGCGGAACAGGAGCTTTAGAAATATTAAAGCGCAGTCCTGTTGAAAAAATTTCACTAATAACTTTCTATGAAAAACTATGTAAAGGCGATCTTTCAAATAAATGGGGGGAGAAGTTTGGCATAAAATGAGCGCAAAAATTTTGCTTGCAGACCCAATTGATAAAAAAGCGTTTGATGCAATTAAAGAATTGGCTCAAGTCAAAGATGCCTCTAAGCTTTCTCGTGCCGCTCTGCTGAAAAATATTTCATCATATGAAATTTTAATTGTTCGCTCTAGGACAAAGGTAGATGAACAATTATTAAAAAAAGCAAAAAAATTAAAAGCAGTTGTTCGCGCAGGCGTTGGACTGGATAACATTGATGTTGAATATTGCAACGAGCACAATCTAAAAGTCGTAAACACACCAGAAGCCCCAACCATTTCTGTTGCAGAACTTACAATTGGATTAATGCTATCTCTTTTAAGAAAAATTCCGTATGCAGATGCCACAACTAAAAACAAGAAGTGGCTTAAGTCAGAGCTTACAGGAAAAGAACTTTTTGGAAAAACTCTTGGAATAATAGGATTTGGCAGGATTGGGCCGCAAGTTGCGCAAAGGGCAAAAGTATTTAGGATGGAAATCTTAATTTTTGACAAAAGAGCAAATACAGAACAAGTTAGAGATTTTGGGCAGCTTGTTCCTTTGCAGGAGTTGCTGAGGCGCTCTGATATAATTACGTTGCATATTCCGCTCACTGATGAAACTGAAAACATGATTTCTGATGCGCAATTTAAACTGATGAAAAACGGTGCCTATTTGATTAATACTGCACGCGGTCCAATTGTAAATGAACAGGCTCTGATAAAAGCACTGAAATCCGGGAAGCTTGCTGGTGCGGCCCTTGATGTCTATTGGGGCGAAACTCCCTTTGGGTCAAAAATTATGCAGTTTAAAGACAAACTTATTTTGATGCCCCACATAGGCTCCCAGACTTATGAGGCACAGGCAAGAGTTGGCGATCTTTTGATTGAAAAAGTAAGGCAGTTAATAGCAGAATTAAAATAGTTCTCTTAACAAAGTTCTATTTATGGCAGAAAGCGAAGAAGACCCAGTCAAGATATTTAGTAAGTATGTTGAAGGATACGACCGACAGCAGAGATTAGAGAGGTATAAGAGCCTTGTTTCTATTTTAGGAGATTTAGAGGAAATTAAAAAAAAGCGAAAGAAAAACTACCTTCTTATTGCGAAAACTGGCATTGTGCCAAAAATGATTGATGCAAATGATCGCGGTGATGTGGAAGAATTTACCCATCTTTTTGCGCAATTATTAGCAATAAAACATCAAGGAGAACGTGCTCTCAAAAAAAAGCTTGATGAGCAAAAAGCCAAGTTTTATTATCTCGAAGAACTAATACTTGATTACGATCTAATCGAAAACGAAAAAATTTTTAAAGAGTTGGCAATTTTGAAAGATTTTTTAGATGATACAGAAATTGCGCGTTTTGATAGGCATTATGAGCAAATTAGAGCTGATATTGAAGATGTAATTAATGAACTAACGCCCGACCTTGATAAAAAATGGGCCGATTTAAAGAGTATCCTTCCGGAAGATATTCAAAAGGCAATGGATTTTTTTGATGGGGCAAAAGCAAAGAATATACGAACGCTCAAGCTTTTTGAAAGGACAAAAATAGCCTTGGAGCGGGGCGTGTCCTCGGAAAAGATTATCAGTGCCCTAAAGAAAGAGTTAAGGGAAATTTTGAAGCGGTCTACAAATAAAAAATAATGGAACTAAAAAATTATGAACTAATTATAACAGAAAAGCCAAGCGTTTCTTTAAGAATCGCTGAGAGCCTGGCAGATGGAAAAGTTCGCGCGCATAAACATGGAAAAGTTACTTACTTTGAAATAGAGCACAAAAATAAAAAAATTATTATTGCTCCTGCAGTTGGCCATGTTTTTACTCTAAAACATCGCGTTGGCAAAAAAGGATATCCGATTTTTGAGGTGAGATGGCTCCCAACCTACGAAGCAAGCAAATCTGCTGCATTTGCAAAACAATATGTTGATACTTTAAAATTTCTGGCAAAGCACGCAAGCTCGTATATTAGTGCTTGCGATTACGATATAGAGGGCGAATTAATTGGCTATAATATCTTAAAATTTATTTGCGGTGATGACACAGTTAAGAAAGCAAGGCGCATGAAATTCTCTGCCCTTACAAAAGAGGAGCTAACAAATTCGTATGAGCATGCATTGCCTCACCTTGATTTTAACCTTGCAGATTCTGGAATATCCCGGCACATTTTAGACTGGTATTGGGGAATGAATACTTCACGCGCTTTAAGCCATGCTTATAAAACAGCAACATCCTCCTATCTAACACTGTCTGCTGGGCGAGTTCAAACTCCAACCTTAAAAGTTTTGTATGATAGAGAACAAGAAATCAAGAATTTTAAAGCTCTGCCTTTTTGGGTTATTACAGCTCTGATTAAAACAAAAGAACAAGATGTATTATCTTTGCATGAAAAAGAGAAATTCTTTAACAAAGCCGAGGCTGAAAAAGTTTTTGAAAATTGCAAAGGCAAAGATGCTCTAGTCACAAGTGTTGTAAAGCGCAGAACTGAACAAACACCCCCAACACCTTTTAACTTAAGTGATTTGCAGCAAGAAGCATATAGCCTTTTCAAATATGTCCCAAAACTAACACAGGCAATTGCACAAAGCCTTTATGAAAAAGGACTCATCTCCTATCCACGAACAGGCTCTCAAAAACTAACTGGCGTAGATCCAAAACATATTTTGCAAAAACTTGCCGAAAATCCCCTTTACTCAAGTAAAGCTAAGAAACTTTTATTAGAAAAAGAACTAGTTGCAAACGAAGGCACAAAAACAGACCCTGCACACCCCTGTATTTATCCAACAGGAGAAAAATCAGAAAAATTAGAAGGTCTTGACGCAAGACTTTATGATCTTATTGTAAAAAGATTTTTTGCAACTTTTGGAAAATCTGCAATACGCGAAACACAAACAGTTAATTTCAATATTGGGCACGAAACTTTTTTTGCAAAAGGCTCACTTACAATTGAAAAGAATTGGCATACACTATATG
The DNA here is from genome assembly GCA_014189685.1 of Candidatus Naiadarchaeum limnaeum. Lineage (GTDB taxonomy): Archaea > Undinarchaeota > Undinarchaeia > Undinarchaeales > Naiadarchaeaceae > Naiadarchaeum > Naiadarchaeum limnaeum. Next base: position 23,783 of record DVAB01000007.1, read on the forward strand.
AGCCCTATGTTAAATTAAAAGACGAGGAACTTCCTCCTCTAAAGGAAGGGAAATCGTACAAAGTTAAAAACTTAAGCATAGATCAGAAGGAAACCCAACCGCCTCAGAGATATAATGCTGCCTCAGTAATTAGAAAAATGGAAGAACTCGGCATTGGAACAAAAGCAACAAGAGCGCAGACATTACAAACACTTTATGATCGTGGCTATGTTTCTGGCATTAATCAACTCCACGTAACCTCTTTTGGCGCGACAATAGTTGAAACATTGGAAGAATATGTTCCTGAATTAACAAGTGAGCAGCTCACTAGAAATTTTGAAGACGAAATAGAAAAAATTCAGAGCGGTGAGCTGAAAAAAGAGGTAGTGATAAAAGAGGCAGAGGAGACACTAACAAAAATAATGCTTGAGTTCAAAGAAAAAGAAGAGAAAATCGGCGAGCGCTTAAAAAAATCTTACTACAAATCAAGACAGGAGCAGGCAATTATCGGAACTTGTCCAAACTGCGGCTCTAATTTAATAATAAGAGTTTCTCGTGCCTCTGGAAAACAGTTTATTGGATGTTCTAGTTATCCAAAATGCAAAACTGGCTTTCCACTTCCACAGGCTGCATTAATTATGCGAACAGTTAAAACCTGCGAGCATGATAAACTTCCAATAATTCAAGTCATTCGCAAAGGAAGGCGCAGATTTGAGATGTGCATCTCTCCAACCTGTCCTTCTAAAAAAGATTGGGGCAACAAAAAAACAAAGAAAGAGGCTACTTCTTAACCTTAACTCCCTCTCCTGTACCAACCCAAACCTCGCTTACTTTTTCCTTTCTAAAAATTCCATTTTCAAGAACTCCGCTTATTTCATTTATCATACTTTCAACTCTGGCAGGCTTTAGGATGAAATCAAATTTCGCATCCAAAACATAATTTCCATTGTCCGTAAGAAAAATTTCTCCATTTTTTACTCTCAAAGAAACTTTTGCCCCAATTTTTTCTAATTCACTCTTAACAGATTCCCATTTTTCTCTCTTAGCCTCTACGGGAACAGGAAAGCTTCCCAAAATGTCGCTTAATTTACTTCCATCAACAATAACAACAAATTTTTTTGCTTTATATGCAATTCTTTTTTCCCGCAAATGCGCTCCGCCGCCACCTTTTATTAAATTTAGCTCTACATCAACCTCATCCGCTCCATCAATTGCCAGATCGATTGCTGTTTTTTCCAGTTGTTCAAAAGGGACTACAGTAATTCCAAGAGACTTTGCTTTTTTTTCAGTATCAATAGAGGTCGGAACTGCCCTAAATCTTAAATTCTCCTCCTTAATCCTTCTCCCCAATTCCTGTATTGTATAAAAAACAGTGCTTCCTGTGCCAAGGCCAATTGCCATTCCGCTTTTTACTAAACTAGCGGCCTTTCTGCCAACAAGTTCTTTTAAATTTTTTTCTTCCATCTATAAAACATTCACAATCTCATGTGCCAAGCTTACTTCTGCAGTCTCATTTTTTACAGAATCAGTTGTAACAACATACTCAGCCGCGCTTCTAAGCCTCCAAAGCGCATCTGAAACAAATAATCCATGACTAGCAGCTGCAAAAACTCGTGCAGCTCCATTTTGCTTGCAAAGCTCAACTGCTTTAATCATTGTGTTCCCTGTTGAAATCATATCATCCAGAACAAGAACATTTTTTCCTTGTACATTTAGAGTTCCAGTCATTTCAACTTGATAATCAGATGTGCGCTTTTTTTTGAGGGCAGAATGTGTTGAATCTGTGTTTTCTGCAGCTTGTTTTACCAACTCAGAAGCTCCAAAATCCGGGCTGATTATATGCAATTTGTTCAAAGAAAATTTTGCCTTTATGTAGTGTGCAAGCAAACTTCCGCCAGAAATATTTGTCCCGCGCAGGCTGAACAAATTGTATCCAACATAATCATCCCTGAAATGCGCATCTGCTGTTATGATTCTTTTAATCCCAGAATTCTTCAAAAACTTTGCAATTATTTCCAGAGAAAACGCCTCGCCTAGTTTAAACCGTTTGTCCTGGCGCGCGTATGGGAAATATGGAACAACCGCAGTAACTTTTCTTGCCTTCTGTTCCTTGCATGCGTCTGCTGCCAATAAAAGTTCAATCACAGAATCGTTTGGATTCGGATACCCACTCTGCACAATTACTGCCTCGCTCCCACTTAAATCTGTATCAATGCGAAAATAATTTTCCCCATCGGGGAATTTTCTGCTCTCATACTGTACAACACCAGTTTTTAGCTCAGTCGCGAGCTTTGTGGCTAGGTCAACAGCATTCGAGCACGGTACGATTAATTGTTTCATTCTCCCAGTAAGAAATAACGCATTAAGATATAAATAGTTCTCTAAAAGAGCTCTTTTCCAGCTCCTTTCTTTCCAACAAACTCATCTATCTCAACAATTAAATTTCCACGCAAGAAAACTTTCTCAATTTTTCCGCGCAATTCCCAGTTGTTATAAGGACTCCAGCCGCATTTTGAGTGCAATTCTTCTGCTTTTACTTTTTTCCATTCATCTTTACTAACAACAACTAAATCAGCATCCTTCCCTTTCTCAATCAAGCCCTTGTTTTCTAATCCGAAAGTTTTTGCTGCACCCTCTGAGCTCAATCTTGCTATCTCAATCCACTCCAACTTCCCCCTATACGCATAATCAATTAACAAAGGCAAAAACAATTCAATGCTTGGAATTCCATTTGGCGGGTTTTCTAATTCCTTTTCCTCTAAAGTATGTGGAGCATGGTCTGTGCTCAAACAATCAACTCTATCTAAATTTTTCCATAATTCTTCTCGCTCTTCTCTAGTTCTTACAGGTGGTTTCATTTTTATGAAGTATCCAAGCTCTTCTTTGTAATTCGTATCAAAGAATAGATGTGGAATATTAACCTCAACTGTTGAATTTTGGCAGTTTCTAATTAGATCAAGCGATTTTTTTGTCGTGCAGTGCGAAAAATGAATTTTGTTTCTGTTAAAATTACATTTAACAATATTTTCAATCGCTTTCAACTCAGCCTCAAGCGGCCGCCCCTCTTTTTTCTCAACGGTTTTTCTGTCTTCGGGGTGCACTGCTATAATTTTTCCTTTTAATTTGTTTAAGGCTATTTGTAAGTTTTCATAACTAATTTTTTCATCAAGATAAGCCTTGTAAGCAAATGCATTTACTTTATCAATTTTCTCTACATTTTTATCATGCACCTCTGCATACAATCCATAGTCAACAACTGCCTTTTTCTTAATCTCCTTTCTCTTTAACTCAAGCGCTGCATTTGAATCAATATCCGGATTGTTGTTTGGCATATCCAAAACTGTTGTAACTCCTCCAAAAGCCGCTGAAAGAGTGCCTGTGTAAAAATCCTCTTTGTGTGTTTTTCCAGGATCGCGGAAATGGACATGCGGATCAATTGCGCCTGGCAAAACAATTTTTCCTTTCAGGTCAATAGTTTCTTCTGCCTTTGGAGTATGCGCTGTTTTTTTAATTTCAAAAATTTTTCCATTATCAACAGCAATATTTGCCTCTATTATTTCCTTGCTTGTTACAATTTTGCAGTTTTTTAAAACCAAATCAACGTTCATTTTTTCCAATATTGCAGCACTCCTGCTTTATCTCTATGTGAAACTCCAAACTCTTTCAACCTTTTTAATTCTCTCATTTCCACAACAGGTCCGTCTATGCACAAAATTAAATCATCCATCATGCAACTTCCACATATTCCAAAACCGCATTTCATAATTCTTTCCAAACTCGCCTGCAAATCCAAATTATTTTTCGCGCAAATATCAAAAATAGCCTTTTCCATCATTTCCGGACCGCAAGTATAAACACAATCAAATTTCTTTTTCTTTAATTCTTGCTCAAAAGGCTCAATTACCAATCCTTTGTGTCCTGTACTGCCATCATTTGTTGAAATATACACAGTTGAAACTTTCTCAAGCCTTTTTACAAAAAGCAAATCCTCTCTTGTTCGTGCGCCCAGGAAAGAATCAATCTGAACTTCTTTGTGCGAACTTTTTATTCGCTCTGCGAACAATCCTAAAGGCGCAGCTCCGTATCCGCCTGCAACTAAAGCAATTCTTTTCGTCCCTATCTTTAAAGTAAAAGGCTTTCCAAAAGGCCCTCTCAATCCAATATAGTCTCCAATTTTTTTCGCATGCAGAGAGTTGCTTGCTGGCCCGATTGCAGCTACGCTTATTGCAATTGATTTTTTATCCGAGTATGCAACTGACATTGGGACTTCCTCGCTTCCTGGAACCCAAACCATTAAAAATTGTCCAGGCTCAGCAATTTTATTAAATTTGAAAAAGAATGTGCTAACTTTTGGTGTTTCTTTTACAATGTCGACTAGTTCGAAAGATCTCTGAATGGTCATTCTCAAGCCTAATTCGAAAAAGCTCTATATATAATATTTTAAAAATTACCTTTTCCTTCTCTTTCTAACTTCTGCTTCAATCTCCTCAATACTTGGAGTTGTCGCAATTGTATATCCAACCCATAAAACAATTAGCATTATTACAACAAGCAGAACTGTTGCGAAAATTTTGATTGCGAGCCACTGATTTGTCTTTAAAATATCCTCTGTGCCCCACATAACATAGACCCAAGCGACAATAATTAGTACTGAAATCACGCTTAGCAAGAATCCAAATGCTTTGTCTTGTGCTGCCATGGTTATGTATAACTCTTAGCCCTTTTTAAATATTATCTTTTGTGTGCCAATCCAGTTAGTTCAGCTGCGCTTTTGTAGCCTTTTCTATGCAAAAACTTATCTAATTCATTTGAAATTCTCTTAAAAGCATTTGGCCCCTCATTTATTGCCGCTGTACCCATTCCAACCGCAGTTGCGCCTGCCATCATTAGTTCAGCTGCATCTTCTCCGCTTAAAACTCCGCCTGTTCCTATAACAGGAATGCGCACATTTTCATAAATATCATAAATGCACCTAACAGCAACCGGCCTTAAAGCCGCTCCTGAAAGTCCACCTGATAAATTTGTTAAAATTACTTTTCCTGTTTCAACATCTATTGCAAGCGCAGGCATCGTGTTTATTGCAGTTATCCCATCAGCGCCTGCTTTTTCACAAGCAACTGCAATCTCAGAAATTTTATTCACATTCGGTCCCAATTTTGCAAAAACAGGCTTTTTAACAATTTTTTTTACTTTTGAAACAACTTCTGCAGCAACCTCTGGGGATTGAGAAAACTCTAAAGTCCCTTTTGTATTTGGGCAGCTTAAATCAAGCTCAACAGCATCTCCAAGATTTCCAATTTTTTCAGCAACTTTAACAAATTCATCAACACTAAAGCCTACACAGCTTACAATTATTGGACTTTCAGCCCCTGATTTTGCAATTTTTAATTCCTGCAAAAAATTTTCAGCCCCTGGATTTGGAAGCCCCATAGCATTTAACAAACTTTTGTTTTCAAGCTCAACAATATTTGGAGTTTCGTGCCCATCCCTTGGCTTGAGTGAAATTGATTTTGTAGTAACCGCGCCGGCGTGCTTTGAAATGCGTTTCAAAATTTCTCCCGTGTTCCCCAAAATTCCCGCAGCTAGGACTGTTGGATTCTTAAGAGTAAGCCCGCATAAATTTATTCGAAGGTTTGCCATTTCTGCAATTAAAATTAGCTTGCGCATTTAAATATATATAAATATAGCACTGTCTACTATTTAATTAATGGCGCTATATAGATTTGTAACTAGCCGCCCGAGACATGGGCATGGCGGTTGGCATTTTTTTAAATGTTTAAAATGTGCGAATACTGAATTTAGAAAAAGCTTCTTTTTTGGAGCTATCTGCGCGCAATGTGGAGCTAAGGCAAAGCCCCACGGGAATCCAGAGAAAGTATAGCTTATCCAATACCCTCCTTTGTTATTTTAAGTTTAATGCTCTCTCCATCCTCCCTAAACGAATGCTTAATCAGAGTTACTAATCGATCTTTTCCTTGTTTTTCAATCCAAAGTATAATTTTGCTCCAATAATCCAGAGCATCTCCTCCTGCAGGCATTAACTCTTCCAACTCTTTTTCATCTGTAAAAGAATCATAAACTTGGTTTGTAATTAAAACAGCGCACTTATAATCCCGGGCCAAATTTGCTAAAATTGAAAGCTGTTTTCCAAGCTCGCGGCCGAATGGCAAAATTTTTTCCCTACCCCCGCGCAGTTCCAATCTATATAAACTCACAAATGAGTCAATAACTATTAATGAAAAATTCTCATCCATAAAATTTCCCAATTTTTCAATTGCAATTCTTTGTTCGCTCAAATTTCTTGGATTGTACAAGTAAATTCGTTTCGCAATTTCAGCCGCTTTTTCCCCTGCCAATTGTTCAAATCTAAATTTATTAAAACTGTTTTCAGTGTCAATATAAGCAATCTCATTTCCATTTAAAGCAACCTGAACAGCTGCGCTCATACAAATATTTGTTTTTCCACTTCCTGCAGAGCCATAAATCTGAGTTATTAAACCACTTGGAAATCCGCCGCCAAGAAGATAATCCAAATTTGTGCTGCCGCTATGGATAAAATCATTCTTAGTGCTCTGAGTCTTTCTACTAAATATGCCCATAGAGAAAAGTGCCATTTTCGGTATATTTAAAATTTTTTTAACTCGCGCACACTTGTCGCAGTTTATCAATAGAAACCTTTATATATCACCTTTTCATCTAAGATGAAGTGGTGAAAAGATTCATCACTACGATGATAAGGCGCACAATTACTTTCAATGTGGATATTTATAATGAGTTAATGAACATCCGCGCAAGTGCAATCTCTGCTGGAAAAGAAATGTCTTTTACAACAATTGTAAATGTTGTTCTTCTTGGGGGAATTTTAGGCGCGAATAAATTTGATACTTCTATTTGGAAAGAAATTTTAAGTTTTATTGAGGAAGAGAGCTCTGTACTTGAACTAGAAGCTTTAAGAGATCAATATGTAGAGAAGATGGTAAAGAAGATGGCCACCCCATAGAAACTTTTTAATACCCTTTATTGTTATCCAAACTTATACTATCATACGTAAAATCGCGAAGGCGATTTTCCTATCTCGCAAATAAGAAATAGGTGAAATTTGCTCAATGGCTGAAAAACAAGAAATTGACCTCAAAGTCTCAAGGGCAATGCCCGAGGATGCGGAAAAAGGCATTGTTAGAATGGATGCTAAATCCATGCAGACAATTGGAATTGTTCCCGGAGATATCATTGAAATTGAAGGGGGCCGAGTAACAGTTGCCGTTGCTGCAAAAGCGTATCCTTCTGATGTCGGACTTGGAGTAATAAGAATGGATGGGCTTTTGCGAAGAAATGCAAAATCCGGAATTGGGGAGCCTGTAAAAATTAGAAAAGCAGAAGTAAAAGAGGCTGAAAAAGTTGTTCTTGCACCTGCTCAAAAAGGAGTTCAAGTTCAAATTATGGGCGGCGGACTTGAAAAAAGTTTAATGGGGCGCCCTGTCACAAAAGGAGATATTATTTCTCCGATTAGAGCGCGCAGAAAATCTTCTGTTGATCCTTTTGAGGATGTTTTCTCTGCCTTTGAGGAATCTTTCAGTCCTATGTTTGGATTTCCAGGATTAAAGCTGATGGTTGTAAACACAAAGCCAAAGGGCGCCTGTGTAATAACAGACATGACTGAAATTGAATTAAGCCCGCAGGCTGTTGAGGTTAAAGAGCTTGAAAAAATTCCGCAAGTTACTTACGAGGATATTGGGGGATTGAGTGATGCTATTTCTAAAGTTCGAGAAATGATTGAACTTCCATTAAAGCATCCTGAACTTTTTGAAAAACTTGGGGTTGAGCCTCCAAAGGGAGTTCTTTTATACGGCCCGCCAGGAACTGGAAAGACTTTACTTGCAAAAGCTGTGGCGAATGAAACCAATGCAAATTTTATTGCAATAAACGGACCTGAAATCATGAGCAAGTGGTATGGTGAATCAGAAAAACAGCTCAGGGAAGTTTTTGAGGAAGCTGAGAAGAGTGCCCCAAGCATAATTTTTATTGATGAGATAGATGCGATAGCTCCAAAAAGAGAGGAAGTTACAGGAGAAGTTGAGAGAAGAGTTGTTGCAACTTTACTCTCTCAGATGGACGGTCTTAAAACAAGAGGGAAAGTTGTCGTTATTGCAGCCTCTAATAGGCCAGAGGCCCTTGATCCTGCTCTAAGACGAGGTGGAAGATTTGATAGAGAAATAGAAATCGGAGTTCCAGACAGAAAAGGGCGCAAAGAAGTTTTGCAGATTCACACAAGGGCAATGCCACTTGAGCCAGATGTAGATTTAGATGAGTGGGCAGATGTTACTTACGGATTTGTTGGAGCGGATTTGGAAGCTCTGTGTAAAGAAGCGGCAATGGCAACTCTGCGAAGAATTTTGCCCAAAATAAATATTGAGGAAGAAGGCGAAATCCCGCGGGAGCTTCTCGAGGAATTAAAAGTCCTGAAGAAAGATTTCAAGGATGCCTTTAAGAATGTCTCTCCAAGTGCAATGCGCGAAGTTTTAGTTGAAGTTCCAAAAGTAAAGTGGAATGACATAGGTGGTTTGGATGAATTAAAACAGCAATTAAAGGAAGCTGTTGAATGGCCGCTCAAGAATCCAAAAATGTTTAAGAAAATGGGGATAAAACCGCCTAAAGGAATTTTACTCTATGGCCCGCCTGGAACCGGAAAAACACTTTTAGCAAAGGCAGTTGCGAATGAGAGCGATGCCAATTTTATCTCTGTAAAGGGTCCAGAAATATTCAGCAAATGGGTTGGAGAAAGTGAGCGGGCAATAAGAAAGATATTTGGGAAAGCTAAACAAGTTGCTCCGTGCATAGTTTTCTTTGATGAGCTGGATGCTATTGCTCCAATAAGGGGAAGAGACTCTGGAACTCATGTGACAGAGACTGTTGTGAATCAATTGCTCACAGAATTAGACGGGCTTGAGGAATTGGAAGGCGTTGTTATCATAGGGGCAAGCAATCGTCCAGATATCATTGACCCCGGATTATTGCGCCCAGGCCGTTTTGATAGATTACTGTTTACACCTGTTCCTGAAAAAGAAAGCCGCTTAAAAATATTCAAAGTTCACACAAAGAACATGCCTCTTGCAAAAGATGTTTCTATAGAAAAGCTTGCGGCTGAAACAGAAGAATATGTGGGAGCTGATATTGAAGCAATTTGCAGAGAAGCAGCAATGATTGCTCTGCGAAAATCTGGAATGAAAGCAGAGGAAGTTTCAATGGCAGAGTTTAAAGCAGCAATGGATGTTGTCAGGCCAACAATGAACGAGGAAATGAAAACATATTATGAAAACGTTTTCAAAGAATTTAAGAGAAAAGCAATAGCTGTTCCAGTTGAAAGACCAAAATATTTAGGATAACTATATTTTTAATCTGATTTTACATTATCTACCTGATTTATTAATTCCTGCGCATCTTCAATAATCCTGTTCAAAGACTTTTTAACTTTGTGTTTTTGCGCATCCACAGATTCATATAGTCTATATTTTTGAATAGCGTTTGCAAAATCATCTCCTTCAATTTTTGTATATGGATTTTTATTTAATTCACGAGAAACATCCTTGCAAATCTCAGATAACCATTTGTTCATTTCAATTTTTACGCGTTTAGAAATAATTTTATCACGGTCAATAACCTCTCTCATAACTCGAACAACAGCAGCATTTGGAAAAGGTAATTTTGCTTCTAATTCTGGAGCTATTTCCTCCTCTCCATTTTGATTCTTTTTTATAGCTTCTTGCTGTTCTTGAGCCATTCCTGTCCCACCTCAAATCTTTTTAAAATGATTTTACTGCTCCTTTATTGTGCGTATTTAAATACTTAATTGCGGCGCTGCATATTGGTTTTGGGTTTATTTTTGCCCCATAGTTGTTACAAACGCCCCATCTTTTTGCACAACCATAGTATGTTCGAATTGTGCAACTAAACCATTTCCTTTTTCTTTTAAAACAGGATACTGGTAAAGCGCTCCGAATTGGTTTAGCTCTCTAAATGCGAGCGCAAGCTTTAATTTCCCAATTTTTTTCTCAATCCAGCGCTTTGCAAATGGCAATTTTTCAAAATCTTTTTCAGCCATCATTAAAATTCTGCGCGCTTCCATCAACCTTACTGGAATTTTTGCTATAAATTCATAAATTTGAACTTCTTTATCATCATAAACCAATCCTTCTCCATTCGTACTAAAAGGCTCAATTGCAATTGACATTCCCTCTTCTAAAATTCCTCCTGATTTTTTCACATTTGGAATTATCGGCTCATCATGCTGAACATATTGCCCAACTCCGTGTCCTGTTAAATTTTCAATCGGCTTTACTCCAAAGCTTTTCATTGTATTTTCGATTGTTTCTCCAATTTTTTCAATTTTAACTCCGGGCTTAACCAACTCAATTGCTTTTTCTAAGCTTTTTTGGGCAGCTTCAATTAATTTTACATGCAAATCATTTTTCGGATTTGTTGTAATTGTAATTGCAGAATCTGCAATAAATCCGTCGACTTGCACCCCCAAATCAAACTTGACTAAATCATCTTCTCCTAGGACAATTTTGCACTCATAATCAGGAGTATAGTGCGCCGCAATATTGTTAATTGAAATATTAGCAGGAAAAGCAAGCCTTGCACCTTCCTCTTTAATTAAATTTTCAACTTTTTCTGCAATATCAAGAACTTTTGCTCCCGGCTTCGCTAACTTTTCAACTAAGTTTTTTGCTTTGATATTGACCTTTCCAGCTTTTTTGTATTTTTCAAAAATTTCAGAGTCCATTAACATATGCGGCCTTGCTCCCAAACCTCTATAACTCCATGTCTGAGTACTTTAATTTTTCCATTTACCTGGACAACAGTGCTTGGACCCTTGTATTTTGTTTCTCCTTTACCAATCACTAAATCAACTTTTTTCTTAATCGACTTCGGGACTTCTTTCGCACTAATTGGATCTTTTCTTCCAGAGATATTTGCGCTTGTGCTTGTGATTGCGTGGCCAAATTTTCTTAAAAGTTCCTGTACAAATTCATTATTAGGGACCCTAATTCCCACATAAGCTGAATTTGTGATCCATCTCGGGACAGTTTTCTTCTTTTTTAGAACTAAAGTAATCGGGCCTGGTAGAAAATTATCAATTAAAATTCGTGCTAAATCATTTACTTGCGCATATTTTTCAATATTTTCCTTCAAGCATGCGATTGAAAGTGCTTTTGTCTGCTCACGGCCTTTAAGCGCATAAATCTTTTCTACTGCTTTTTTACTTTTTATATCAGCCCCAAGACCATAAACAGTTTCGGTTGGGTAAACAATAACTCCACTTTTTTTTAAAATTTGAACAGCTTTCGCTACAATATCTTGTTTCTTACTTTTTGTTTTCGATCTTTTTGGTTTCATTAATTAGTTTAGTAAAGTTTCTTCCTTTAAACATTACCGTGTGCATCCCAATTTTTTCTGCAGCCATATCTTCTGGCTTGTCTCCAATCATAACTGCTTCTCTTGCCCTGCATTTTGCTTTTTTCAGAGCCGTTCTGAAAATTTTCTTGCTTGGTTTTTCAGATCCAACTTCTTCACTTATAACCACAATATCAAAAAATTTGCTCACATTCAATCTAATTAGTTTATCCCATTGTTTAGTCGCGCGGCCGTTAGTGATAATTCCAAGCTTATATCCACTTGCTTTTAATTTTTCTAGCGTTTTTTTAACCCCAGGAAACGGCTTTAGAAGTCTAAATTTTGTATTATGATATTCTACAATTCCTGCAGCAACTATTCTCGATCTTTCTTCTTTTTTTACTTTGTAGGCTTGAACTAATTTATCAAAATGCCCGGGATAATTTGATCCATATTTCTTAACAATCTGCAGTAATTTTTTAAACGCTGGTCCGAATTTTGTATTTAATCCAGCTTTAATCATCGCCTTAACCGCATTTTTGCGTGCATTTGTTGAAAGGCCGCGGCTATCAAAAAGAGTATTGTCAATATCAAAGAAAACCCATTTTATATTTTTCATCTTAGTTTAGCAGACTAACCCATTCTCCCCTGCTTCTATTAAATCCCCATAACCAGATCTTGCTGATCTATCCTGATAAGCAATTGCTCCTGTTGTATAGTGAACTGTAGTAAAATAATCTCCTGAATTATAGCTCTCCTCCGCTTTATTCAGATATTCTATCGAGATTGGCTTTTGATTTTTCTTTAAAAACGATTTTGCATATTGTAAATCGCAGAAAGCATAGTTCTGCATTTTTGTATTTACAAGTTCACATTTATCAATTGCTTCAATGTTGTTCAGAACTTGCAATTTTAATCCAGAAATTCTCCCATAGAAATCATTACCAGCATTTATTTCTCCAATTGTCACAACGCCACTTAACGCTTCGAATTCGTTTAAAGGAGAAAGGCGCATTAATTCCTTAACTTCAAACAAGTTGAAACTTCTCGCAATTTTCTTTTCCAAAGATTTTTGTTCCTCTAGCAAGGATTCACTGCACATGATCTCGGCCCCACGATTATATGAGCGCTGCGTTAGCAAGCAGGAACTTTTCTGTGCCTGCAAATTTTTGCAATTTTCTTGAAAAGAACTTATTTGATTTACAGCGCGCTCTTTACTAGAATTCAACTCATTATAATACCACATTCCTGTAAGAAAAATAAAGACTACCATAAGCGCAACTATTAAACCATCCAGGTAAATTATTTCTCTTTCCATACTAGCTAATTAGAAGTGCGTTAATTTAAATTGTTCCTTTCAGCCGAAGCCGTTTAAAAGCTGTATAATCGGCTGGCGCTTATGGGACTACATTAGTGATTGCTCGCTTCTTTGAAATTGTGCGCTCGCAATCACTAAATAGGCCTACGGTTATTTATTCCCACGGTACCTTAGAAATGTGTAAGCTTAAATTGTTTCTTTCCCAGCAAAGCCCCTTCCTCATACCCAAGCGCTTCCATAACTCTTGAAACAGCAGGGATTATCTCATGTTCAATATAGTAATCCTTATCATATTTCTTAAAATCAACCTCATCAACCGGCCGCGCTCTTTCACTTATTTTACCTTCCCCTTTTATGATTATATATCCAATCGAACTGCCTGTTTTAATGTCCTCGCCTTTTTTCTTCAGTATTTTTGCAACAGCGATGTGCGGCGCAGTAACTTCATATTTTTCAAGCGGCCTTGTCAATGCTGTGTAAACAACTAAATCCTCCTTTGTAACCCTGCCTTCTTTTAGCCTGTTAATAACTTCTCTCACAATTTCAAATGCCTTTTCAGACGAGCCTTTGTCAAGCAGCGCCTCCAAAACTTTTTTCTGAGTGTCTTTGGCAAGCTGGCTCCAGTCTCTCCTGACAAATTCCAGTCCTTTCACAGTTGTCTTTCCGTTTTTGTCAGCTAGCGCATATCTTTTCTTTGAAACAAAAATCCCTCTCTTGTAAATTCCCTCAAGCTCGAGCTCCATAGCTCTAGGAAGCTCTGAATTTATTTTTTTCAAGAAGTTTTTAATACGATCCTCTATTGGTCCTTCTTTGCTTATTGCAAAAAGTGAATCTGTATCCCCGTAAATAACTTCCAATTTCTCGTTCTCAGCAACATCCATAATTTTCTTAATATACATCCTTCCCAGTGCAGTTACAGAACTCGCAGACGACCTTGAATACCATCTTGCATTTCTATACGCCAAATAACCATAAGCAGAATTTGCAAGAATCTTAAGCGCATACTGTTCATTATCAAGTTCTTTATACTCTTCTGAATTTTTGTCAAGCTTTTTCATATGTTCCTTAACTTTAACTCTCCTGTCAATTATTTTTTCAAGGACATCCGGAATCAAGCCCCTTCTTTTTTTGCAAAACCAGTTTTTAGTCTCAGGAACAGGCTCTGCAATTCCTTTACAGCAATCGCAGTTTATAGTGCTTGGATCGATGTTATGCGAAATAATTATTGTCGGATACAGAGATCTGAAATCAAGAAGCGCGATATTTTCATACATCCCTTTTTTTGGCTCTTTTACATAAGCGCCTTCAATTGCCCCAAGCTCATACCTTGCGTCCCTCTCCTCTTCATCTGGCCGGTTTGGCGCAATTTCATTTCTTTCGTGTGCATTCCATATCAAATAGTTCTCCACTAATTGTCCATAGGAAGTTCGTATTGCATCAAAAACAGGAATTTTTACAAGCTTTGCAATTTCATAGACTTTTGGCAGAAAAACGTTTGCAAGCTTCCACGTTAAAACAGAATCATGAAGCGCATATTCAAACAGCTGGTCTAATTTTTCATCCCCCTCATCCCAGTATTTCCACATGACTTTCCAGTCAATTTCTTTTTTCCCTTCTCCAAGAAAAGTTTGCGCCACATTTTCCAGTGTCCTGCTGCTAATTCCTCCAAGCGCACCTCTTAATATATATGAGGCATAGTGGAAAAGGTCAATATGCACTCTTCCGATTGTCTGGACCGCTGTAAACAATCCTTTTTTCTTGAACTTAAGTGGATCTTCAGTTCTCCCCAGAACAACCTCATATTTTACGCGCTCCATCCTATTTCTAATATATTCTAAATCAAACTGGTCAGAGTTATAGCCAACTAAAATATCAACATCTCTTTCGTTTACAATCTCTGCAAATTTTTTTATAATTTCAGCTTCGCTTGAAACTTTTTCTATCTTATTGCTGGGTTCTTTTGAGGTTTTTGTTGAAATAAGCTTCTCTATTTTTCCATCTTTCAGGCTAAGCATCGTTATGTAATCAATTTTCTGGTCAGGCGCGCCTTTTGGGTTGTAAACTTCAATATCAAAACTCATAACATTTAAATCAGAAAGTGTTTTGTCCGTATTTTTTGGCCTTTCCTCTAAATCAATTAAAATTTCTGCTTTGTAGTTTTTCTTTATTTCAGCATCTGAAACAATTTTTCCCTTTGCGGAAATCATTACCATCGGCATCAGCCCGTTGTCAAACAAATAGCGGCGCGCAAACAAAATATCTGCTTCATAAACTCCTTCCACCCCCCTGACATGTTTGACAGCTTCCCTTGCAGAAGGAACTTCAGTTGGAGACTGCATAACAACTTTTAAAATTTTTACTTCCTTCCCGTTGAGAAGTTTTTTTTCAATCTTAACTTTTTCAATTACAAACTCTTCTTTTTTAAGTTCTTTCAGCCGCTCAGCGGTTTTTTCAGGCTCCTTTGAATAAGCATAAAAGTAGGGCTCAAATCCTCTGTCAAAAGCCACAATACTCTGTCCCTTATCAGTTCTACCGAATATTCTTATTACTGGTTTTTTTTCTTCCAGAATATAATCTATATCGAGCAGACTAAACGCATATTCTCCCATAATCGCATATAATCTAGTATATTTAATATAATTTTAGAAAAACCTTTTTTCCCCACCGCCCTGCTTTCCAATATTCTGCTCTATCTTCTTTTTTAACTCTTCTAAATTTTCATCTCCTTTCAAAAAGTCAATAGTATCCAACAGTTCAATGTAAAACGCATTTGCGAACTTTGAAAAGTTTATTATTCCAGCGAGCGCGTTTGATGTGTTTTCAAGAGTTTCAAACATAAAGGATTTTGTTAGTCTATTATCGTTTAAAATGCTGTAAATAAAAAC
>DVAB01000051.1 GCA_014189685.1 Candidatus Naiadarchaeum limnaeum
AAACTTTACAAATCGACACTGGCTAAAGTTAATTGGGCCAGTATTGTTAGGAATTGTAAGAATGTTTCCTGCTGCAGTAGCTAAATCAAGATATCCATCGTAATTAAAATCTGCTATATTTAATCCAATGCCGTTTTGAGGATCTCTTGAGAAGATATTCCATTGTGCTATATTAGATGTTCCGGTATTGTTAAAAATAAAAGTACCTCCGGTTGTAACACTTGCCAGATCCAGATCTCCATCGTTATCAAAATCAGCTGCTCTAGTAACCCTAGGAGTGGCGCTGTCTGCAAGAGTGGCTGTCATATTAAACCAGTCCCACTTTCTTATATCTAAAGTACCCGTATTGTTTAATATTGAAATATTGTCTATGCCTGCAAAAGCTATATCGTTCCATCCATTGTTATCAAAATCAGCAACAACAACATGATAAGAAGTGCTTGTTGTGATAAATCCAGGTGATCTATTTATGCTCCCCCACTGGGCTAGGTTAACAGTCCCTGTGTTGTTCCAAGATGTGAGCACACCATTTTCTTGTACCATACTTACAACATCCAAATCCCCATCGTTATCCAGATCACCAACAGCGACTGAGTTCGCCGTGCCGGGCGCTAAATTTGAAAAGCTGTTCCACTGAGTTATGTTCACATTTCTTGTATTGTTGTAAATTGTGATATCGTTACTGATCTGAGCTACAACTACGTCAGTATCGTTATCAGCATCAAAATCTCCAAATGCATGGCTTCCCTTGCCCGTAGTTACATTAAAGAGTTGCCAAGTTGCAATATTTGCAACTCCTGTATTGTTATAGATGGAAATGTTTGTTGAAGTTGAAAAAAATACATCCAGATCTCCATCTAAATCAAAATCAGCTGCCCCGGATTGAGGCGAGGAAGAACCTGGTAGAGTTGTTGTTGCGTTTAAAAACCCCCAATTGCTTATATTCGGCCCCCCTGGAATTGTTCTAAAGAGAGTAACATTTACATTCCAAGCCCCCAAACCCGCAGTTCCATTTCCATTTGTAACATTCACAGTAACATTAATTGTGTTTTTTACACCTGCTTTTATCTGAGGAGGAAAAGTTATGTTTGTAATTACAATGTCAGGATTTGAGGCGCGGGTTGCATTTTGAAAATAAGGAGAAACTTTTGTTGGCCCGATTAAAAGTCCTTCCTTTACAGGGCCGAAAATTTGCAGAAAAACAAAAACAATAAAAATAATTGTAGCAAGGACTAAAAAATTTAGGAAATTTTTTTTAAAACTTTTCTTCAAAGATTTTTTGCGCAATTTCATGCCATTTTTTATAGTTTAGGGCAAGTTAAATAAGTTATGCGGGCAAAAAAATGGAAAAAATTAAAAATTTGCTGAAAAAATATATGCATTTCAGAGGCGAAAAGCTTAAATACTAACTTTTGTTAGCCCAATTAACGCGCACCTCAATTTCCTCTGGAAGTTTGAGGGCGTTGGGTAGTATAATTTTTATCTTTCATACTACCACTTAAAAATAACTGGCTTTGCCGGGGAGAGAAAAAATATTGTTGCTGGGAGATCTCTCGCACTCAAGGACTGTTATTTAAATAAAAATCTAAAAAAATTAGGGGGACAAAAAATATGGCAATGGATTTTGTTGTTAAAAATGCACTAGCACGAGATACTGCAAAGACTACCTCTGCTGCCATGGGCCATGCAAAAATTGTAGTTGTTGGAACAGGAGGAGCAGGAAACAACTCAGTAACACGATTGATGGACATGGGAGGGGTTCAGGGAGCAACATCTGTAATTGTAAATACAGATATGCAACACCTCGAAGTTAGCAAGGCGGATGTAAAACTGCTCATTGGATATAATATAACACAGGGACTTGGAGCAGGGGGATATCCTGAAATTGGAAGGCAAGCAGCAGAAGCTTCCAAAAAAGAACTAAGAGAAATTTTGCACGGAGCGCATCTATGCTTCATAACAGCGGGGCTTGGAGGCGGAACAGGAACAGGCTCAATTCCAATAGTTGCTGAGGTTGCAAAGGCCGAGGGAGCTATTGTAGTAGCGACTGTTACAATGCCTTTTGACTTGGAAAAAGCAAGAATTTTCAAGGCAGAGGAAGGGCTTCTAGATCTAAGAAAACATGCTGACACAGTTGTTGTAATAGACAACAACAAGCTTGTTGAATATGTTCCGAACTTGCCAATAAACCAGGCATTTGCAGTTGCAGATGAGTTAATAGCGATGATGATAAAGGGAATAACAGAAACTATTACAGTCCCATCGCTCATGAACTTGGACTTTGCAGATGTAAGAACAATTATGACAAACGGCGGAGTGGCAATGATTGGAGTGGGCGAAAGTGATACTAAAAGTAGAGTAGAGGAAGCTGTCCGCTCAGCATTAAGCCACCCACTATTGGATGTTGATTATGCAGGAGCAAACGGAGCCCTTATACATGTAACCGGAGGGCCGGACATGACTCTTGCAGAGGTCACAGACGCTGGAGAAGCGATTTCTGGAGCTCTTGACCCGCATGCAAACATAATCTGGGGCGCAAGAGTAGATCCAACAATGGAAGGCCGCATTCGAGTTATGGCTATTATAACAGGAGTAAAGAGCCCGAACATACTTGGAAAGACAGATCAGCTCTCAACTTCTGAGATAAGGCCACAGAGAAGGCCGTTAAAAATCGCCCAGAAACCGAAAACTCTGGAAGATTTGAACATAGATTACTTATAGGCACGATTAAGGGGGAAAGCAAATTCCCCCTTCTCTTTTTTTTAAATTAACCACATGGCTAACCTATCCAAGTTTTGACCAGCTAAAACTCTAAATCGTTTCCTAATCCCTCCTTTTCCCAAAAATAGCAAATAAGAAGGTTTAAATACTCTCAGCGGTTAGTTTAAGTTTGCCATGGTAGAAATCGAACTCGCACACCCTTTATGGGTAAGCACCTTTGTGCTAGTCGGGTTGGTGCTACTGAAATACAGCGGCTTCATGGACAAGGTTAGAAGAGGCCTAGGATTTGCTGTGGCAGCAGTTGTCTTTTGGTGGTTAACTGCAGCAACAAGCATTGGCTTCTGGGGCCGCCCAGAGCTATTGCAAGCAGCAAGCGCACTTGGAGTTATCTGGCAAGTAATTGCATGGATACTACTCCTTGTTGGAGCGTTTTTAGTAGCAAGCGACTTGGCAAAGGCAAGATAAAACTATAGAACAAAATTTTCTTCCGCTTTTTTCTTTTTTGCGAAAAACTAGCGCAAGCTTTATTCGAATTCTTTCAAAAATTGCTTATTCTAACTGATTTTGTTCTACTTTATATATTTGCAATAAGTATTTTTTAGGTATAGTTATCCTACGAAATCCGATGCTCGGCTCATAAACCCCCGTAACAAAATCATAACTGTCTTGCGCATAATCTTTCTCTTCAAAAACAATATTGCTAAATAAGGATTCATAAAATCTTATATCGATTGCCCTTCTCTCGCACCCCAGCAAAGTAAAGTAGCTTACATTATAGCCCTTCATTACTTTTACAATATTTTCCATCGAAGCGCTAGGAAATTCCAAGTATTTTCTCCCATTATAAAAGTGAAAAACAGCGACATCGCAACCCATTATAACAGCGTCGCTCTCAGTCTCATTATATACAGTTCCAGCCAAGAGCATCATATCTTTTGATCTAGTATCATCCTGAAAAGGAAAGGGTGCATTCTTATCTAAAAATTTTCCAAAAGTTTGCGGCAGGCTTGACAATACAAAGATTATCAAAAGAGATACTATGATTTTTTCAATTTGCCCTGCGCTGAGCTGCGGTTTTGGTATTTTACCGCTTATCTTTTGTACTAATTTCTCTAAAGCAACCCACGAGTATACAAGCAAAACCGGCACTACTACGAGCCAATATCTTCCTCCGCCTGGCCATATTACAGAGAAGAAGAGTGCAAAAAAGACCCAGAGGAGAATGAAGGTTGCGTCCTCTTTATTATCCTTTCTGAATAAGTATAAAGAAGTTGATAGTATACCAATATAGGGTATTGAAAGTAAAAGCGCAGAGATTGTTAGTTGATACTTAAGCGTAAGTAGACCAGAATTAGTCAAAAGGAATGCGCCTATTCCAAAAATTATTAAAAAAGCAACCCATACAGAAAATCTTTTTGTAAACTCTTTAATATTTTTAAAAGAAAGTCCAATAAAAGTAAGTAGGTTTAGCAACATAAAGTTAGAAAACTGGCTTCCTAAACTTGTAATCAATCTATTTGTATAAACAACGTGGAATGGGAAAGGACCTTGCAAATTAAGCAGAGTAAAGAGGCTTGGTTTGGTATTTAACCAAAAAAAACTAAAGAATAATGATTCATAATAACCACCATATCCTAGTAGCCATCCGGCATACTTATTCACTGTAAAAAAAGGATCGTTAAAGAGTAAATAATTTCTCACAAGCCATGGAGAAATAACTGCAAGCGCAACTAGCATGCCATAAATGAATTTTCTTGAAAAACCTTTTTTCATTAAATAATAAGCTAATATTATTGCAGGTATAACTGTAATTGTTGCTTGTCGTATCAAGTAAGAAAATCCTAAGAAAAAACCCATTATCAAAAACCATTTTGTGTTATCTTCTTTTAGCCCTTTGTAAAAGAAATAAATTGAGGCAACAACAAAGAACGCGAACATAGTATCGCGCTCGCCCCCAAAACTAAGGTTGAATATTGTCGGATAAACTAGCATTGAAACCGCTGCCAAAAATCCAATTCTATTATTAAAAAATTCTTTTCCCAAAAAGTAAGTTAAGATTGGAAACAAAATTATTCCGATAATCATGCTTGGCAATTTAACAGCAAAGGCTGTTTTTCCGAATAACAGTATGGAAGGAATTAAAATTAAAGAAAC
Organism: Candidatus Naiadarchaeum limnaeum; assembly: GCA_014189685.1. Taxonomy (GTDB): domain Archaea; phylum Undinarchaeota; class Undinarchaeia; order Undinarchaeales; family Naiadarchaeaceae; genus Naiadarchaeum; species Naiadarchaeum limnaeum. The sequence goes on from DVAB01000051.1 coordinate 4,876, forward strand.
CCCCGGAAAGCCGTATTCCTCTGGGTGCGTAATGGAATCAAAAAAAATAAAATATTGGTTTATATAATCTAATGTAAAGCCTTCACCCTTCAAAAAGTTCTCAGCAGCCTCTGAATAGTGAGCAGGATCTGAAGTGCCGATAAAGTTTATTTTTGAAACAAAATAGGCTTGAACAATAAAAGCTACAATGCTTACAAGCAAAATTGCGATTAAAAAGAGATCGTATTTTTTAGCAACAGGTTTTTGTTCATTCATCGTTAAAAATTTCAGTTATGCCGGCCTCCCGCCTTTTGTCTTTGCAGTGTCATTCGTCCACTCGCCAGTATTTCCAGCATTGTCAACTGGTCGCACTTCTAGCTCATAAGTTGTATTTTTAGTTAACCTAGTCGCTTGATACCAATTTACAGGCGCAGAAACATTCTCTTTGAAAACATTATCAAGATAAACTTCTGCATGGTTGTAATCAGAATTGATTGGATTTGTCCATGTCCAATTTATTTTTGAGCCTGTTGTCATTGTTTCGTTTAGGTTTGTTATTGGGGCCGGCGGGGCATCTATTACAACATAGCGCTCATGGCTTAAGCCTGTTCTTCCAAATGTATCGTTTGCATAGACTTTAAAGGTATAGTTTCCGTCTGCTAGTGACGTCTTGCTCCTAAACCAATTTATACCACTGCCGGACATCGATTCGTTTGTACCATTCCATTGCAGAGTTGCTGAGCTCCCCTCTTTATTCAGAGTAACATTTATAAAGGTGTAGTTTTTGTTTATTATTTCGTTGTTTGGGGTTGGCAGTACAAAGTGGACAATGGTTTCGCTAAGGTTAACAGGGCATCGGAAAGACCAGTTACTAAAATCTGCGCCAAAAGATGCCTTGGTGTAAAAAATTAGAATACAAAATATTGCTATAATCTCAATTTTTTTACTAGCCACCTACCCGACCTCAGAAAGCCTGATGATTAAAAATATATAAAGCTTTTCCTTTTGTATCAAAATTCTCTTATTCTACCTGATTTCTCCACTTCTCTGAAGTGCAGCGCGGGCAGCCGACATAGTGCGCAAAAGTCATATAATTGCAGTCCTGGCATACCCTTAGAACTGGTTTTGAGCGATATGCAAGTCCTGTCCCAACTCCGCCGGAATAAGATTCAACCATTTTTCAAATGCCTCCCAAATTTCTCTTTGAAAAACTTGCGAGGTAACAAATTTCAAGTCCTCGCCAAGTCTTTTTCCCCATGCCGGAATTAGCTTGATGGCTATTTAAATATTACTAAGATTTACTAGAATTCTTCTACATCCAAATTTGTTCCATTAGTCGTTATCTTATATACACTTGTTTTATATATGGCGGGATGTTCAACATTGTAGGTACTGCGCTGCTCAAAATCTTTTACCAGGATTTTAGAGCCTTTTTCAAAATCTTCGCGCGAAAAAGTGCGGCCACTGTACAAGGCCTCGAAAAGTCTGACATCTATTGCTCTGCGCTCGCATTTCAATAAAGTAAAATATTTCACATTATAAACTTTCATTAAAATTAAAACGTCCTTCAGCGGTGCGCTGGGGAGTTCTAAATATTTTCTATCTGTGTAAAAATGGAAGATACCCGCACGGCAGCCCATTATGACATCATCCTTTTCGGTTATGCCCTTAATTTTTTCAGATAAAGAAAGCACATCCTGCGAATCTTGGTCATCTTTAAAAGGGAACTCCGCATTTTTATCAAAAAATTTCCCAAAGGTTTGCGGTAAACTAAGCAGAATAAATACAAAAAGAAAAATTAAAAGGAATCTCCACGCATCTTCTGTATCAAATTTATTTGTTTTTTCTGCTAACCAATGCAAGAATCTTTCAATTGCAAACCAAGAATAGATTAATAAAAATGGAACTATTGCTAGCCAATATCGTATAGCAAAAATCCACACAACAGCAGAAAAGAGTGCAAATGCAGCCCAAAGGAGTACAAAAACAGTATTTTCTTTGCTATCTTTTCTAAAAAATAAAAATGAAGTTAATAAAATCCCTATATATGGAATTGAGGGCAAACCCATATAAAAGAAAGTATTTAGCAAAGTAGTTTGAGGCACTAAACTGTTTACTTGGGCAAATTTATAAAAAAGAAATGCAAAAATAGAAAAACTTATTAAGAAAATCGCCCACCTTGAAATTCTTTTTGTGATCTGCTGCCTACTTGCCAGAGCAATTCCAACAAAAGCAAGCACATTTAAAACTATGAAGTCAGCGAACTGCGGGAACAAATTCGTGAAGAATCTTCTTATATAAAAAAGATAAAAGGGATACTGACTGGTTTGAGAGATTAGATAAGAAGGGCTTGGTTTTGTTACATACCACCAAATTGAAAAAAACCCTTCCTCATAATGGCCCAAATAACTGACCATCCAACCAACGTATATATTTGCTGTGAAAAAAGGATCTCCGAATATCAGATAATTTCTAATTAACCATGGGGAAACTATGACAGCGCCAAATAGCAATCCATAAATAAATTTTTTAGACCGCGAACTAATTAGTTCGTGGGTAGCGACCACAGACTTTGTCTGTGGGTAGCGAAACTGAAAGTTTCGCCTGAAACCTTTGGTTTCGCCTGAAAACTTTTTGTTTACTAAATAGTATGCTAAGATAATAGCTGGAAAAACTGCAATTGTCGCCTGCCTGATTAAATAAGAAAATCCTAAAAAAGCACCCATTAAAACAAAATATTTTGTACTATCGGTTTTTAGGCCTCTGTAAAAGAAATAAATTCCGGCAACAACAAAAAAGGCGAACATTGTATCGCGCCACCCTCCAAAATTTATTGAGAATATTGTTGGATAAAATATCATTGAAATTCCTGCTAGAAACCCTATTCGCTCATTGAAGAATTCCTTCCCTAAGAAATAAGTCAAAATTGGAAACAAAATCACTCCAATAATCAAACTAGGAAGCTTTACAGCAAAAGCTGTTTTTCCAAACAAAAGAATGAATGGGATTAAGATTAGAGAAACTCCAGGAAAGCCAAATTCTTCTGGGTGGGAAATTGAATCGAACTTAAAAAAATACTGGTTTATGTAATCAAGAGAAAATCCCTTTCCTTTTAGGACATTTTCAGCAGCCTCTGAAAAATGCCCCATATCATCAGTTCCAATGTATTTTACTTTTGAAACAAAATATGCCTGAATTAGAAAAGCTGCTATGCTTATAATAAAAAGTACAATTAAAAAGAAATCGAATTTTTTATTTCTAATATTTTGTTCATTCATAACTTAAAAAATCACTGAAAATAGCAATAGAATAAATTTACCATTAAATAAACTCATCCCTTCAACTCCACTAGAGGCTAATAATTGTCGATATATAAATCTTTTTGATAATTTGTGCTTCATTTATGAGTTCAGAGGTAAATATAGAAAACCTGCCCTTCCTTAACCCCCCTAATAGAAGGGTAGATTAAAAATATTTAAACATTATCTTTATAGAAGCCTGCATGGATGAAAAAGCAAAAAAAGTTGATTTTTACCTGATCGCAATCCTAATTGTAGGGATTTCTGTCTTTATCGCAGAAGCCTATTTTGTCTCAAAGATAATTTATGTTGGAAATCTGGATTTGCAGCTCTATACAAACGCTGCTGAGAATCTCATTGCAGGCAATGGATTTAAGCTTGATTTCATAAATGAGTATTTTATAAAATTTCAATCAATCACGCACCCGGAGGAGTATGGATTTCCAGGGGTTTCAATTGTAATAGCGCCTTTTATCTGGCTTTTTGGGAAAAGTGCCTTTACTGCAAAGCTGCCAAGCATGCTAATCGGAACTATTCTGTTTCCGCTTTTAATTTATTTTCTTGGGAAAGAATTCTTTGATAGAAAAATCGGATTTTTAGCCGGGGTTTCAATGATTTTTTACCCTGCAGTATTTAAGCTTAGCTTTGAGGGCGAGCGCGATGTTATGTTTGCTTTCTTTTTAGCCCTGGGAATTTATTTTTTCTATATGGGACTGAAAGAAAAGAAATATTTTTACCTCATGGGCGCGGTTTTAGGATTTTCCTTCCTCATTAGACAAGTAGCTCTAATAATTTTCCCAATAATAATTTTAGCATATTATTTGATAGAAAAGAAAATTTCCCGCGAATTCCTAATCGGATTAATTTTGAGCGCAGCAGTTATGTCCCCCTGGCTCATAGGAAACTATTTGGTTTTTGGCAACCCGATTTTTTCAGTAAATCAATACGTTGTTTGGATTGATAGATATGTTGAACATTATGAACAGTACATGTTTGCTGTTTACTGGAATGGAGGGGTAAGAGAGCTCCCCTCTGCTCTCTGGGTATTCAATCAGCCTTTTGGGAAATCCTTTTACTTTATGAGAGTGCTCAGTACTTTTACAGCAGAACTTTTGAGCTTTTTCTTTTTGAGCATTCTTTCATTTATCGGGATTGTGCTAAATTCTGCAAAAAGGCTTGGCAATAGAGTTAAATTGTGGATAGTTTTTCTTATAGTGCTTGCTTTTTTGCTTGATTTACCGCTGCTCCCCGCATTTGCAAAATTTCCTTTGCTCTATATCGGATATACTTTAAAAGACGTTGCAATAATAGTTTTGCGCGCCCTTCCATATATAGGGATAGTTTTAACAGCACTCTTTTTGTTTGCAAAAGAATCAAAGAGAAATGCAGTTTTCATTTTATTATGGAGCACTTTCGCAGCTTTCTTTGCATTTTACTGGCTGTTTGAGAAAAGATATTTCCTCCCAGTAATTCCTTTCCTGCTAATTTTTTCATGGGTTGGGGCACGCTCTATTTTGGAAAAACTTTTAGAAAATTTTCCGAATTTCCAAAGATTCAAAATAAATATTGATAAAACACTTGCCATAATTTTAATAATTTTTATACTAATCAGCCTCCCCTACACTTTTGGAAAATTTCTTGATGAAAAAGGAAAATTTCCCTACAGAGATGGTGAGCAAGAAAAGCAAACGCTGTATATGGCTCAAAAAATAAATAGCATAACTGAAAAAGACGCTGTGCTAATGGCATGCGACCTAGGAGTTTTTAATTTCTACACAGGTAGAAAAACTGTTGAAATGCCTTCTGATAATTTACAGAATACACTTGGGATTGTAAAAATTTACAATGTAAGCCATATCAATTTTATGGGCTGTCAGACGCGATTTGTTGATAAGGGGTTTCTTAAAATAATAACTGGAAGCTATCCGCCGCCTTCTGGATATGAGTTCAATCTCTATGAAATACGGCCAAGAGAAGCCGGGGAGAGAGTTGAGATTGAAGTAATAACGCATTAGGCTAGGCAATTATACTAAAATAGATAAGAGATGCCATTAAAAGGTCAAAAGTAAAGACATCTAGAATTAATTCTTCAAAAGTTACTGGAATTAAATAGTGCCCGAATTTGTATATCACTTTGCCAAAATTGCTATATGGAACAATAAAATCAAAGAACAGATGTGCTAAAAAGGGCAGATAGACTAAAAGCCCGTACTTTAATCCAAAGAAATAATACGCTATTAGAGCAGGTATAGCCATTGTTATTAATCCATATTTTCCATGAATCCAAGGAGTCCTGCTGTGCTCCAAGCCTTTAACATCAACGCGCAGAGTGTCTGATATGCTAAGCCTGCCACTCTTTTGCCAGTGCGAAACAACATGATCTAAGTCAACAAAGCTGCCAAAAATTGCTGCAATTATAACATCTGTAAATGCAATGTTAAACTTAAATGATAGGAGCGCTCCTACCAAGGCGCCAATCATTACATGAGTTCTGGGCATCATACGGAATTTATTTAAGATAACAATATTTAAATCTCTTATGGAAACCATTGTCCATTTTGTACTGCCTTTAATCGCTGCCCTGGCAGCGCGCATTCATTTAAAGCATGGAGTTGAATGGGCGTTTATTCTTGCTTCTGCATCTGTCTTAATCGATGTTGATCATTTTATTGGAGTCCCGCGCGGAACTTTGCACAATGTTTTTATCACGGTTTTGATTCCGCTAATTTTAATTATTTTAGCCTTTAAATTAGAGCCGCGCACGCGAACAAAGTTTAAGGAACTTGCAGTTGCAAACTTTTTGTTTTTAGTTGCCCATCCAATTCTGGATTTGTTCGATAATTTAGGAGTGCAGGCTTTCTATCCGCTCTCAAATCAGTTCTATAACTTTAATGATTTTGCAGTACGAATTACAATTAGCACAGGCACAAAAGCCTATATTGCCGGGCCGCAGGCGATTAGTATAATGATTTTCTTTGTTGTAATTGCTTTAGTTTTCTATTTGGAAGAAGTTGTTGAGTTAATGCACAAACACCACGATAATTTAAGACACGCGCTCGGGTTAGCTTTGAAAGAGGAAGAAAAGGAAATTGAGAAGGAGTTATGACTAAAAAATACGATGTTATAATTGTTGGAGCAGGGCCTGCTGGCTCAACAACTGCACGAGCAGCAGCTGAAAATGGGTTAAAAGTTTTAATGATTGATAAGGATAGTTTTGCTGGAGAAAATACTGCTTGCGCAGGAGGACTTGCACCTTTTATTCCTGCAAACTACAGATTAAAAAAGGATGTTATTATGCGCTATATAGATGGAGCAGTGCTTGTTGCAAGAGGAAAAATAATTCAGAATGCAAAAGTTGACTTCAAATTTTCTAAGCCAGCAGCAACAACAAGGAGAATTTATTTCGATCGGCATTTGGCAGATATTGCTGTTGAAAAAGGCGCTGAATACATGGGAAAAACCCTTGCAAAAGAAGTGCGAGGGAATGAAGTACATACAACAAAAGGAGTCTTTAAAGCAAAAGTAATTGTTGGAGCTGATGGTCCGAGTTCTATTGTTGCAAAGGCAATGGGGCATCCTCCATGGAAGCCAGAGGAACTGGCATTGGCAGTTGCGTATGAAGTTTCCATGCCAAATGAAGAAATTGAAGAGAGGTTCGGAAATTCTATCTGGCTTTATTTTGATAAAGAATTAATTCAGCATGGCTACGCCTGGGTTTTTCCTGGAAATAATATGCTGAATGTTGGACTTGCGTGCATGCAAACGCATTTAAATGGAAAAAATTTGCAAAAGCTCACTGACCGCTTTATGAAACAAGAAAATATCAATGGAAAAATTTTAACATTCAAAGGAGGCGCGCTTCCGATGTGTGGGCCAAGAAAATATACAGCAAAAGGAAACATGCTCATAGTTGGAGATGCCGCTGGCCACACAGGACCTGCCATAGGAGAAGGGATTAGATATGCTATGAAAATGGGCGAAGTTGCAGGAAGATGCTGCGCCTCGCATGTAAAACTTGGAGCTCCGCTTGAAAACTATGATAGGGAATGGAGAAAGAAATATTATTGGATGTACAGAGTTGAAAAATGGGGGCAGAAATTTGAATTCTTTGCAGAGCGCGCGAATTTAGTCCCAATTGGTTTGAAGCTGCTCAGCTTAAACCCATTCAGGCACGATGCATCTTGGTGGACGGAGATTTAAAATGGAATTCAAGAAACTTGTTAAATGTTATGAATCTCTAGAAGCCACAACAAAAAAATTAGAAAAAAGAGATATCGTAGCCAAATTCATAAAAGAATGCCCAACTGAATTACTAAGCACAGTTGTAACTTTGTTGGAAGGAAGAATTTTTCCAGCCTGGATGGAAACTGAGTTGGGAGTTGCTGAAAATATTATGTTTAAGGCTCTTGCAAGAGTTACAGGATTAAATGAGCATGCAATTAAGAATGAGACAAAAAAAGCAGGAGATATTGGAACAGCAGCTGAAAGTATTTTGAAAAAGAAAAAACAGCGCACTTTAACTGCAAAAGTTTTAACAGTTGAAAATGTTTACAAAAATCTTGAAAAAATTCCAACTCTAACAGGCACTGGCTCGACTGGCCAAAAAATTTCTTTGATTGCAGAATTAGTTTCAAACGCAACTCCTGAAGAGGGGAGATATTTAGTAAGATTAATTCTAGAGGTGATGCGAATCGGAGTTGGAGAAGGGATAATAAGAAATGCTCTTGCTGTTGCTTATGAGATTGAGCCTGATTTAATTGACCAAGCTTACAGTATAAGAAATGATTATGGAGAAGTTGCACAATTAATAAGAAGTGGTGGCAAGCGAGCTCTTGAAAAAGTTGAGCTTGAAGTCGGCCGCCCTTTAAAACCTATGCTTGCCCAAAAAGTTGAAACCGCCCAGGAAGGACTTGATGAAATGAAAGGAAAAGCTGCTTTTCAGTACAAATATGACGGAATGCGCGTGCAGATTCATAAAAGCGGAAACAAGATTTTAGTTTTTACAAGAAGGCTTGACAATATCACTAAACAATTTCCAGAATTAGTTGAATCTGCAAAAAAATTTATCAAGGCAGACAAAACAATTGTGGAGGGCGAGGCTGTAGGAATTTCTCCGCATACGAGAAAGCCCCAGCCTTTTCAAAAACTTTCCCAGAGAATAAAAAGAAAATATGGGATTGAAGAGATGCAAAAACAAATTCCGGTTGAGATGAATCTTTTTGACATAATGTATTTGAACGGAAAAAATTTGCTCAACACTCCTTATGTAGAGCGCTGGAAAAAGCTTGAATCAATACTAGAAGAAACTCGGGATTTCCACCTCGCAGAAAATTTAGTTACAACAGATGCGAAAAAAGCTGATGGGTTTTATAAAAAATCCCTTAGCCTTGGGCACGAGGGATTGATGATTAAAAATTTAGATGCAAAATACATGCCCGGAAGCAGAGTTAAGTATATGTATAAATTGAAAATTGAGCGCGAAACTCTGGATTTAGTTATTATAGGAGCAATTTGGGGCGAGGGGAGAAGAGCAAAATGGCTTGGCTCATATTTTCTTGGGGCGCGCGACCCCGATACCGGAAATTTTGTTGAGCTTGGAAAAGTTGCAACTGGATTAACAGATGAGGACTTGGAAAATCTAACAAAATTAGTTAAGCCTTTAGTTGAGAGCGAGCACATAAAAGATGTTAAAATTAAACCAAAATTAGTTGTTGAAATTGCTTTTGATGAAATTCAAAAATCCACTAAATACGCAAGCGGCTATGCGCTTCGTTTTCCACGAGTGAAAAGAATTAGGGATGATAAAGGTCCGGATGATGCAGATGATCTCGAGCGAGTAGCAAAACTTTACGAGGAGCAGAAAAAAGCTAAAAAGTAAGCAGTTAGGTGCGCCTAACCATTTCTCCTTCTTTGTAACCACTGGACAATAATAAATATATATACCCTAAAACAAGTAAAAAATGTTAATTTGAAAAAAAATGGGCTCAAAAAACTCTGTAAACGGAGAGGCTCTCAACCTTCTCAAGCAAATAGGACTTAATCAGTACGAATCCAGAATTTATACTGCACTTTTGACAAGCGGAAGCTCAACTGCGGGCGAATTGGCAGAGCTTTCAAATGTTCCAAGAAGCAGAGTTTATGATGTTTTGAATTCTCTTGAGAAAAAAGGATTCGCAATTGTACAGATTGGAAGGCCTGTAAAATATGTTGCGGTTTCTGTTGAAAATGCTGTTAATCAAGTTCGCTCTACTTATGAAGAGGATTACAATAAAAAATTAGGTTTTGTATCAAAACTTGAAAAGGATTTGCGCGAGACGCTTGCTGCCCACTTGGAGAAAAGGAAAAAGCCAATTGAGATGGAAGATGTTGTTGGGGTTTTGCGCGGAAAAAACAGTTTATATGGACATATTAAACATTTAATTGCTAATTCCGAGGACAGAATTTTAAAAGTTACAAATGAGCAAGGGCTTTTAAATCTTGAAAAGCATTGCAAGCCCGCATTTGAAAAAGCAAAGAAAAAAGGAGTTAAATTTAAAATTCTTGCAAACATTCCAAGCCTGAAATCCGCTGGAAAAATTGCTGATTATGTTGACTTGCGCTCGCACAGAGGAATTGAGGGACGGTTTTTAATAAAAGACGGGCAGGATGTTGTTTTAATTACAAGCCCAGAAGATACTGGATTGTGGATAAAGAGCGATTATCTTGCAAATGCTCTGGAAAAATTATTTGAGCACGCCTGGGAAAAAGGAAAGGTTTTAAGCGAGTAAATCCATATTTTACTCGCAAATGACTAGAAGAAGGGAGAAACCAAAGCCACCCAGTAACATTCTCGGCCTGATTTTGATATTGGCAGTCATAACAATACTTGTCTATGGGGTTTCAAGAGGGACAAGAACAACCCTTATTTTTGCTGTTGAGAATGAAACTTTAAACATAACCACTGAAAGCTCAACTTACGCCGATGAGCTAAATCTTTATGTCAATGGATCCTCTTCCTATGAGTGGGCATTAAGAACTTTCTGCATTGTAAAAAGCAATGAGACGGAAATCCCAGGGAACAGGACAATTAGTATCTTAGTAGAGAATGTCTCTGCTGGAAATGAAACTCTTAATCAAACTATTAATACTACCCCGGAAATAAGTGTTCCGTTTCCAAATGACATATGTGCTTTGAGCTTTGCAAAAGTTTCTGGTATTATATTCGCAAATAAATCAGGCTATGCCAATATTTTCATTGAAAGCGAGGGCAACAAATATTTAATTTATAGCAGGGCCTTCAACCTGGAAAAAGAAAATATTACTGTTGAGGAGAATATAACAATTCAAAACGAAACACAAGAAGGGCCTACAGGGGCAATTTCAACCCCATTTCCAACAACATCTCCTGCGCCTGTTCCAAGAGAGATTCCAGAAACATTTTCTCTCAATGAGAGCTGCATGGAAACTTGTAACTTGACAGAAATCTTTGATAAAAACACCTACAAGTTAACTCTTGAAATGTCTGAAAATGTCTTTGTTTTGCTGAATAGTGTAAGCTATAGATGGAAGGTGATTAATGCCTCTGGCAAAATTCGAGGTCCAACTGGCGAATTTTTGCCGCCCCCTGTTGTGACACCACTTCCAAGGGTAATAGAAGGGGATAACATTATTTATGGGAACGATTTTGAAACCTCAATTCCAAATAATACAAAAGTTCCGCTAAATCTTTTATATGGCTATGGATACGGCCCCCATCAAACTGCTCAATGGAACACAAATGAATTTTATATTGCCCCTTCTCCTTCAACTGATGGAAATGCCCTTGTGTTCGATTTAACTGCATCAGATGCTGTTAATGGAGTTAGAACAGACCCGATTCCTTTGCAGGCAAATGCAAAATATGAAATTAACTTTTATGCAAATCCAAAAATTAGGTTTGTGGGTAACAGTACAACGCAAAAATTCTTTATGGAGTTTTTTATTGTTAGTAGCGCTGGTGACCTAATTGACTATGCAGTCTTCTTTGGAGAAAAAGAGGTTGAGATTGCAAAGGTCGGAACAGAATTTCAGGCGAATATGACAACAATCCTTGATGCTGATAAATTGCCCAATGGTTGGTTAAATATAACTGCTGCTTTTGCAGACCCAATGCCCAGCAATGCGAGCAATCTAATTATTTATATGGGCGAAAGCAGCGAAAATGAGTATGAGGGCACAATACAAATAGACAACTTAGTTTTGAGAAAAGTTTGAGCAGTAAATTTATTAATTAGGATAATATACCTTTTTTTATGCTTATCCAAAGGAAGTTTTTGCGGATTATAGTTTTAGTTATAATTTATATTATGGTTTCTGCTCAGCAGACTTTTGCTGTGCGCGAGATTTTTTATCAAGTATTGTATGAAAGCCCTGGGAACTTAGATGGGGCAACTGGGAATATAGGAGGTGGGCAATGGGGTGCTAGCGGCACAAATGCCTGTACAGGTGGACAGAGTGCACGAAACCCTGGAAATACTGTTGGAGTGGAGCAGTTGAACAAGCAAGTTTTTAACGCATCAGCAGGCCCAGGTCCAGCTGGAAAGGGAAACGATACTTTCGGCTGGCAAGTGATATATGTAAATCTCACTGCAGCAGCAGGAAGGGGAAATGCACTGGAAGCAGGGGAATTTTTGGATATTGCGCTCCAGGTAAATAACACTAGAGCTTTAATTGCCAATACCACATCCTCTACTTGTACAAATTTCCACTACAACGCAACTCAAAATGCTTCTAATGCTGGAAATTTTTCACTCCACTACAGGCATTTCTCAGGAACTAACAACGAAGATGGAATTGTTGACAATGTAAATGTAAGCGGAGTTCCTGCAAGATTTTCATGGAATTCAACAACAATTACAATATTGGTGAATGCAGGAACTGGCCCAAAATCAAGTGAACTAAGACTTAATGCAAGCGGAAATCATACGGTCGTAGATTTAATAGAGGATATATTTTCAAACGGAACTGAAATTACAAGCGATAACAACACTTCAATATCGATAAATGGCAGCACGTGGCCAAATGGATTTCCGGATGGTATTTCAGGCGCTGTTTGGGAGCAATTCTACAATACAATGTTTACCTGCAATGCAACTGCAGCCACACCAGAGGGAATTTATCAAACAACTTATAATGTCAGCTCTCAGCAAAACTTAACAGGCGACCAGAGCTTGACAGTTAAATGTGATGTCAGACAGCCGCCGCCAAATGTAACAGGCTTTACTGCGTTTCAAGTTAAGCAGATTGATGGGCAGCAAAACCAGAGCAATAAAATTTTGAACAGCAGCGAGACAAATATAACAGTTGATGTGCGCACAAGCATAACTGGCAATCAGACAGCCGATGTTGTTGCTGAAATTTTCTCTTATAATGGAAGCTTTTATGGGAATTTTACAATGACAAATAATACAAGCTTAGGATTGCCAAATCCAACCGGAAATCCAAATCTCTATAATTTAACTCGGCGCTTTGATGTCTCAGCAAGCAAAAATGAGCCTTTTGGGAATTACACTGTACGCATTCATGCGAATGACACAAATGGATGGATAAACAGTTCAGAAAAGGGGACTTTTGCTGTATACATAAATTCAACTTTTCTCAGCCACGAAATTGGAATAGACGGAGACTTTCCAAACAATAAGGAATGGCACAATGTGACTGGAATTTTTGATAATCAAGTTGATACGCTTTCAAAAAAGAAAAATCAGTTCTTCAGGCCAAACACAACATTAACTGAATTGGGGACTGTTGACTTTCCTGAGCTAGCATTTGATTGGCAGTATAATAACACAAACACAAGCACAAATATTTCAATTGCACGCCAGAACTACACATTTAGAGTTTATAAAAATCCTATGAATGAAGTAGTTCTTCACACTACTTTAAATGGGTCAATAGAAGGTGCCATACCTCTAGGAGCTTTTGGAGTTGATATATTTAATTATAGTAAAAGTGAGTGGTACACTTGGATAGATCTAAGTGGTATAACACAGGATATAAAAACTTTTTCAACAAAAATAACCAGGGCAGAGGGGCTTATCAGCAACGACGGAAATATCACTGTTCATTATAATGCAACGCTGTCAGGCCTAAGAATTGATGTTTATGATTTGTATGCAGAAGCAATAGGGAGAAACTATACTTTTGAAGGTGTAACAAACCCAAGCTTATCCCACAATGCTACTACCTTTAGCGCAGGCTTATCAGGATGCCCTGCAAAATATTGTGAAGGCACAGAATTATCAACTGCTTCATACAGGAAACTAGAACTAGATGATAATGTATATTTCCCAGATGCAAGAGGAGGGCCTAGTACGAGTGGTGGATTAAACTATCATTTCTTTATAAATGAAAATACTTCGCGCATAAGCAGGGTTTATGCATTCATAAAAGGGAATGCTAGCAGTGATATTACTTGGAGTGTTTTTAATATGACGCAAGGGCCAGGAGGAGCATGGGAAGAAATTGGCACGCTAACAACAGGATTAGAGCAGTCAAATCTTGCAATATTTGATGCTCCTTGGCATGTAATAGATAACGCAACTGGCGACGGCAATAAAAGAGGCATACACTTCAGGGTTCAGGTAACAGGAGGCGGCGCCGGCGCGACTACTTATACAGTTGACTATGTTACAGTCCAGCTCAATCTGAGCGAAGAGCCAGCTTATGATATAAAAAACGTTTCAATCGCAAATAACCTTTCAAATATAAGTTTTAGAATGGATATGAAAGGAAATTTGATAGAAGAAGACCCCACAAGATATTACAGAGTTTGGATGGGCAATAGTTTAACAGGCACAGGCGAATCAGTTGCCACAAACAACAATGAAAACCTTCCGTTTGGGGCATCACAAACTGGCTCGCTTATTGAATATATAATGAATGGAAGTTGCACCACGTACAACATCTCAGGCGGGAGTTTCATTCCAATTGGAAGTTGCATATCTGGGCACGGAGGCGGGCGCTTAGAACTGTCAACAACACTAAATGAATTGGGGCTTTTCAACAATTCTCCAATAAACGTGAGCTTTGAAACAGGAGATTCTGTTGACCGCCTTGATCTTGGGCCTGATTACGGCTCTTTCATAAATTACACAGTCTTTAAAGGAAAGGAATTAGGGCTGATTTGCACAATAGATCATAACCTAACAGACCCTGTAGGAACCTTTGCATTTGGAATTGGCGGAAATCTCAATCTGCCGCCATATAGCGTATCTGATGAAAGAGATGTTAGATTTACAAACGATGGAAGCACTGGAGGGGATGTCGATGCGCAGGGAACTAATTATGACGGCCCAGATGGACCAGGAAGCCTGGGCGTAAATAATACAAGTGTTGCAAATGTCTCGCAGCAAGTCTATTTGCCATTAACTCCGAACTTACAAAGAATATACACTGGGCTTTCTGGAGGAGGATCGTTCATCGATGTTGCCCACAAAGCAAATGTTCCAATTGCGCAAAAGGAAGGATTTTACAACCAGAATATAACTTATTTAATTGCCTGTTAGGTGCGTAGCATTTTTATAATTTCTTTTGCCATAGAAATAAGCATATCAGCATCTGCTTCGCGTATTTTCTTTCCTCTCTGCGCCTCGACCTCATCTATAAATGCCTCAAGCTGATTAATCGCAGCTTTTATATTGCCCCTTAGGAATGCATCTCTAGCAGCGTTAAGCTTTGCCAAGAGGCTTTGCTTTAATCCCCCATCTATGTCAAGGCTCTTAACCTTATCAATCAGGGCATCAATTTTTTCAAGCACTCCTCCTTGGCTCGGCATTCCACCGCTCATTCCAAATGTGCTGAAGCTGGTTGTGTTTATCCAGGCATAATTATCAACTGTATTAACTCCGCAGGTTGATGGGCAAGTCCAAGCGCTTCCGTTCCATCTCAAGAGAGCAAGAGCAGATTCGTTTAATTCAAGTGCAACAATATCATCATCAGTGTAAAATAATTTAATAACTGCCCAGTCCATATTATTCAAAACATTTTGATGTGTGATTTTCATGTATTTGCCAAGCTTTGTTTCTCCAAATGCATTTGTTGTGTTTGGAGGCATTGGATATTTGCGCAGATGCATTTCTCCTGTTCCGCTTGAAGTTGCATGGATATCAACAGAAATATCAGAGTTCATAACTCCATCAACTGTTGTTACCTGTCCTGCTGTGAACTGGACATTTTCATTTGAATGAGTTGTGTTCGCGCGCAATCTGAGCACTTTCCCGCCATCTACGCCAATATAAACAGCATCATCTATGAGGGCAGGAGTTGAATAAACACTGTTTCCAGCATTAACTGTCCAGAGCAAGCTTCCGTTCAAAGAACTCAGAGCATAGACTTTCTGTCCTGCTCCTGTGCCAAATACAACTTTGCTGTCTGCAACGCTTGGACCGCTCCACATGTCCTCGCCTGTTACATCGTACTGCCATATCAGAGTTCCTGTTGTTGCATTAAGAGCGTAGATTTTTGAGTTTGAAAAATCGGTTGTAGACACAACAATTTTATCCCCATAGTAAACAGGCAAAACTCTTTCAGGGAATTGGTTTACATCGCTGAAATTATAGCGCCAGAGCTGCTGCCCGTTTGTTTTATTCAAAGCCAGCAGATAGGAAAGTTCTCCTCCTGTGTTGTGC
>DVAB01000052.1 GCA_014189685.1 Candidatus Naiadarchaeum limnaeum
ACAATCTCTTGTCTGTTGCCCATTTACACAACTACCCCATATTTTACACTGCCAATTGGGACTACATATAGCTGCACAACTTGGTTCAGGAGGATTACACTTACCACAAACATCTCTATAACATGTCTTATAAACGGTTGAACAACTTGTTGAATAACAAGTACTCCATGTAGTAACACAATTCTTTCCATCTTTATCACAACTACTATTAGGATTACAAGCATAAGGATAAGTATTACAAACTTGTTCAGGATTACATTGATATGCCTCGCTAATAACAGGATTAGCACAAGAAGTTTTACTTCCTGTAGTTCCAGCAGGACACTCTTTATAAGTAAATCCACAATCAATTCCTCTTCCTGTAAAATAAATAAACTTTCCAGTCAAATAATTCCAAAAATTATCTAAATAATTAGAACTAGTAGATGCATTAACATTAGGAATAGATAATAAACCTATTAATAAAATTAATATACAGCATCTTTTTTGCATTAATTAATAACTTATTTCTACTATTTATTCCTTTTCTTTTACAGGCTCAGTAGAGATTGTTACCTTTTTAGATGGAACTTTCTACAGAGGAAAAAACCAGCATTTTTCTTGCATTATATGTAGCTGGAATCATCGCTGCAAATCTTGCAGGCTCAAAACTCACTGTGCTTTTTGGAAAATCTGTTAGTGTTGCTATTCTTTCTCTGCCGATAACTTATATTGTCCTGAGCGCTGCAAATGAGGTCTTTGGGGTTAATTTGTCAAGGAAGTATGTTCTCTCAGCTATTGTTGCGCAAATTGCTGTTCTAGTTGTAATACTTGTTTCGCTTAACCTCCCTGCCGGGCCTAGACAGATTCTTGTATTTGGCAACGCAGAAGAATCGATCAAAATTTATAATACAGTCTTTAAGCAGTCAGGCAGAATTATAATCGGAAGTATAATTGCATTTTTAACAAGCCAACTCTATACAATTTGGGCTTTTGATAGAATAAAAATAAAAATGTATGGAAAATTTGCTTGGTTAAGGTATAATGCTGCAACAATCTCAGGAGCATTTATCGATACATTTCTTTTTATGCTCATTGCGTTTTATAGTGGTGATATTGTCTTTACAACGAATATAGCCCTTAATTATTTCCTGTTCAAAGTGCTTGTAACAATTATAAGTACTCCTTTCTTTTACGGAGGAGTTTGGTGGCTGCGCCCTAAAAAAACTCCGCCTGAGGAGCCGATGAGAATTGCAGTTCGAGTTCCGGAAAGGCGCAAAGCATAAATTTAAGCTCGGTATTCTAATTTTGTTATGCTAAGTTTAATCGAGAAGGTGGCAGTAATAACAGGCTCAAATAGAGGCTTAGGCAGAGCTGTTGCTATAGAACTTGCAAAGCGCGGCGCAATTTTAGTTTTAAATTATAGAAAAAGCAAAAAAGCGGCAGATAAAGCTTTCGCAGAAATAAAAAGGCACAGCCCGAAATCTATTTTAATAAAAGCTAACGTTTCGAGCGAAAAAGATGTAAAGCGAATGTTTTCATATGTTTTCAAACGTTTTCATAGAGTGGACATACTAATAAATAATGTTGGGAATTTTTTGTTTAAAAAAATCAGCCAGCACTCTCACTCTGAATTTAGAGGTGTAATTGAGAGCAATTTATATGGAACTTTTTTGTGCTCAAAATCTGTTTTAGAAAAAATGCGCGCCCGAAAATATGGGAAGATAATTAATATTGGCTGCGCAGGCTGCGACCGCATAACAATTCGCGAACATACAACTCCCTATTATATTGCGAAGACAGGAGTTTACATGCTAACAAAAGCAATGGCGGCTGAGGAAGCAAAATACAAAATTAATATAAATATGGTTTCACCTGGAATTTTGGAAACAAGCATAGTTAAACAGAAAGTCCCTGCAGGCAGACTTGCTAGTCATAAAGATATAATAAACGCGATTTTGTTTTTGTTGAATGAAAATTCATCTTATATCAACGGCGCAAATATTGAGGTTGCAGGAGGTTGGGTTCCTGGCCACTCCTCTTAATTACTTGAAATTTTTAATTCCGAGCGCTTTCATAGCCTCACCCACAACATACATTGAACCGGTTATAAGAATAAGATCGTCTTTATCTGAAAAATTTATAGCTTCTTTAACAGCCTCAGCGGTATTCTCAATGATTTTATAATTCTTATTCACATACTGGCTTAGTATTTCAGAAGTTTGAGCGCGGTCAGTTTTTGGATTTGCTAAGATGTACTCATCAACAATACTGTTTAGTTGATTAAGCATAGTAGCATAATCCTTATCCTGCAATATGCCTACAACCGCTCTTAATTTTTTATAATCAAAATTTTTGAATTCTGGGATAATGGTTCGGATACACGCAGGGTTGTGGGCGCTATCCAATAATATTTGTTTACCCTTTATTTTCCTTAAATCGAGCCGCGCTGGCCAATCCACTTTTTCCAATGCATTTTCAATAATATCAGCTTTTATTTCTGGATTCAATTCCTTTACAGCCCGAACTGCAAGCCCAGCATTGATTTTTTGGAACTCTCCGCGCAAGTTTAATTTTTTATTATACTTTTTATTCGCAACTATAAGTTTTGAATTTCTTTCTGCGCATATTTTCTTTATCACGTTCAATGCCGGCTCATTTGCTGCTGTTAATGTTGGCTTATTTTGTTTTATTATTCCAGCTTTCTCAAAAGCAATTTTCTCTAATGTGTTGCCTAAATATTCTGTGTGCTCATAATCAATATTGGTTATAACAGAAACAAGCGGATTTATAACATTAGTAGCATCTAATCTTCCCCCCAATCCAGTTTCAATTACAGCATAATCAATATTTTGCTCAGCAAAATAATTAAATGCTGCAGCTGTTGTCACTTCAAAATAAGTGGGCTGGCCAAAATTTTCTTTTATTTCTTCGGCAAAGGGTCTAAGGATTTCAACTTGTCTAATAACTTCGCTATTAGAAATTTTCTTGTTATTTATTAAAAAGCGCTCTTTGAAATCAACTAAATGTGGAGAGGTGTATAAACCAACTTTATATCCGGCCTCCTGAAGAATTGTGTTTACCATTGCACAAACAGATCCTTTTCCGTTTGTACCTGCAACATGAATTGCCTTTAGTTCGCGCTCAGGGCTGCCGAGCTTGGATAGTAGTAAGCTTATCCGTTCCAATCCAAGCTGAGTTCCAAAGCGCTCCAAATTTTGCAAATAAAGAAGAGCTTCTATTTTTCTCATTTTTCACCAATAACAACAGCACCCAAACTTCTCTCGAGCCTCCCGAACATTCTCGGTGTAAATCCGGTTTCTTCTGTTAGAGTATCTGGTTTTATTGGGACAAAAATCTTAATATTTTTTACTGCAATATTTTCATATAATATATTAAGCAGTTTTTCAATATCCTGAGCCTTGCGATGTTTTAGCATAGACTCAATATCTCCAAAAACAATAATTGCCTTTTCATAATGCCCTGAAAAATCTAAAATTCTGCGTGCGATAACATTAAAATTGCCAAACAAAAGCGCAACCTTTTTAAGTGCACTATCAGACGGTATATCCTCACATAGATAATAGTAGAGATCAAGACGTTCAAACTCGCCCAGTTCTTTTGGCATTTTTGTTGAAAGCAAAAGCACCCCTGTATGGTCATCCTGAAGCATATTTACTGCTTTGACTGTTGTAATTGGCCTTTCTTCTAAAATAAATATGAACTGAGGTTTTTCTACTAACTTTTTAAGTTCAGCTCTATTACGTTCCTCAAGAAATTTAAGAAACTCTTCATCAACATTAGCCATTATTCTAAATTATGCACAACTATGCTTTTAATCTTTGCGAATTCCTAAAAGATTATTTAATCAAAACTTTGCTGCCGCTCACTTTAAGTTTGTTTTCAGAAAATAGCTTTATTGCCTCAACATACGCCACTTTTTCAGCAGCCTGAACTCGTTCTTTTAAACTATCAGGAGTATCATTTGCCAAAACAGGAACTTTCTTTTGTATAATAATTGGACCCCCATCGACTTGTTCTGTAACAAAGTGAATTGTGCAGCCAGTTTCTTTTAATCCTGCTTTCAAAACTTCCGTGTGAACATCTTTATCCATTCCGCCAGCAAAGGCTGGAAGCAGAGAAGGGTGAACATTTATTATTCTGCTGCAATATTTTTTCACAAACCAATCTGAAACAATACGCATATACCCAATTAGACAAATTAATTCAATACCGCGCTTATCAAGTTCTTTTGAAACTTCCTTATCGTATTCATCACGATTTTTTCCTTTTACATCAATAAAAATTGCTTCAATATTATGATTTCTTGCACGCTCCAAAACAAAAGCCTCCGCTT
This sequence comes from Candidatus Naiadarchaeum limnaeum, assembly GCA_014189685.1. Taxonomy (GTDB): domain Archaea; phylum Undinarchaeota; class Undinarchaeia; order Undinarchaeales; family Naiadarchaeaceae; genus Naiadarchaeum; species Naiadarchaeum limnaeum. Next base: position 4,337 of record DVAB01000052.1, read on the forward strand.
TATTGGAAATAACACAAGCAATTTCGGCATTCAGCTTTCCAGAATTTATCGCATCTATTATTGCCTGTAAATCCGTCCCGCGCGTGGATGCAAGAACTCCAATTTTCAATTTTTTTTTCATGAACAGTTTATGATACGCTTTTCGGTTATAATCTTATGCACTTTGACATCATGCGGCTCTTCTGGGATATCATTTACAATTTGAAAATCAAACGCTAGGCCAATTATTTTAGCATGGTTTTGATATGTACTTAAATAGCGGTCATAAAATCCTTTTCCACTCCCGATTCTATGCCCATGCAAATCAAAAACAGCCGCAGGGACCAAAATAACATCTACTTTCATTGGATCTACTTTAAAGGAGAATAGTCCGGCCTCAGGAATCCCAGCTTTATTTGGCTTTAAAACATTTAAAGAATTGATCTTAACAGGCCACATTTTGCCGGTTTTGAGATTAACTTTTGGTATGCAGACCTTTTTCTCCAAAAGAAGTGCCTTTCTCATAAGGTAATTTGTAGAGACCTCGCTCCCGTATGATGCATATGCAAAAATTGTTTTTGCATTTTTAAACGCCTCGCTTGCAAAAAATTGCATTGCAATAATTGTGCTTTTTACATCGCGTTCGCTCTCGCTCAGGGAATCGCGCTTTTGCAATATTTCTTGTCTTAACTGATCTTTTGTTTTTGGCTGAGCCGCTTGAGTTTGTTGTTCCATCATTTTATTACTCTGAGAAGCAAGATTTAAATACAATTTCCTATTAAAGTCTTTTGCAATGGTACATCCACATCTCATAAATTATGTACGCGAACAATTAAAGGCCGGTTATAGCCCAGATGAGATTAGATCATTCCTTGTAGGCCATGGCTATCCAATTAGGGATATTGATGAGGCCGTTGAACATGCTAGAAGGCCTCTGCAAAAACCAGCTCCTCTTGTTTCAGAAAGGAAGGTAGAGCAACTTATAGCAAAAGCAGAATCTGAAAAAGTTTTTGAAGAAAATTTTGTTGATGTTTTTAGAATGTGGTTTATGGCGCTTTTCATGCCAGGCCGTGTTTTCCCTGAGGAAAAAACTCGGGCAACTTTGGGGAGAGCCGCTATGAATGTCCTAATTTCTGCTTCATTGGGAGGATTGATAACAGGGGTTATAGTTTTGTTGAGACTCCTACTCACGCCAGTCGCACTCCCTCTTGAGGGCACGGCATTTTTTGGATTAGCACCAATTAGAACAGTACAGCAAATCATGGTAACGCCACTTTCTGCAATGTTTGCCTGGATCTCTATAACCGCATTTTTCTATCTATTTGGATTGCTGATAAGTGGCAGTGGGCCTTTTGAAAGATTTGCATACTTTACTTCGCTTATTGCAGCTCCTCTTGCATTTCTCCTCTCGTTTCTAACAGCACTTCTGCCAAAATGCATAAACTTCTTTGTCTTGGTTGTATTTGGCATACTTGGAGTTTATCCGCTGCTCTATGCCACAAAAGAAGCGCACGATACTAGTTTTGGAAAAGCAGCACTGGGGACTTTTATTCCAATACTTTTATTCGTAGTTTTGCTTGTGCCGGCATTTCTTAGATTCCCTGCGCTGTTTGGGGAAATCTGTAAGTTCTAAGCTTTTACTTTTAAAAAATCAATTTTAGTTTCTTTTATATCAGGCTTGGCCAATAGAGTGACTCTGGACTCTTCTTTCTCAGCTCTAAATTCATAATTAATTAATGGCGCAATTTTTTTAGCAAAACCGACAATCTCATTGTGCATTGGCATCTCTGATTCAGGAAGCCTGTAAGTTGAGTATCCTACGTGAACGTATCCCTTTACTTCAACAAACATTGGCATTGCTAGTTTTATGAGCTCTGTATAATTCTCAGGCTCGATCATAGCGCTTCTTATTAAAGTTAAGCGCACAACTGTTCTACACTTTAATTTGCACATTGCTTCTAAAGATTTTTTCAATCGCTGCCAGCCATTTTTCACCTGAGAACGATCAATTTTATAATAAAGCTGTTCATTTGGAGCGCTTAAGCTTATGTATAATTGAGTTGGCTCATGGTGCTCATCTATTAGTTTTTGAATTGCCTCTGGATTTGAGCCATTGGTGACAAGAAAAGTTGTCATTCCATGCTTATGATATTCGGCAATCATTTCTCCTAAGCGCGGATATAAAGTAGGCTCTCCTGAAAGAGAAATCGCAACATGTTTTGGATAAAACATTTCCTTGACTTTTTCAGGAACCGCTGTTGGATCGCCTTTAAATCCGATTAATTGTTTCATTTGAGCCTGAATTGACTTTTCAACTAACGTTTTTGGGTCATCAGCTTCGCTCCAAGGAATTTCATGGCCAGGAGCATATTCCATTGGCCGCCAGCAAAAAGTACAATTATAGTTGCAAAGATCAACAGAAGGGGTCATCTGTATACATTGATGGCTCTGAATTCCATAAAACTGTTGCTTATAACAAGCAGTTTTTCCATGCAAAGAGTTTTTTGTGTAATGGCACGTCTTTACTGCTCCATGTTTCCCAAAAAAATCGTACTGCTGCTTTTCTAGAATAGAACGGACTTTTTCAACGCTTTGTTCTAAAACTTTGGGCTGTTCAGTTTTTAATTTAAGTAATTGTTTCATGAAATTATTTTAGAGTAATTTTCATTAAATCCTTTGCTACTTCAGTATTTTTGAAAATTTTTCGCGCCTCTTGTGAAAACACTTTTGTATCTTTATAGCGCGAGCTAAAATGAGTTAACAATAAGTTTTTTACTTTTGCTTTTTTTGCAATTTCTGCAGCTTCTTTTGCAGTTGTATGCCCGACCTCTTTTGCTTGATCAGATAATTCAGATGTATAAGTTGCTTCGTGTATGAGTAAATCCACTTCTGAAGCAAACTTTACCATTTCAGAATTGTACGCAGTATCCCCTGAATAAACAATTTTCAACCCCGGCCGCGGCGCGCCCATTACATCGCTAGGCTTTACTACTTTATTTTCGACTTTAACATTATTTCCGCGCTGTAATTCGCCAAATTGAACTGGCTTTAAGCCCAGCTGTTTTGCTTTTTTCACATTAAATTTGCCTGGCTTGTCTTTTTCAGAAAATTTGTAAGAAACTCCGCTTACAGAATGAATAGACGGAATCGCTTCAATAATACAATTTTCGCCACTATAAACCAATCCGCTTTCAATTTCTTTCACTATTAAATCGTATCCCAGATGAATCGGGCCTGCGAAGTGCGCATATTCATCTAGTTTTCTCAAAGTTTCAATAATTATTTTTGCAGGCTTTGGTCCATAAATATAAAGCGGTTCTTTCCTTTCAAGCAGTGCCATTGTTTGTATAATTCCAATAAGTCCGGCAAAGTGGTCAGCGTGCCAATGGGTAATAAAAATTGCGTTGATTTTAAACAAGCTAATCCCTGCAATTCGAGCTTGCCTTTGCGCATTTTCCCCACAATCAAAAAGATAAACTTTCCCTTCGTGTTTTAATGCAATAGCTGAGTGCCCCCTTTCTTTTGTTGGCGCGCCGGCAGTTGTTCCTAAAATTGTAAGCTCGAACATGCTCAGAAAGTTATTTTAATGAATAGATAAATATTCGCATTGGCTAAACGCTAGAAGCTAGACGCTCGACGTCAAGCATCAAGCCTCAAGCAAAGAAAATGAAGTACCGGATCGTTTTAAACGGTGTTGTTCAAGGAGTTGGATGCAGGTCTTTAGTTAGAGGTGTTGCTAAAAAAATGAATGTGGGCGGCTGCGTGCGAAATATGGAAAATGGGAGCGTTGAAGTTTATGTTGAAGCAGCTGCTGATAAATTTGTGGAAAATCTCGTTGCTGAAATTAAGCGCACCACAGAAAACACAATGGTTGACATTATGAATGTAAAAATTTATAATGAGGACCAAAATGAATTTTACTCAAGCAAACCGCCGAAGGATTATTCTGAATTTAGGATTGAGCATAGTTTTTAAAAGTTAATAAAGAAGCAGGTATATTTTTTGTTTTGTGCCGAGATGGCGGAACCCGGTAACGCGCTATCCTGGAATTAAAATTCAGAAAGGTAGTCCCGCAAGGGGTTGCAGGTTCAAATCCTGCTCTCGGCGCTCCAAAATCTTGTAAAATAAAAGAAAACTTAATAGAAAACTTAATAAGACAGTTGCCCAACATTCTTATAAAATGACTGAGGCCGCTATATTAGTAGAGTTTGATGAATTTGGAGAAATTAAGAAACAGCGCTGCTCAAATTGTAAAGAGGCTTTACCACATAGAGTTAAAAGTGGAAGCAAATGCCCTAAATGCGGCGCAACACTTACCGCACCAATAGATTACAAATTAAGAAGAGTATTGGATAAACTAAGAAAAGGAAAACCAGTTACATTTGATGAAGTAGAGCATGCTATTATACCGCCACATCTACAAGCCCCACCATTGAAACTTGTTATATTTGAAAAATTTACACCCAGTAACACACATCATTCAGGCAGGACGTACCTTTCAAGGTACCTGAGCCGCAGAAATATTAGCGGTGAAAATGTAATGATAGCCCTTATTGCGCGGCCAGAAACTGAATTAATCCAAAAATATCGTCTCCCTGCAGTACATGAGGCTAGATATCTATGGATAACTGATAAAACAAGACGCCGCCACGCATTTGTTCATCCTGATGATATCATAGGTTTAAAGGAACTTGATAAGCTTACTTTTAGACTAAATCAATTTTTCCAAGAGAAGGGCGAAAACGCAGTTGTTTATGTTGAAACATTTGCTCTGCGAAAAGAGATAGGTGATAAGGGAGTTATCAGGAAGTGCGAGGATATTGTTGGACAGCCAGACATCTTTAAAGGAATTCTTCTGATTAATTACGGCCGCGAGCTTAAGGAAATGGAAAAAACTGCTGTAGCATATGCTATAAGATTAAAGAATTTAGCTTCAACTTCTGGATGCGTAATTGATTTTAATGAAAATTACTCTAAAATAATTTCATGAAACAATTACTTAAATTAAAAACTGAACAGCCCAAAGTTTTAGAACAAAGCGTTGAAAAAGTCCGGCAAAGTGGTCAGCGTGCCAATGGGTAATAAAAATTGCGTTGATTTTTAGCAATGTAAACTCTGAACCCAGACTTTCTTCCAGTCTCCTCAACAGTTTTAAAAACTTTCAGCATCTCCTCTTTGTACATGCGGCCGCCTTTTGTGTGCCTGCCAACAATTTGCAAACTTCCTCGTAGGTTCAAATGTGCAGGCGCGCCATTTATTATTTGATTAACAATCTCTTTCCCTGCTGAATAAGGTGGATTTGAAACAATTGCATCAAACTTTTCAGATTCAACCGGCACATATAACTCTCCCCGCAAAACCTTAACCTGACTTTGCAAGTTATAATTTGCCACATTTTTCTTTGCCAACAAAACCGCGCGCTCAGAAGAATCAATCATTGTAATTTCTAATTGCGGATAAAAGTGCGCAGCGACTATTCCAATAACCCCATAGCCGCAGCCTATGTCAAGCAAAGTTTTTGTGCCCTCAATTTGCATTCCATTTGCTAAGCAAAGCGCCCCCTTATCTACTCTCCGCCATGAAAAAACTGGCGGGCTTGTGTAAAACTCAAATTCCTTTTTTCTTATAACAGCGTTTACAATTCCAAGCTGCAATGGAATTTCTGTTTTTTCCTTGAAATAGTGCTCATCCATGGGGAAGATATTTAAGTTCAGGGATATTTAACTTGCGCATGGAACTGAAATTAGATTTTGGCAAAGAAAAGGTTTTAGAGTTTCTTTTTATTATAATTGTTGCGCTTGCGACAATAATTGCCTCATTTGGAAATATTTTGTTGGCGGCCGCGTTTGGACTTCTGGCAATTTTAGCAATAGGAGTGATTTTTATTTTAATTGCAAAGGATTAAAAATCGAATAAAGTATATAAATACAATACATTTAGCACTAAAAGATTCAAATGTTATTTCAAATCGGAGCCGGTCCGGCAATAGCTGGGGCAGCTTTTGGAGCAATATTTTTTGTAATTTTTATTTTAGCGCTTGTCATACTCTCTTTAGTTGGGGTTATTTGGGCAGTCATTGATATTATAAGAGCAAAAAATGAGGGCGACAATTGGAAAGTAATTTGGATTTTAGTTGTCGTTATTCTGGGAATTCTAGGAGTGGCGATTTATTATTTTGTTGGAAGAAAAGAAAGAATTTCCCCCGGGGGAGGAGCGCCGGCTTCAAAAAAGGCTGAGAGTGCCAGGGCAAATCCAAAAGCTGTTAAATATATCAAAGAACAGCGCAGTGCTGGCTACACCACCCCTGAGATACGCTCTGAACTCAAAGAAGCAGGATATTCGAATGATGAGATTGATGCTTCTTTTAGACAAGCAAAAGGAGGTGATTAAAAAATATGGCAGACGA
>DVAB01000008.1 GCA_014189685.1 Candidatus Naiadarchaeum limnaeum
AAAAAGCTTTACATTTACTTGCGGAACAGGAAATTGCTAAATTTTAGAAAACATTATTAATTCTGTATTTCTATGTGCTCATATGAACACTCGCGGCCAGGCAGAGGCACTTTCCCTAATCCTCATAGTTGCAATTCTTCTTGTAGTTATAATCTTAACTTATGTCTGGGGTCGCGGTTTATTCGAATCGCAAAGAACAAGGAGTACTGTAGATTATGTGACATCAAAGCTCTTTGAGATTAGGGGCGCAATACTTGCTGTTTCACATGAAGGCGTGAATTCATCGAGGGTTGTTCAATTAGATGTTCCTGTTGGCGAGTTAATTGTTTTAAATGGCACTTTTTGTTCTAGCAATAGGATGAGTGAAAATTTAATTGCTTTCAACATAACAACAACGAGCAAACTTATTGAGTCAGAAGATTGGATAAGCATTGATCCAACAGAGAGCAATTCAAGCTGCAATGCTGGCTATGAGGGCAGCAGTGCCTCTGTTCTCATGGGCAAGACCGAAAAAATAGGGACTAGCTATACAAATTCCTATTCCCTCTGGTTTAGAAATCTCACACAGTCAAACGGTGCTTCAAACAATTTTTATGTTATAAACATAACCCCTGGAACTACAACAAAGGTTTCTGGAGGCTCGCATAGAGTTGTAGTAAGAAATGCAGGGACTACTAATGTCAGTTATACAATTTACACATCTATTCAAGTTGATATAGTATGAAAAATATTAAATCGCGGTTTTTCAAAAATAAAAAAGCGGCAAGCATTTTGATTGAGCAGATATTTGTATTAATGTTTGGAATACTCATACTGGTAATGGTAATAACTGTTTTTACAACTCTGCGCGCGAAGTCTTTTGATTTTGTTGCGAGCTCACAATTTGGAAGCGTTGCAAGCTATGTGCACAATGGGGTTATTATAGCAGAGCAGAACATGCGCGTCGCAAATACAGGGAAAGTCTTTCTTGATTTGCCTGATAAAGTGGGGGATAAGCCATATCGAATTGAGATAAAAAATAATTTCATCAACGTTACTGATCTTGGGGGGGCTTTGAATACTTCTGTGGCACTTTTTAATATCAACGCAACTGTGAGTGGAAACGCTAGCTCAGGCGGGGGAGGAAGAATTTTTCTTTTCTACAATAGAACTGCAAACAGCATAACTCTGCAAGCAGAGGAAAGAGTAATAAGTACTTAAATCGTAATCCCGATTATGGCAAAGAGATTTAGCAAATTTTTAAGAAAGGCAGCTCTTGCTTACAAGCAAAGAGCCGAGGCGCAGCATAAAAAGCCGCGCATTGATGAGATACACAGATATCTTGTGCATGAAGGAGTTTCCCCCGAGCTTGGCAAAAAGCTCCATGAGACAATAAGCAAGCAGACTGAAGTAGGGGCTGGGGAAAAAGTTATTTCTGTGATAAAAGCAGCCATTGAACAAAAGCGACAAGGAAAGCTAAGTGCAGAGGGCCTTGAAAAAATTGTTAATGAGGCTATTGTTGAAAGTGAAAAAGGGGTTCCAAAAGACGAACTTGCTGATCTAATTAGAGAAATTCTGCGTTCAGAACTACAAAAACATGAGATTGTCTCGTCATATGTTCCTCCAAAACAAGCTCAGATTTCCCTACTTCCTGAAGTTGAAAAACCAGAAGAGGGGCGCAAAGGAAAAGAAATTGCAATTCCACTTCCATCTGTGCACGAAGGAGGGTTAGTTAGGAGAAAGCCAGGAGTCGGAGCTGAATGGCGCACAATAGATCTAACGCAAGTAAACATAACTTTTCCGCTTTATTTTGCTGAAGGAAAAATTCATTTCTACGCGAATATTCGCTTTGACCCAAAACTTGGAGGGCTACTCTACAGAATAATTGAGCCGCAGCTCACAAAGGAAGAAAAAGCATTACTTGATAAAGTTGAGGAAACTCTTGTTGAGGAGCTTGAGGTTGATTTTGCTGCTCTAAAAAAACAAACAGCGGAAAAATATCTTAAAGATAAGACAAATGAGGTAATTGAATATTATGGCTATAAGCTGTCCGAGCGAACAAAAACATTAATCGATTACTATATTGCTCGAGATTTTATTGGCTTGGAAAGAGTTGAGCCTGTATTTCAGGATGCGCAAATAGAAGATATTTCCTGTGATGGAGTTGGGGTTCCAATATATGTTTATCACAGAGACCCAAGATTTGGATCGATAAAGACAAATATAATTTTCCACACAAACGAGGAGCTTGATTCTTTTGTTATGAAGCTAGCGCAGAGATGCGGACGCTCGATTAGTGTTGCAGATCCGCTTTTAGATGGGGCTCTGCCAGATGGGAGCAGAGTTCAGGCAACTTTTGGTTCTGGGATTTCAATGAAGGGGAGCAACTTTACAATAAGAAAATTCACAAAAGAGCCGCTCACACTTATCGATTTAATTAAATACGGAACTGTAAACAGTGAAATGCTTGCTTACTTCTGGCTTGCAATTGAGCATGGAAAATCTATTTTGATTGCAGGGCCAACTGCCTCTGGAAAGACAACTTATCTAAATGCTTTATCACTTTTTATTCGGCCAGAAACAAAAGTTGTTACAATTGAGGACACTCCTGAATTAAGACTGCCCCTAGAAAACTGGGTTGCACAAGTTGCACGCTTAGGATTTGGAGCAGAAACTGTCACAGGAAGAAAAATAGGGGAAATAACCCTTTTTGATTTATTAAAAGCTTCCCTCAGACAGCGCCCAGATGTTATAATTGTCGGAGAGGTGAGAGGGCAGGAAGCCTATGTTCTCTTTCAACAAATTGCAACCGGTCATCCTGGATTAAGTACAATCCATGCAGAATCACTAGAGGCAGTCATAAATAGATTAAGGACTCCTCCCATAGAACTGCCCCCCAGCCTAGTGCAGCATTTAGATATCTTAGTTGTCTTGACAAGGCAACGCGTGCGGGGGGAATATGTAAGGAGAACAAAAGAACTTGTTGAAATAACAGGCTATGATATTGTTAGGGATCATCCATATTCGAACGTAGCATATACGTGGGATCCTGTAAAAGATGTATACGGTTATACAGGAAAAAGCGCAATTCTGCGCAGTGTTATGGAAACCATCGGATCAACTCCTGAAGGAATATCAGCTGAGATTGAGAGGAGAATGGACGTAATAGAATGGATGTACAACAATGGCATTCGTGATTACAAAAATGTCGGCCGCGTAATTGCTGAATACTATCAAAACGCCGAAGGGCTTATGCAAAAGATTGCAAAGATCTAAGGCTTAAATTTATTTATATTAAGGGATTATTACGTTTAGCATGGACTTTTACGACAGGTATAGAATAGCTGCCGGAAATATTTTCAATAAATATGTTGAGCCACAGCTCACAAAATATCGTCGTGTGCACAAAGATTTAAAGATGGCGAACATGCCAATAATGCTGCGCGAGTACATAAGCATGGTTTATCTCACGATGGTTTTGACCGCTGTAATTTCTTTTCCGGTTTCATTTGTGATTTCTTTTCTTTTGGTTAAGGACTTAATTTTTGTACTCCTTTATACAGTGCTTTTTGGCGCGATTGCAACTCTTTCAGGCTATTTCATACCTTTAGAATTCCCTGCCATGAAAGCAAATGAGCGTAAGCGAAATATAGACAACAATTTGCCTTTTGCAACTCTTTACATGAACACAATTGCAGGAACAGGAGCACCTCCACATTTAATTTTTAAGCTTCTCTCGGAATTCAAAGAATATGGTGAGGTTTCAAAAGAGGCGCAGTCAATTGTTGAAGATTTGGAGGTAATGGGATCTGATATACAAGTTGCCCTCCAGCGCGCAGCAGAAAGAACCCCCTCCCAGGATTTTAAGGATTTACTATGGGGCCTAATAACAACAATTGTTCGGGGAGGGGATATGAAAGCGCTTTTGCAGGAAAAGTCAAATCTATTAATGGAAGCTTATAGGAGAAAAATGGAAGAATACACAGATGACCTGTCGATGTATGTTGAAATTTACATAACATTGGTGATTGTTGGCTCTATATTTTCAATAGTAATGCTGACAATTATGGGCGCAATTTCTGGATTTGAGACTCTTAAAGCAATTCAGCAGATTCTTGTATTTGTTTTTCTGCCAATGGCTTCAATTGCGTTTATTGCACTGCTAAAATTCACATCTCCACTTACTACATAGAGCTCACAGATGGAAATCAATATCTTTAAGAAAAACACAAAAGAAGAAAAAAAGACTAAGGAGTCTGAAGAATTCTTAGGGCTTTCCAAAAAAAAGCAATTGCTTTATTTTTCAATTATCTTTGCGGCTTTGATTACATTAATAGCAATTTTACTTGCGCCCCCACGTCTTTATGCACTATTTGTGGGATTATCAGTGATGGTAGCGTTTATCCCATACTCACTTCACTCGTACTTTGAGGCCGCGCGTTTAAGAGATATGGAGGATAATTTACCTGAATTTTTAAGAGATATTGCAGAAGCTCGAAAAACAGGAATGACTCTTCCAGAGGCGGTTTACAAGAGCATGCGTATTGATTATGGAAGGCTTACGCCAGAAGTTCAAAAAATGGCCTATCAAATATCGTGGGGAATTCCCTTCGATGAAGTGCTAAAAAGATTTGCTAAGCGCATAAAAAGTAGATTTATTGAGCGTGCAATTGCAATTATAATTCAAGCTCAGATTAGTGGGGGCGCTTTAACAGATACTTTAGATTCTGTTGCGCGCGATGCAACATTAATAAAGGAGGCTGAAAAAGAAAGAAAAACAAAATTAAACCAGCAGGCGCTGATAATGTATGCAATCTACATTCTTTTTGTAATAATAGTCATTGCTCTGCAAAAATTAATGATCCCGCTTATCACAAGCCAGGGATTTACTCTTGCAACTCAAAATCCAGAGGAGATAGTTCAATTTTATAAAAACCTTTTTTTCTCAATGATAGTTATCCAAGCTGTATTTAACGGAATGCTTGCAGGGCAGATTTCAGAGGGCAGCCCTGTGATAGGATTAAAGCACAGTGCAATATTTCTTGCATTTGGAGTGGTGGCATCATGGTTTTTCATATTATAAAAAATGCAAAGGCACAGGTAAACATAGAGTTTGTTGTATCTATAATTATTCTTGTACTTATCACAATTAGCGCTGCAATAGCGATTCTTCGTCTCTTGCCAACTTTTAGTACAGCAACCGAGGATTCTGATTTGCGTGCGCGGGCAACTGATTTTTCAAAAGTACTTTTTGATAATCCAGGTGTGCCTACAAATTGGGTTACAAACCCTATTTTAGTTGGGCTTGCTTATTACAATAATAATTCAAACGAAACCGTTCGGGGAGCTTTGGATCCGATTAAAGTTGATTATTTAAATGACTCAATTACCTACGACCAGTTAAAACAAAATCTAAATCTTGAGGATGATTTTAATTTTAAAATCGACATCTCGAATCAAACTTTTAGATTTCTTGATTATTTTAATCACACTCCTGGTAAAACAGATAAAACAATAACAATTAAGAAATACGCATCAGTAAACAGAACTCAGGTGAATATAACTTTACTAGTATGGAAATAACTAATAGAAAAGGATACATAAGGCTTATTGAAGTTTCGCTTGCAGCAGCTCTTGTATTTGGATTTTTAATTTTTGTACAGCAAACACAATCATCTCTGCTAAGGGGTTCGCAGAGCTATGATCCAATTGTTTTAAAAACTCTTGGCGAAGATATTATAAGAAGTCTCGACCTCAGGGATTCAGACAGAAATTTCCGCAGTGACTTGCGGGATTATTTAAGATTTGGAACGAGTTGCATTAATAATTGGCCACAATTAACACAAGAAATCACTGCTGCGCTCCCAGAAAATGTTGGCTTTTCAGTGTTTTTAGTTGATAGCAGCGGCAACTCTCTCTATCAAGGTGGAGTTGCAACAGGTGCTCAGCCAACTCAACGAGAAATTGTAACTATTAATTACATTGTTGCTGGCGACTATGGGAGTTATTGCAATATCTGGTCTCCGTGCAATGTCAAACTATCATTATGGTTTAAGATATGAGCAAAAAAACTTTTCCTAATCGGAAGGCACAGTTTTTTATAGCTAGCGCAGTGATAATAATTTTTGTTGTAACCGCAGTTTTCTTTTTTGTTGCAAAAATCGGGCAAATAACAAATCCTGCTTTGCTCCAGCGCGAGATGAGTTTTTTCGCTTTAAATACCAAAGAGGAGTTTGGCAAAGTTGTTGAAATTTCGCTCTCCGATGTTTCAAGGGACACTTCTTTAGATCCAAATACTTATCTTGATGCTAATTTGAGCTCTTTCAGCAAATATATACAGGCACAGGGACTGGAGCGCGGAATAATTGTTAATGCAAGCGCTACTCGAGTATCCGCATCCAACTCTTCCATGAACGCATCACTTTATCTTTCGCTTTTTAGCCAGGGTTCAAATTTGGAAACAAACGCATATCTCTACCACGCAATTACAACTAACGCTTTAAATGGAACTCTTGTAACAACTCCTACTTGCACATTAAATGTGACTGTAAAAAAAGAATTTGGCGAGCCAATTACAGAGCTGAACAGCAGCAATTTTGTTTTTAAAATAAATGGTACGACATGCTCAACTGTGAGCTATGATGAAAGGAGCAGAGGAAAATACAATGCAACTTGTTCTAGTTCAACTTGTCCAAGCTCAACTGTAAGAATCGAAGTTACAGAGCACAGAAATATATTTGGGTTTAGCACAATCCCAAACACAGGCTTAGGAAATGGATGCGCGGCAAATTGTGGTCAGCCAATAGATTAGGTATAATTCTTTAAAAAGCGAATTTGCTCCTCGTCTAGAGGCAAATCAAGAGATTTCTTTTTTAAAATTAAACTTAAATATGGAAATTGTTCAATAGTGCGCTTTTTTGAGCAGTGCAACTTTTTTCCAACTAAAAAAGCAACCTCATCTCTTGCAGCACGCTCTCCTTTTGAAGCACCCATTTTCTGAAGAATTTTTGGAGGCACATAGCGAGTGAATTTTCTATATTTTTCCTTTTTTGCGGCTGCGACTCCAAAAGTCATTAATTCGTTTGAAAAAGCCTGCAATCCCCATGCCTGATTGTGTATTATTCTGCCTCGAAAAACATCTGCTCTTGAAAGCATATTATAAGCGGCTGCGATCTCTTCTGGCTTTTCGTATTCGTTCGGAATATTTTCTGCGATCCACATTAAAATTTCATCAGGGGTTTTATCAGAGCTTGAGAATGCTTTTTGAATAATTCTCCAATCCTTTGATTTAAAAATTGCAAGCAGTGTTTCGAATATTGGAATTTCTTTTTCTCTCCAAGATATGAGTTCCAAATCTTTTTCATCAACTTTTTTCATCCCCAAAGTTTGCAAATCATTAATTGCTGCGCGCAAATCTCCTTCTGCGCGGCGCGCGATTTCATGCAAAATGGCCTCTTTAATTTTAACCCCCTCTGTTTCTGCGATTTCTTTCAATCTTTTAACTATAGTGCGGAGATCAACTTTCCTCATTTGAATTAGCTTGCAAGACAATCTTAAAAATCTCAGCTTGTCAATCCAAATATCATTTGCAGTCAGGATTATAGGATAATTTGTTGTTCTGATTATTTTCTGCAGCGCTGAAATTCCGCCTCTGTCAGAGGTTCCATAGATTCCATCTATCTCATCAATCAAAACAATTTTTCCCTTTTTCTGAACTAAAGACTGTTGAGAAACCGCGTGCCCAATTTTTTCCATAATTGTTTTCTCTGTCCTAAAATCAGAGGCGTTCATTTGAATTAGCTCATAAGTCAATTCATTTGCTAAAGCTTGAGCGAGCGCAGTTTTTCCATTTCCAGAAGGGCCGTGTAAAATTATAGCTCTGTTTTTTTCTTTTTTGAAATTCTTAATCCATTTTAGAAGATCTTGAATGGCCGTATCTTGTCCTGCAATATCTCTTAATTTTTGCGGCCGGTATTTTTCGTTCAACAGAGAAAAATCTTTTTCCATTATCCCTTCCTCCAACCAAATTTTGTTAGAAGCCCATATACCCCTTTGTTAAGTTCTGTAATTGTACTATTTTCCAAGTAGCTATAAACTTCAATTTCTCCAGTGTCAAGCTCCTCAAAAATCGTTTGTATCCCTAAATCATTCCTCAGTTGCATAAAAGTACTTTTTATCTTTTCTTCTTGCGCAGATTTAATTGTTGCACTCCATGCCATGCTTATCTCATTTGCAGTTAGGCTAAATGCGCAGCTTAATAATACTGGGTAAAATTTCATGCCTCGTTTAGTTATTCCAATAAAAACTAATCTTCCTTGAAGCATAGGAATTTTTTCTGGGCCCCAAAGTGTTGCTCTTTTTGCTTTTTCGCATATGCAAAGCGCAACAATTTCTCCATTTGTTTCAATTATAATTGCTGCATTTTCAGTATCACTGAGATACTCTCTGAATTCTCGCTTCTCAATTAGTTTCCCATAACCTATTTTCTCTTCAACTGCCCATATTTTTTTTAAATCTCCCTCTCGTATAAGTCTGAGTATAAAAACACTTGATTCATTCTCTAAAGTCCAGATAGAATTCCTGCTCAATACTTCGTTCTGCAGCATTTCAATCACTTCTTCTTCCCAATCAGATAAATCTGCGCCAATAAAGCATCCAATTGTATTCTGTCATCCGAGCCTTCTATCACTCTGAAATCGTATTCCCCAATTTTATCAATTAATTCTGTTAATTTTTCCTCAGAAATTCCCAGATTGGTATTCATAACAATTGAATGAACCTGTCTAATCACTTCCTCGCCAGCAAGCCCTTGCTCAATCATAATTGTATTTAATCTGCTTCTTGCATCAACAAATTTTCCACTTAATGCAAGCTCAACAACCTCTTGAATTTGCTTTGGCTTTGCTTTTGAAGAAACATTGTAAACTTCATCTTCACTTATTTTGTTTGCCGTTGAGGCAGACGCCTGCAGAAGATTTATTGCAGTGCGCAGGTCTCCTTTTGCTATCTCAAGGATCGCCTTTTCTCCACCCTGCTCCAAATGTATGTTTTCTTTTTTTGCAATCATTTTTAATCGCTCGCCAACATCTTTCTCTGTTAAAGGCGCAAATCTAAACAGTGCACATCTGCTCTGAATTGGAGAGATAATTTTGCTTCCATAATTTGCTGATAAAACAAATCTGCAGGTTCCTGTGTAGTCTTCCATTGTTCTTCTTAAAGCCTGCTGTGCCTCTTGTGTTAACGCATCTGACTCATCAAGATAAATTAATTTAAAAGGAACATCTCCAAAAGCCTTTGTGCGCGCAAAAGTTTTTACTTTATTTCGTATAACATCTATTCCACGTTCATCTGAAGCATTTAATTCAAGAATATTTTGCCGCCAGTTTTCTCCAAACAATTCGCGCGCAACTGCTATAGCGCAAGTTGTTTTTCCTGTTCCGGCAGGGCCGACAAAAAGCAAATGCTGAAGTGATTTGTTTTTAACAAAACTTTTTAGACTCTTGACTATCAATTCCTGGCCAGAAACTTCGTCCAAAGTTAAGGGCCTGTATTTCTCTGTCCAAACATCCTCGACCACTTCTTTTTTTGTGGCCATTGCGGAGTGTTATTTACAGCACCCTTATATATTAATTTATCAATAAGCAGTTTGGGAGGTTAAGGTGAAAGCTCCAAAGATTAAGAATTACCCAACTCATCTATGCATAATTCCAGATGGCTGCAGGAGATGGGCAATTAAAAAGAAAATTGGTACAATTGAGGGCCATAAAAAAGGAATCGAGGTTTTAGAAAATCTTGGCAGATGGTCTATTGGAAACACCCCAATAAAATACTACACTGTTTACGGCTTGTCATACGAAAACTTGCAACGGCCTGCTGTTGTTTTAAATTATTTGTATGATTTATATTCTGAACATTTTTTGAAGCTTGCCGAGGATAAAGACATCCATAAAAATAAAGTTAGTATTGATATTGTCGGTCGCGCTGATTTGCTTCCGCGAAAATTGTTGAATGCAATTAAAGTTGCGCAGGATTCAACCTCTATGTATGAGAAAAAATTCTTTAGAATTGCGCTTGCATATTCCGGAAGGCAGGAAATTGTTGACTCTGCAAAAAAAATCACTAATGATGGCGGAGAGATTACTGAAGAAAAGATTTCCAGAAATTTGTATTCAAATGCTCCTGACCCGGATTTATTAGTTCGAACAGCAGAAAAACGCATATCGAATTTTATGCTCTGGGGCAGCGCGTATATGGAGCTATATTTTATTGATAAGTATTGGCCTGATGTAACTCTGCGCGATTATATTAATGCGCTGAAAGATTTTGATAAGAGAAAGAGAAGATTTGGGAAATATGGGGGATAGTTACCACAAATATTTCAAAAACGGCAGATATCCAATTAAAAGTTCTGGGTTTCCTAAAACCGCTTTGACTAATTTTGATGGTTTGTCCATATCTCCGTGTTCTAAAATTATTTTTCTTATTTTTTCATTCTGCAATAAATCAAAAATTTTATCAATTTCACGGTCAGAAAGCATGTTTAAAAAGTTTCTAATTTTTAATCCATGTTCTAATTCAGGCATTATTTTCTCATACCACTCAGCCTCATAAAAATTTAAATCATTTTTTGCAATTGCACTTGCTAAAATTCGCGCAGAAGCCATTCCTATATAAATTCCGCCTCCAGTTGTTGGCTTTACTTGCCCTGCAGCGTCTCCAACTAAAGCAACATTTTCTTTTACAAATTGCGATCTCCATCGCATGGGAATTAGTCCGCCAATTGTTTCAAGAATTTCAACTTTTCCCAGCTTTGCCTTTACGAATTTATCTAAAAATTCCTTTGCATTTCCATTAACTGCCAATCCAACTCTTAACCTTTTATCTGTGGGCACAATCCAGGCAAAAAATCCAGGCGAAAATTCGCGGCCAAAATAAAGTTCAACAAAATCTTTTTCATGTGTTCCTTCATTGGGGATTTCATACTGCAATCCCAAAAGCCAAGTTTCTATTTCTGGAAATCCTGCAAGCTTTGCAACAGTTGATCTAGTTCCGTCTGCCCCTATAATGTATTTTGATTTAAAATTCAAATTCTCAACTCTTTTTCCTAACTCAACATCTATTCCCTTTGCCAATTCTTTTTCCAATTTATCGCGATCTAAAATGTATGCCTCATCCTCCTTTCTTGTTAATTCAACAACCTTTCCGCTTGGGGAATAAAACCGTGCGCCCTTAACCTTATTTAAAGTAATTTTTTTATGAAAATCAATAAACTCATCCAAATTTTTGCTTAAGATTCCCGTGTCATGGATCGGCTTTCCAAGTTCTTTGTGTTCCTCATAAACAACACTAGAGATTCCTTTCGTCTTTAATTCGCGCGCTAGAAACAAACCTGCAGTCCCGCCTCCAACAATAGTAACATCTGCCATTCCAATACTGTTTAATTGCTCCTATTTATAAAATTATTTAAGCAGAGAAAGCAATTTTACCTTTATGGTAGAACACGAAGAGGATGATGAGAACATTTCAATCCTTCCAGAGGAGTCCTACGAGAAGCATTTGGAAAAATATCCTGGCAAGGACACAAAAAGTAGAATAAAAAATATAATTCTGGAGATTGAAGAGCATTCCTTAATGTTTACGCGCGAAGAAGTTGTTGAACGTGCAAAGGAAAAAAGGATTCCAGCAGCTGAAACTAATGCAATTATTGACGAATTAATCAAAGAAGGCTATCTCTACTATGTTAAAGGCACAGAAAAATTGCTTTCGCGCTCAGTTTGGAAAGATTATTCGCCCGCATTTGAAGATTTTCCTGAATACTAAAGAAAAAAAGTAAATCCTCGAGAGTAAAAAAGCTTATATATGATAAATTGTTATAACAAAACATGGTACTGAGGGAAGTGGACGAGGCAAATTCTGCGGCTCTGGAAAAAGCTGTGAGAAATTTATTAAGCTCGTCGCGCGGAAAGAAACCTGAAGAAATTTTCAACAATCTTGATGCTCTAGCTGATTATGTTGCTGATGCTTATTTTGTTGTTCGCTCTTTAGAGCCGAATGACCAGTTGCGTTTTCTTGAAATTTGCGAGATTTTAGCGACAAAATTTAGTAAAAGAGACATAGCGACAGTTGTAAAAACACAAGTAAGCGCGCAGTTAATAGAGGCTTAAGCTATTTTCTTATACAAGCGCCCCTTTCAGAGCATCTTTGCATGCGCAAGTTCTTTTCTCAGAAATTTTCGATAAAACAGTTTGCAGCATTTTTTTAACTTTATCCTCATTTGCCTTTACAGTGCGAATTATTTCTGCTGTACTAACTGTATGCCCTTTTTTCCAGCAATCATAATCTGTTACCATGCTTATAGAAGAATAGCAAATCTCTGCCTCGCGCGCCAAAACACATTCAGGAACTAAAGTCATCCCAATTACAGAAACTCCCCCTTTTCTAAACAAGTTTGATTCTGCGCGGGTTGAAAATCGCGGCCCCTGAATACAAATATAAGTTCCGCCACTATGAATTTTAAATTTTAAACTTTTTCCAGTTTTAATCAATAAATCTCTTAATTCCGAGCAAAAAGGATCTGCTGTTGAAACATGTGCAACCTGCGGGCCATCAAAAAAAGTGTTTTCTCTTGTATGTGTGCGGTCAATAAATTGATCTGGAATTACTAAATCGCCTGGCTTATATTTTTCCTGCATGCTTCCAACAGCCTGCGGCGCTAAAATTCTTTTAACTCCAAGCTCTTTCAATGCAGAAATATTCGCCCGATAATTAATTTTGTGCGGCGGAATTTTGTGGCCGCGCGCATGCCGCGGCAAAAATGCGACTTTTTTCCCTGCATAAATTCCAATTGTAATTTTGTCAGAAGGCGCTCCATATTTAGTTTCAACAGAAATCTCTTCAGAATTTTCTAAAAGTTTCGGGTCATAGACTCCTGTGCCGCCGATAATTCCTATTAATGCTTTTGCCATTTGCCCACTTTTCTAAGAATTCGCGCGTACTTATAAATAGTTTACTAAGAAAACTTAGCTTTTAAGTAAGGAGAAAAGTATTCGCCGTATTTTCTTTGTAATTCTGGCTTTTTCCAATCATCTGGGGTGATAATTTTGCGGCAATTTTGAGAATTGCATTCGCATTCAAAAGGCTCGAAAAAAGATTCCATAAATGCATAATCTAGAGATAATTCTTCTCCTGTTTTGATATCCTTTATTGCAATAATTTTAATTGTCCCATCAAAACCTATATTCGGATCGCAAGAATGGTTGTATGCTCCTGTTATCGTAATATCCTCTCTAGTATGCGGAACAAGGAAAAATTCATCGTCGACTTGAAAACCAATATGCCCCACTTTAGCTCTATATTGCTTTATTTCTCTCAAAGGTACTACGATCCCTCCAAAAACACACACAACTTCACCTGCTTTTATTGGTTTAGTAGTAGCAACGCCCAAACCATTGATTTTGGAAGAGATAACTTTTGTTTTTTGATGACGCCACCTGTGTGGCCACCTAATATGCAAGTCTTTCTCAGTCATTTTCGCTCTTTAGTAATCGTGAAATGCCACTTTGATATATGTTAGGCTCAAGTTTTTAGTCAAAACGAAAGAATTATAAACTAAAAATGACATTTTGATATATTCTATGGCTGAACTCAATAAGTTAACAGATTTTAAGCGCCGCCTAATTGATGAATTGGATAAAAACTGCAGACAGAGCAACGCGCAAATAGCCAAAAGGCTAAAAGTTGGGAAAAATGTAGTTAATTACAGACTGAATAGCTTAATCAAAGAACAAATTATAACCGGCTTTTACTCTGTTGTTGACATTGCCAAACTTGGATATTTTGGCATACGCCTTTATCTTAAATTGCGTTTCGCCACTAAAAAGAAAGAACAAGAAATTTTAAATTCTTTAGTTAAGAGCAATGTAACATGGTGGGTTGGAAGTATAGATGGGGATTATGATATCGGAATTGTTGTCCGTGTAAAAGAAATAAACGACTTCTATAACTTTTGGGATCATTTTTCAAAACTTTATCATAGGTACATGGGCAAATCTACAATTCATGTCCATAAAGCAACTCATGAATATAGTTCATCTTTTTTTTCTGTAGAAGGTAGAAAAATAAGTTATGCCGGCTTTGTTGAACATGCCCAGCTCTCAAAAAAGGAAAAATTAGTTTTATCAACATTGGCTGAACAATCTAGGATGCCTATTGTTGAAATAGCACAAAAAACTGGAATTTCAACTATTGCAGTTAAAAATATTATTAGTAGATTGGTAAAGCGTGGAATTATTAAAGCTTTCAAATTGAAATTAAATTACGATAAATTGGGCTTAACTCTTTACAAGATAAATTTTTCTCTAAATGATTTTTCAAAAAAAGCAGAAATGCTTTCTTATACGAATAATCATTCAAATGTTCTTTTCGTAGATGAATCGATTGGCTTTGCCGATTTTGAAGTGAGCTTCCTAGTTGAAAATTATGCTCGTTTCAAAGAAATATTAAATAATTATAAATCAAAATTTTCAGACTCTATTGCAGATGTTAATTATTTTGTATATTCAAAAATCCACAAAATAAAATACTTTGAGGATTAAACAAAATATTTAAACCTTCTTATTGAAATAATGCGCTGGTGGGCGCATGGATTTAAAGCAGCATATTAGAAGGATTCCGGATTTTCCAAAAAAAGGAATTGTTTTTAGGGACATTACTACACTTTTGCAAAACCCAGAGGCGTTTCGCTATACCATTGATAAATTTGCAGAGCGTTTCCAAAAGAAAAGCATTGACACAATAGTCGGCATAGAAAGTCGCGGTTTTATTTTTGCAGCTCCGCTAGCTTACAAACTTGGGACAGAATTTGCAATCATAAGGAAAAAAGGAAAACTTCCATACAAAATTGTTTCAGAGGAATACGAATTGGAATATGGAAAAGATTGTATTGAGATGCATGAGGATGCTATTGAAGACGGGCAAACAGTTTTGTTTGTTGATGATTTGCTCGCAACAGGCGGGACAATGCTCGCTGCGGCGCGCTTAGTTGATAAGTTGGGCGGAGAAGTTGCAGGAATGGGATTTGTTGTTGAGCTGGATTTTTTAAAAGGCCGCGAAAAACTACTTAAATACAATCCGAACTATGATATCCTTTCTCTTGTTCACTATAAGAGCGAGGCTGAATAAATGTCAAAAATTGCAAACCCAAAATTAGCGGCGCAGGGAAAGTTAAAAATTGAGTGGGCAGAATCAAGAATGCCTGTTTTAATGCAGATTAAAAAAGAATTTTCAAAGGCAAAGCCATTGAAAGGATTGACAGTTGCTGCGTGTTTGCATGTTACAAAAGAAACTGCAGTTTTAATGCGAACTTTAAGAGCCGGCGGCGCGAAAGTTGTTTTGTGTGGTTCAAATCCACTTTCAACTCAGGATGATGTTGCTGCGCAACTTGCAAAAGAAGGAATATCAGTTTTTGCTTGGCGTGGGAATCATAAGCAGTACTATTGGTGTTTAAAAAAAGCTTTGGACTTCGAACCAAACATAACAATGGATGATGGCGGCGATTTAATTATAACAATTCATTCAAAGCGCAAGGAATTAATTCGAAATATGATTGGCGGCTCAGAGGAGACAACAACAGGCGTAATTAGATTTAAAGCAATGGAAAAAGATGGCGCGCTAAAATTCCCAGTAATTGCTGTTAACGATGCGCAGACAAAACACCTTTTCGATAATCGCTATGGAACTGGCCAATCAACAATTGACGGAATTTTGCGCAGCACAAACGTTCTTTTCTCTGGAAAAAATGTTGTTGTTTCCGGATATGGATGGGTTGGAAGGGGAATTGCAATGCGCGCAAAAGGAATGGGCGCAAAAGTAATTGTAACAGAAACAGATGCCGTAAAAGCACTTGAGGCAGCGATGGATGGATATCAAGTAATGTCATTGAACGCAGCTGCAAAAATTGGAGATATTTTCATAACTGCAACCGGGAACAAGCATATACTCCGCAGAGAACATTTTTCAAAAATGAAAGATGGGGTAATTTTGGCAAACGCAGGCCATTTCAATGTTGAAATAAAAATTCCTGATATGGAAAAAATGAAAAATGGGAAAAGGAAAATTCGCGAGAATTTGGAAGAATACAAATTGAGAAATGGGAAAAAACTTTACCTAATCGGAGAAGGTCGCTTGGTAAATCTTACGGCAGCAGAAGGCCATCCTTCAGAAGTAATGGATATGAGCTTTTCAAACCAGGCTTTAGTTGCAAGCTATTTGGCCGAAAGGCCGAAATTAAGGCCGCGCGTTTATTCTGTTCCAAAAGAGTTGGACAATTTAGTTGCTGCACTGAAATTAAAATCAATGAAGTACTCAATTGATACAATGTCGAAAGAACAAAAAAAATATTTGGAGACTTGGCAGGAAGGAACTTAATTTTTTCTCATGACCAAATATACAGTAAAACTTCCATATTCGTTGAAGTCAAAGATTCTGAAAGAGGTTAAACGAATTACTGCGAATGGCCCTATACCTTGGATAGAGGATCCGCGAGGTTATTTTTTAATCCGCATTAATCGAAAAAAGAAAGAAATTGAAGTTGGCTTTTGTGAGCGCGGAAATATTGTTCAGGTTATTATAACTGGAAAAAAGCCAGAGGAGATTTATTATGCCATTTTTAAAGAAGGCTTAGTTACAAAGTTTGATCACGCTGCTTATCTTGGAAAAGAGTTGGAAAAGGCTTATATTGCCTTGAAAACAGGTGCTAAATATGTTCAGGATTCTGATTTGGAATTAAAATTCTGAATTTTATTCCAATAGGAATAAGCAAATCAAAAACGCTTAAATAATTACTTTTCTATCAATTTAGAGCAGAGGAAATAAAATGGCAGTTCTCCATCACACAGGAATTTACGCTTATTCAAGAGAGCATGCTCTTGCGGCGCGCAGGAAAAACCGTGGCGAAATAACAGCGGAGGAATTGCAGAAGATTAGAAGCTCTGATTCTAAAAAATTTCTTGATGAGCAAATTTCAGCGCGCTGCGACTATCTTTCAGACGGCCAATTTTCATGGAAAGATCTTGCGCGGCCATTTTGTTATTCAGAAAACGAAGAAAATTTGGAGATGGTAAGAAGAGCTGATACAAACACATTCGCGCGCAGGCCAAATATTACTTCTCTCGCGGGCATTGGCAGAGTTGATTTGTCCAAATTTTTATTGCATCGAGTAAAAAATCAGCAGCTAGCTGTTCTTGGGCCCTATTCGTATGGGCAACTCGCTAAAGTTGCTACTGGAATTTCTATAGAAGAGCTTCAGGCCGCATACGCAAAGGCGCTTTCACAGAGCCTTTCTTCACTTGCTAACAATGGAATAGCGCATGTTTTAATTAGCGAGCCAAATCTCGGGGAAAAAGACATCTCTGTAGATATTTGGGAGCAGGAAAAAGAAAATCTTAAAACAATTACTTCTTCTCTTGAGAATGCAAAAACGACCCTTGGGTTTTTCTTTTACAAAGCTAACTCAGCCTGGCAAAATTTGCTTGAACTTTCTGTTGATAATATCGCAGTTGACATGCGGCCGCGGGACTATTTCAATCCAACTCCAGCAGCAAAAATTCTTGTAAATTCACACTCATACCTATTTGAGTCCGACACCGATAAGCAAATTATTTTGGGATGCGTAAATGGGAGAAACGGGGGTTTTACTCCAAACAAAGGGCTGGAAAGCGCAGAGTGGATTGCAGATGTTGTTCGCTTGGCAAATAAACAAAACAATTCTTTGAAATTTGGAATTACATTTAGCACGGATGAAACTATTTTGACACGTGGCCTGGCGGATGCAAAACTAAAAAACATGGGATCTGCGAAAAAACTTCTTGCAGAGGATGGATTATGAGCGCAAAATTGCGTTTATTAGAGCCAATGGAAGTTGGAAGTTTGAGGGCAGCAAGTTTTGCAGAGGCTCTGCGCGTCCATGCAAATTTTGATTCCAAGCGAGTGAAAAAATCTTTAGCAGAAATAAAAGAATGGGGGCAAAAATTAAAAATAAAGCATAAGGATTGTGGGGCGCTGAAAAAACTAATACAGAATCCTGAACAAAGTGAAAGATGGCATGATAAGGCAATTCGCTTATCTTTAGTTTTGCCTGTTCGCTTTTTTCAGGAAGCAGGATTAAGAGTTTATTCTCCTAGTGGGGAATGGCATCTTGTAAAGGGAGATATGTATCAATGGGAAATCCATCAGATAAAAGGAATAACACTCGGCAATGATTATGTAAGATCGTTTGATGACAGAATCTGGCTGCCAGGAATTATTGAAGACCCGATAAAATTGGCACATGCTTTTCCAAATGATGAAGTGAATATTGCTGTGAAATATGCACAAAAAGGGGACATACTTAAATTTGCATTTAGCGGCGCGCTCACACAAATTTTTTGGAGCATGAATGAATATTATAAAGATGTGCAAGAGGCAGTGCTTGCTTATGCAAAAGAAGTTCTGCGCCCAAATATAAAGGATATGATTAAGCGCGGTGCTTCTCTAATTCAGATTGATGAGCCACAGGCGCATCAGCTTGGGGCAAAACTTTGCGCAGAAGCATTTAATGTTGCAACAAAAGGAATTAAGGGCGAGTTTTATTTGCATATGTGCTTTGGAAAATATAGAGAGGAAATTTTTCCAGAAATCATGGAGGCAAAAAATTGCGAATTGTTTACTCTTGAACTCTCGAATGGTGATCCCTGGGAAGTGAACGCAGCTCACACAGGTTATGATTTCTTAAAAGATTTTGCCCAGTATAATGATGGCCGCGCAATTGGTGTTGGTCTTTTTGATATTCACAATCCAAAAGTTGAGAGCAAGGAACTTCAGCAAAAAAGACTTGAAACAGCGATTAAAAACTTGGGCGATCCGAAATATGCATTTCCATTTCCTGATTGCGGAGGAAGACAGCTGCATCCTTTTGATTCCTATCTGCCAAAGTTAAAAAATATGGTTGCAGCTGCGGATAGAGTGCGCAGTCAGTATGAGTAAGAAAGAAGTACGGCCAAAGTTTCTGAATAAAAAACTTCCTATTTTATATGCTGTTTCTGCCCCAAAAGCAGAAGAAGGGATTTCTCAATATATAGAAGCGCTAAATCCTGTTTTCTCAAATAAGAATGTGCATGGAATAAGCTCTCCGGAACTTGTAACTCGAGTTGAGGGTCAGGGAAAAGTTTCCTATGTTTCTAATACAATTCCTCCGGAGGATTTTCTCGGAAGTCTGCCAAAAAATCTTGATAGAATTACAACAGTTGTTGTTCCAAGAGTTCCAAAAAAAGAGTTTGTTTCAAGGCTTGAGAATATTAAATCAAAAGGAATTAATTCAGTTATTATTGTGGGCCCTGAAAGGCCGGAGGATGTTGTTTTATTAGGTGGATATACAGCAAATGAGGGCTTTGAAATTGCAACAAAGCATGGCTTTGCTTGCGGGGGAATTACAATTCCTTGGCGAGAGGTTCCTGTTCCCGGAGATAAAAATGTAAAGCCAATTTCTGAGGGCGAAAGGATTGTTTTAAAGCAAAAGCATGGCTGCAAATTTGTTGCGAGCCAGTTTATTTTTGAGTCAGTATCTTCTGAAAATTTACTAGTAAATTATTCTCAATATTGCAAAGAAAAAAAGTTAGAGCCACTCACAATTTTTTTCAGCTTTTGTATTGTTCCAAGTGTAAAAACTCTTGACTTTATGGAAAAACTACTTGTTAAAATTCCAGAAGCTAATAGGAATCGGTTACTAAAAAGCACAAATATGGAGAGGGAATCAATTGAAATTGCATGTGATATATGGAGCGCCATTAGGGATACACAACGTTCAAGTGCAAAAAATGTTAAAATCGGATTACAAGTTGAGCCGATAAAAATATCCAGAGTTAATCCATCGCTCGAATTATTAGATGAATTGCTACATATAGCATAAAAATCACCTTTATATACCCCCTTATATATTATATAAAGCTCCACTTATGCTTCGGAAGCAAAGCTTCCTTGCATTTTATCGCTAACGCTCAAAAATGGCAAAAAAAGCAAAACCTGTTTCTAAAAAAAGAAAATTGATCGGAAAGCCAAAGGTTCGCATCGAGAACGTTGTTGCATCTGCGAGTGTTGATGCTGAATTTGATCTTGATAAAATTGCAGCAACTCTTCCAAATGCGGAGTACGAGCCTGAACAATTCCCTGGATTAGTTTTGAGATTGGTTGATCCAAAAGCTGCAATTCTTGTTTTCTCAAGCGGAAAAATGGTTTGTACTGGCGCAAAGGAGCCAAAAATAATCAAGCTTGCAATTGAGAAAACTTTGAAACAAATTCGCACTGCAGGCGTAAAAGTTCGCGGGCCTGCAAAGATTACAATCCAAAATATCGTTGCAAGCTCTGATTTGGGAGTTGAATTAAATCTGGATAAGATTTCCTTTTCACTTGAAAATGCTGAATTTGAACCAGAACAATTCCCCGGGTTGGTTTTTAGAATAGCTGAGCCAAAAGTTGTCTTTTTATTGTTTAGAAGCGGAAAAATTGTCTGCACTGGAGGAAAAAAACCATCTGATGTTGATAAAGGAGTTGCGCGCTTGATCCAAGAGCTTAAAAAAATTAAGGTCGTATAAACTCCAACAAGTATTCTACAGTTAGAAAAACTTTATATACCATAATTCTTTACTTCTTATCCCCGCCGGGAGTGGGCGTTCTTCATGGCTAAAAAATTAACTGCTGATGATATCACGTATCAGACTCGAGAAACAACGAAAGTTGAAATAAATAATTCTATTGAGCGCTTTGTGCAATTTTTCCGCGAGGCGAACAGCAGAAAGTATTATGCTGAGCTTTTAAAAATTGCAAAAGTTTATCCTGAGAGAAAATCTCTTTTGGTTGATTATGTAGATTTGGAAAAATTTGATACAGAGATCGCTGATTTTTTGCTTGCAAATCCAGAAGAGGCGTTGCGAGTTGCTCAGGATGCGATTTTTGAAATTGACCTTCCAATTGAGGGCGATTATAAGATTAATGTTCGCTTTTTTAATTCTCCAAAAGAATCAGAGGTTACTATAAGGGATATAAGAGCAGAGCACATTGAACGTTTTATAACAATTGAGGGAATTGTAAAAGGGACAACAGAAGTAAGGCCAGAGGCTATTCGAATTGAATTTGAATGCCCAGTATGCAGAAAACCGATTATTATGTCGCAGTTTGGAAGGAAAATCCGCTCTCCGTTTGTTTGCGATGATCCAGCATGCGGTGGGAGGGGATATTTTAAAGTTCAAAAAGTCGATCTTGTTGATTCTCAAATAATTCAGATTCAGGAGCCACCTGAAGATATAGTTGGAAGCGAGCAACCAGCTCATCTTCCAGTTCATTTGACAGATGATATTGTTTCCCCAAAAGAAAGCAAAAAAGTTCTCCCTGGAAACAGGATTAAGATAACAGGACTTTTAAGAAAAATTCCTGCTGTTTCAAGGGCTGGCG
The DNA here is from genome assembly GCA_014189685.1 of Candidatus Naiadarchaeum limnaeum. Taxonomy (GTDB): domain Archaea; phylum Undinarchaeota; class Undinarchaeia; order Undinarchaeales; family Naiadarchaeaceae; genus Naiadarchaeum; species Naiadarchaeum limnaeum. Next base: position 21,460 of record DVAB01000008.1, read on the forward strand.
CGCAGTTAACAAAATACGATTTATACATTGACGCGAATTATGTTGAGCCAATTGAGCGCGAGTTTGAGGAAATAGAATTGAATTCAGAGGATGAAAAGGCGATTAAAAAGCTTGCAAAAGATCCGCACTTATATGAAAAGTTCATCACGAGCATAGCCCCTTCAATATTCGGATACCCAGAGATTAAGGAAGCTATCCTTTTGCAACTTTTTGGCGGAATTCCGAAGTCCCAGCCAGACGGGACAAAAATTCGCGGCAATATACATCTATTCCTCATAGGGGACCCTGCGGTTGGAAAGTCTCAATTGCTGTGGTATGTCTCACGGCTTGCCCCAAAAGGGAGATTTGTTTCAGGAAAAAAAGCTTCTGGTGCAGGATTAACAGCAGCTGTTGTGCGGGATGAGGTTACAGGGGGATTTATTCTTGAGGCAGGCGCTATGATTCTTGCCAATAAGGGGATTGTTTGTGTTGACGAATTTGATAAGATGGACAAGGATGACATGTCTGCGATGCTGGAGGCAATGGAGCAGGGAACAATCTCAATTGCAAAGGCAGGAATTGTTACAACTTTAAATGCTGATACAACAATTTTGGCAGCTGCAAATCCAAAATATGGAAGATTTGACACTTATAAGTCATTGATTGATCAAATCGACCTTGGAACAGGAGGAGCTGTTGTATTGAGCAGGTTTGACTTGAAATTCGTCATTCAGGATGTTCCTGGGCCTGAAAAGGATACCGCTTTAGCAGATCATGTTCTTGAATCCTTAACCGCTCCGGAAAGAATTGAGCCAAAATTGTCCATTGATTTGATAAGAAAATACATAGCATATGCAAAGAAAACTTCCAAGCCGAAGTTAACTGAGGATGCAAAGAAAATCATAAAGAGCTTCTATGTTTCCTGGCGTTCAAAGTACAGGGAAGAAGGCGGGGAAATGACAGTGGCTTTAACACCGAGGCAACTGGAAGCATTAATAAGAATTTCAGAGGCTTCAGCCCGTGTTCGCTTGGGTGGTGAAGTAACAGTTGATGATGCAAGGAGAGCAATTCGTTTGTTGGAGTATTCATTGCGCGCTGTTGGATACGAGCCAGAGACAGGAAGAATTGATATTGATCGAATAGATATAGGAATTTCCTCAGTTCAGCGCGGAAGAATGCATACAATGCTCACAATTGTGAATGAGCTGACTGAAGGAGTTGGCAAAGCGGTTCCAATTGAGGATATTTTAGTTAAGGCAAAGGGGCAGGGAATTGATAATATAGCGGCGATGGAAGTCATAAACAAGTTAAAGGAAAAAGGAGATCTGTTTGAGCCGCGGCCTGGATATATTCAGCGCGCCTAACAGAGATTTTATAAACCTTGAAAATTAAGCTATAGCTGAGAATTATGGCTGATGATATGCGCTGGAAATTGTTTTTGAATGAAAGCATAATGTTTTTGCTTATTCAGGCAATTGGTCTATATGTGGGCTATCGGTTCTTTCTCCAACAAATGATTATTCCTGCAGAAACAACAAGCTCTATTTTTACATTTCTAATTTCGTTCGCAGTTGCGACCGTTGGATTAATTCTTTTGTTAAAATTTTTCAAAACAAGAGTATTTTTTAAATTTTTGCTTGCGTTTTTAATTTTTGTGGGCGCTGAAACTGTATTTTTAGTTTTTGTTCCAGAGGAAGCCGCAATTCTAATAGCAATTGAACTAGTTCTATTAAGATTCGTATGGCCAAATGTTTTCTCGCAAAACCTTGCACTTATATTTGCAGTATCAGGAATATCAGCAACTCTAGGATTATTCTTTTCTTTTGAGGCTGTTCTTGTGATTTTAGCAGTTCTTTCTGTTTATGATGTTATTGCGGTTTATAGAACCAAGCATATGATAACTTTGTTCAAGGGCTTGCTCGAGAAAGGAGTTCCTTTCTCAATCATAGTTCCGGATAGAGCAGGAGATGTACGAGCGCAAGTAAAAGATGCTCAGCCAGGGACAGGAAGATTTTTGCTTTTGGGAACAGGAGATATTGCATTTCCGATTGTTTTTGCAGTTGCTGCCCTTAAATTCGGCATGCTTTCTTCAATTTCAATTATTTTAGGGGCATTTGTAGGATTATTCTTTATTCATTTAATTTTAATGCAAAAGAAAGTTGGAGCAATCCCTGCGCTTCCGCCAATTGTTTTCTTTTCATTAATAGGATTTATAATCAGCTTAGTTGTATTTTAGTTAGGGGTGGGAATATTGCCAGTGGGGTTTCACTTTATAAAAGCCAGAATAGCAGATATTGTTAATGGGGAATTTGTAAAAAATGATGCCGGAGAGTTTTTGCGCGCCAAAAACGGAAAAGAACTTTCAAGGATAAGGATTTTGGGGCGTATTGTTGAAAAATTTGTCTCTAATGATGGGAATTATGCCGCATTGACTTTGGATGACGGGACAGAAACAATGAGAGCTAAATTTTTTCAGCAATCTGTTTCAGGAATTACAAATGTTATTGCTGGAGATTTAATTGATATTTTTGGGTTTGTTAGGGAGTACGAGGGAGAGGTTTACATTGCTCCTTTGATTATGAAAAAAATTTCTGATTCGAACTACGAAACACTGCGCAAGCTCGAGTTAGCTGTAGATGCATCTGTTAAGGGCGGAGAGGAAATTTCAGAGATTGATATGGAATCTGCGGTTTTGCTAAAAGTTTCAGAGCTTGATTCAGGAAGCGGAGTGAAAATTGAAACTTTATCAAACTCTTTAAGCATCGAAGAGGATCGCACAATTGAACTGATTAGGAATCTATTAATAAAGGGCGATTTATATGAGCCCAAGAAAGGGTTTGTGAAGAGGATTGATTAACTATGGACTATGAAAAACTTTTGCAGCGCGCTAGAAAAAATTTGCCAGCCACAGCAGTAGAAGAGAGGAGATTCGAGCTCCCAAAATTTGAAAGTTTTATTGAGGGTGCGAAAACAATTATAAAAAACTTTATTGAAGTGGCCAAAAATTTGGGCCGTGACCCAGCGCACTTGTTGAAATTTTTGCAGGCCGAGACAGGGACTTTTGGGGAAATTGAAGATCAGCGTTTGGTTTTGAAGGGACCGAAGAAGGTAGAAGTTCTGAACGAAAAATTAGATTTGTACATTAAAGAGTTTGTTCTATGCAAGGAATGCAAAAAGCCAGACACTGAAATCAGAAAAGTTGAGCACATAGATCAGGTAAAGTGCAAGGCCTGCGGGGCAAAATATACAGTAAGAAAATTGTGAGCTGAATGATTTCTTACAAAGAATACAAACACGGAAAAACTGATCTTTTAATTGCAGCCTGCGATTCAGATTTGCTCGGGAAAACTTTTCACGATTCTGAAAAGGGATTGAAATTAGAGGTAAAGAAAGATTTTTACGGCGGCAGCGAAATTTCAGCAGAAGAATTCGGGAAACAACTGAAAAAAGCAACAATTGCAAATTTAGTTGGAGAAAAAACAATTAGCAAAGCAATTGATCTTGGATTAGTTGCTACGAGTAGTGTTTTAAAAATTCAAGGAGTGCCGCATGTGCAAATTGTGCGTGGACTCTAATACCACATCTCTTCCAAATCCGCGCTTGAGATGTCAATAGTAACAGAAGCTCGTCCTTCAATTCTGCGCACAACTGTCATTGGAACCGCGCGCTTCTTAAATTCAGAAACAGCAATCTCAGTTGGAACTGTAAGCTCTTTTGGAAGGTCAATTAGAATTGGCGCTCCCATAGAAATCTGCAAAGCCCTTGCGCCAATAATTCTAGCGCGCTCAAATCGAGTGAGCTTTGTTGTTGGATACATGCTTGATTTTTGAATGTCCATAAAACTATCTTGATTAGGCTTTGTAATACAGGTGAAGATATTTAAATACATTGCTCTCCATTCACTTTAGCCATGGAACAGAAAAAACAGCTCACTGAAAAAGAGGAGCAGGAAGTCTTTGATGCTTACGAGGAGGGATTTGAGGAGGTAGCGCGCGGCAAAATATCAACGCCAGCTAGGCCAGCTGCTGGTGGGGGAATTCCAGAAGAATTTATTCGTATAAGATTGCCGAATTCAAAAAATCGTGAGGTAATTGGCGTTGTTTTAGAGGATTACGGACAAAAATTATTGGTAAAATGCATGGATGGATATACAAGAACTTGCAGGATTCCTGGAAAAATCAGATATAAAGTTTACATCAATCCTGGAGATTTTGTTTTAATTCAAAAATGGGTTGTTCAGTCAAATGAAAAGGGCGATTATCTCTATAGATATACAAGAACTCAGGTTAATCATTTAATTAAAAAGGGATTTCTAAAAGAGAGCGATTTGCAATAAAATGGTTAAGAAATATTTACGCAGAAAGCCATTAGAATACGAGCGCAAGATTGAGGAAGGAGTTTTTGACACGCAAACAATTGGCGCATTGCGCAAGCTAATGAAGTTAAATATTATTGATTCTATGGGGGGTGTGATCTCAACCGGAAAGGAAGCGGATGTTTTTAAGGGCTATATAAAAGGAGAGCTGCGCGCTGTAAAAATTTTCAGGATTGAGACAACAGGTTTCAAGGACATTGCGCCTTACATTGAAGGAGACCCCAGATTTAGATTGCATGGGAGAAAACACGAGATTGTTTTTGAATGGGCAAAAAAGGAATTCAGGAATTTAGGCCGCGCTTTTCATGCCGGAGTAAGAGTTCCAAAGCCATTTAAAGTTTTAAGAAATATTTTAGTCATGAGTTTTATAGGAAATAATTCAGATCCGGCGTCGCCTCTGAACGCAATTTCGGCAGATCAGATTAAAAATCCAAAAAAGCTTTCCAAACTTTTGCTTGATAACCTGAAAAATCTTTATCAAAAGGCAGAATTAGTACACGCAGATTTTTCAGAGTTCAATGTTTTGATGAAATTTTTGAACGAGCCATATTTGATTGACTTTGCGCAAGCAGTTTTAAAAAATCAGCTAAATGCAGAAATGTTTCTACAGCGCGATGCTGAGAATTTTGTGAGGTATTTTGTAAAATTCGGCTTGAAATTTAGCAGGCAGGAGATCTTAGCCAAAATTCAGGTTGGAAAAGCCTAATTTATTTACCATATGGATAATAATTAGCCCAAAACTTGCCAATTTTTAAGCTAAAACCGCTATGCAGCGCTGCAATTAAGTATAAATATCTGCTCATCCAATTGTATAAAAAAGCCTGCTTAAAACCATGGTCGAATATATCAAAATTACCAGTGAGCGACTCAAGGTACTGCTTGCAGACAAGCAAACAATTCCTCAGATAGAGAACGCCACGCACACTAAAATAGAAATTGATCGCAAAACAGAACAAATCGAAATTTACGAGAAAAAAGACACTCCGGATCCACTTGGAACTTGGCGTGCCAGAGATGTGATAAAGGCAATTGGCCGTGGATTTGTTAAGGAAACAGCATTTCGTTTGTTGGATGAGGAAGCTGTTTTAATTATTATTGACTTAAATGAATACGCACATAAAAAGAAAAATGCCCTTGAAAGAATTAAGGGCCGCATAATCGGAACAGAAGGAAAATCAAAGCAAAGAATTGCAGAAATAACTGACACTGATATTGTTGTCTATGGAAAAACAGTTTCAATAATTGGAAAATTAGAAAATGCAGAGCTTGCCGCACGCGCAATAACAATGCTTTGTGAGGGTGCAATGCACAATACAGTGTTTAGGATGTTAGGAAGAGAGGCTGGCGCATTATGATAGCTTATTATGTCTACGGCACTCTTCGCTTTCGCGAAGTTGTTGAGGCGCGCCTAAAAAATAATGTTGACTTTGATAAAATCTCAATCTCGTACAGAGAAGCAAGCCTAACAAACTTTCAGCGATTAGTCGCAGCAACTCACGAAGGAGCAAATGCAGCCATTCCTATAAAAGGGCAAAAAATAAACGGGGAAAAAATTGAGACTGTAATTGCAGAAGCAGGAACTTTTAATGTTCCTGAGGGCGCGCTCTTAACAATTGATGGCCCTGCGCTTGAACTGATAAAAGTGCTTCCGCCTCTTGACAGATATGAGACAAGCTATGTAAAAGTTGAGGTCCCTGTTCAAAGCGAAGATATAAAGCGTGCATATGTTTATGCAGCCTATCCTTGGCGAATAACCCAAAAAAATATTGAAAATCTCCCAAAAAACATTCAAAAACTTTTAAATAGTTTGACAGAATATTACGCACTTTCGCGAATGCGAACGGAAGAAATTCAAAAGTTTATGTGCGAAGCTTACGAAAAGGAAATTTCAAAAAATAAATCCGGAGTGGTAATATATGGCGCAGAAGGAAAAGCAAAAATTGAAAGCCAAAGTTGAGGAAGAGGAAGGGCCGATAAAACAAGTTTCGGCCGAGGAGCTTTTCAAGGAATTCCGGGAAGTAAATGTTAGCCAGTTCTTTGCAAAAAACAAGCAATATCTTGGATATGTTGGAAAAGTTAAATCGCTTACAACTGTTATTCATGAATTGGTAACAAACTCTTTAGACGCTTGTGAAGAAGCAGGAATTTTGCCAGATTTAAAAGTTAAAGTTGAGCAAATTGGAGAAAAGGATGCTGAGCATTACAAGGTAACTGTTGAGGACAATGGTCCTGGAATCCCAGAGGCAAATATAGAGAAAGTTTTCGGACAATTGCTTGCAGGAACAAAGTTCCACCGAAATATCCAATTGCGCGGCCAGCAGGGAATTGGAGCTTCAGGAGCAGTTTTGTTTGCGCAGATGACTACTGGAAAGCCTACTTATGTAAAATCCGGAACAGGGAAGGGAAAAATTATTGAAATTCATGTCATGCTTGATACAAAGGCTGGCGCTCCAAAGATTCTTGACAAAAAAGTTCAAAGCGGGGAGTGGCGAGGAACTCTTGTTTCCTCTGAATTCAAAGGAGTTCAATATACAAAAGGGCAAAAAGGGCCTTATGAATACGTTCGCTGGACCGCAGCCGCGAACCCACATACAAAAATTAAGTTTAAAGATCCAGAAAACGAAGTTGTTTTTGAGCGTGTTGTGAAAGAAATTCCTCAGCGCCCAGTAGAATCAAAACCCCATCCCTCTGGAGTTGAGACTCATGATTTGCTTGAGCTGGCGCATCACTCAACTGCGCATAAAGTTTCATCTTTCCTTGTGAATGAATTAACTCGTGTAAGCGCAGATAAAGTTGCAGAGATTCAAAAACTTGTTAACTTTGATTTGGGAATTTCTCCCAAAAAAATAGAGTGGACACAGGCTGAGCAATTGGCCCAAGCTTTTAAAAAAATTAAGTGGATGGCTCCGCCTGCTATGGGTTTGATCCCGATTGGAGAAAAAACAATTGAAAAAGCGCTCAAAAGTCTTTTGCAGCCTGAATTTGTAATGGCTCGAACAAGAGAACCTCGAGTTTACAAAGGCGGAATTCCATTTTTAATTGAAGTTGCAATCGCGTATGCAGGAAATGCGGGAAGGGAAACCCCTGAAGGAAAAAGGGCCGAGCTTATGAGATTCGCAAACAGAGCTCCTTTGCTTTTTGATGGTGGCGCTTGTGTAACAACCGCAGCGATGAACTCAATTGAATGGAAACGATATCATGTTCAAGATTTAGAAAACGAACCGATTACAATTTTTGTAAATTTAATCAGTACTCATGTTCCTTATACGAGTGCGGGAAAACAATCAATTGCAGAGGAAGAAGAGATTTACGAGGAAATCCGTTTTGCTTTGATGCAAATTCTCAGGGATTTGCAAATTTTCCTTGGGGGAAAAAGGCGCGCTGCTGAGAGGGAAGAGAAAAAGAAAATATTTGAAAAGTATATCCCAGAGACTGCTAAAGCCCTTACCAAATTAACAGGCGAAAAAGAGGAAACTTTAATTAAAAAGCTTGAAAAGCTAGTGTACGATAGATTTGGAAAAGATTTTTCAAAAGAGCCTGAGGAAGAGAAGGAAGAAGTAGAGGAAGGAGATGTATCTGAGGAGTGAGGTGAATATGTATGGCCACAAAAAAAGAAAAAATTGAAGAAAAACTTGATAAAGAATCTGTAAAAAAGCTTGAGGAATTTGGAGCTGAGCTGGCTGGAGAAATTAAAAAAGAGGAATCCCCTGCATTTCCACTCCCAATTAGGGCAAAGTCAAATATAACTTTTGACGAAGCAAAAAAACTTTTAGTTCTTGGCGAAAAACTTGCGCATAGAAGATTTTTGAATGTTGCTCACACTCGCAAATTCATGCAATCTGTTTTAGTTGCAAGCGCATGTAAGGAATACATTGAAAGTGGCCGCACAGTAGGAAAACGTGAGTTGTACTACAACCTAAAACACTCCTTGCCAAATTCAAAAGACAATACATTTGAGGACGATATTGAATCCGGAGGAGTTCTGGATGATTTGGAAGCCTCTCTTGATATTTTGCGAGAGCGCTTGCATGTAGAAGCAAAATCCCGCGGCTCAATTTATGGAAATATTACTTTAAGCCAGGCTGGAAGCGATTTTGACTGCTCAAAACTCGGAAGAGGCGGCTGGGCAATTCCTGGTTTTGTCGAGGATGTTGAGGTTGTAAATTTTAAAGCAGACTATATCTTGGCAGTTGAAAACGATGCAATGATGTCCCGTTTAATTCAGGAAAAATTCTGGAAGGAAAACAATTGTCTGCTTGTGACAGGAGAAGGAATGTTTCCGCGCGGTGTAAGAAGATTTATAAAAATTTTAAACCAGAAACTAAAATTGCCTGTGATTGCCTTTGTTGATGGCGATCCATATGGATTCTATATTTACTCTGTTCTGAAATACGGCTCAATTGAGTTGGCGCACTTATCTGACAGATACGCAGTTCCAAACTGCAGCTATGTTGGAATGACAATGGACGATATTGATGAATACAAATTGCAAAATGTTACTGAGCGATTAAAAGACGTTGACGTAAAGCGCATAAATGAGGAGCTTGAATATCCATGGTTTAAAGCTTCTAAAGATTGGACTCGCCAACTTAAGTTGATGAAGGAAAAAGGCGTCAGAATCGAGCAGCAGGCGCTCGCTAGCAAAAGCTTGGAATTTGTTGCAAAGAAATATCTGCCTGAGAAAATTGATGGCAAAAAGTTTTTGCCCTAAACCTCCAAATACCTATAAAACTCATACGGCGTCGGCCTTATTGAATTCTGCAAAAACTCTTTTTCTTCTGCTTTTACAATCCAATAAGCGTATTTGTGCTTGAAACATCTTGCAAACCGCGCAAATGCTTTATAATGAACTCATTCAGCTTATCTACAGTTTCTGCTTCAATCTTAGCAACAATATCATAATCCCCATAAACCGTAGTCGCTTCCTTCACTGTATTTTCACGGAGTATTTTGTGTAATACATCCTTCTCTTTTCCTGTTCTTGTTGTTATGAATACGAATGCAGTTACCATAGTGCTCACATACCCTGATAGATATTATTAATATTAAAGCTTTTTTGCCATTTTTCTTAATAAACATAAAGTTTTTAAGCGAAAAGTTTAAAAATAGTAAAGTTTTAAGTCTAAATATGGATATAGATCAAACAAATGTAAAGCTACTGCGCGCACTTAGAGACGATGCGCGTCGTTCTCTGAGGGAAATTGCAAAAGAACTCGGCGTATCAACTGTAACTGTGATAAATAGAATGAAAAATTTGCGCGGAGAAGGAGTTATAAAAGGTTTTTCTGCTCATATTGATCCCAAAAAAGTCGGCTTCGAGCTCACAGCAGTAATAAGTTTGAAAGCAAAAGGAAAAATGCTCTTGCCAGTGCAGGAAAAAATCGCCAAAGATCCGCATGTATGTGGGGTTTATGATGTTACAGGAGATTTTGACTCTGTTATTGTTGCACGGTTTAAAAACGTGAACGATTTAAACAATTTTATTAAAAAAACCCTTGCGCTGGAAGGGATTGATCGAACTTATACACAAGTTGCGTTAAATGTAATCAAGGAAGATTTTGGTGTGAATCTTTAAATTCTAAACATATTAATACAAAAATATACAACTAATTAGCCGCGCTTTTGCCCCTGTAGCTTAGTGGTAGAGCGTCTGGCTGTTAACCAGAAGGTCGCCTGTTCAAACCAGGCCGGGGGCGCTATTTTTGCAAATCTTTATAAATTAATCTACGCAAATCACTGCTCTATGAGAAAAGAAAAAAAATTCACCTATTTTTCAACGCACAAGCGCTCTATTCTAAAATCAGCGACTTTTTGGTCTGTTTCAATTGCAGTTGACTTGATAGTTTTTTATCTTATATTTAAACAAGTCGAAACCTCGCTTATTGTGACTGTTGTCGGAAATCTCACTGGCTTTACAATTTATTATTTTCACGAAAGAATCTGGAACAAACTTCACTGGGGAAAAAGAGCGCATCCGCACAGTTAGTTGTTTGCGATATACTGCTTTACTGTATCAAACTCTTTCTGCGTAATATATTTATTTCTCAATCCAAACTCCAAAGTCCTGCTCAAATTTGTCAAACTCCAAAGTTTCACTTTCAACTCACTTAATTTTTGTGCACCACCCTGTTCTCTATCAAAAACAACTAAGCAATCATTTATGCGGCCGCCGGAATTTCTTACTCCCTCAATAAAAGAAATCTTGCTTCCTCCATCTGTAATTAAATCTTCTACAAGCAAAACTTTATCTCCATTCTCGAGCTCACCTTCAATCTGTTTTCCTGTTCCATATTCCTTTGCGCCTTTGCGCACATAAACCATTTTCATCCCAAGTTTAGCAGCAATCCATGCAGCAAAAGGGATTCCTGCAGTTTCTCCGCCAGCAAGAACGTCCACGTTTCCAATATTTTTCTCAATTATTTCTTTTGCGCGCGCCGCTATTTGATCCATCACATTTGGAAATGAAATCAACTTTCTGCAATCAATATAAATCGGGCTTAATTTTCCAGAAGCAAGAGTGAATTGTTTTTCAGTATTAATTTGAATAGCTTTTGCATCCCAAAGCGCGCGCTCAATCGATTCCTTGAATTTTTTTACCGTCTTGATATTTTTCTTCTTTAGTTGTTTCATTTTCTTTTCTTAAATCCCTCTAAACATTCCTTGTAAATTTTTTCAACTTCTTTAGCAGGATTTTCACTTTCATAAATCTGCCTTCCTATAATCGGATAGTCTGTTCCTGCTTGGACAGCCTCTTTTGCTTTTCCGCCCTGTGCTCCAATTCCCGGACTGAGAATAGAAATTTCTTTTCCACTCTGTTTAATCCATTCTCGAATTAATTTTAATCTTTCAACTTTATTTCCCGGGGCAACTATGTGCCTAACCCCCAATCCAACCGCGTCCTGAAAAACCCTCCACGCATAATCTGTGTGCAAATACTTATCGCTTTCAGAATGGGACATTTCTATTAAAACAATTGGCTCAACTTTATTTCTCTGGCATGCACTAACAAAACTTTCCAAACTTTTACTGCCAGCACCCTGCGGAACTCCAATAAATGCGTTAACTCCATAATCTGAAGCAGATTTTACTTGCTGCTCAACAATTTCTGGAATATCTGTTGCACCTTTTTGGTGGTCATAGATTAATGGGAGCTTTGTTGCAAGCCTTAATTCGGCAACAACTGATTTTAATCCAGATTCCATAACTTGCAGAGAACTAATTTTATACGCTGCAATTTTATCCTCAACTTTTTCCAAATCCCTAACAAGCCTTGAGGCTTTTTGTAAAGGAATATCTAGTGCAACAATTATTGAAGGCGGTTTTTTCATCCCAACTCCGATGCATTTTAGATGCAAGCCTATTTAAGAATAACTACGAATTCATTCGAAGCCTAAAAAGAGTATTTATACTCTCCAATACTCTTCCTATGCGATGAAAAAAGAAACAGAATCTGAAATCAGCCACACCATAACATTTTCAGATCTCTTGCTCAGGCCGCGAAATGTTGCACTTTTAATCACGCGCAGTGAGCATGCATTTATAGCGCGCTCAATTGTGCTTTTATTGATTTTCTCAGCCCTTGTTGGAGGAATTTATGGCGGAATCTTTTCAACTGACAAAACATTTATTTTCCACGATGCATACAAAACAGCAATTGTAAACGGTTTAACGGTTCTTTTTGCCTATCCTTTGCTCGCAGTATTTTTGCGCTTGTTTGGGGGGCGAGAAGTCCTACTCATAAAATCTCCATTTAAGAAATGCCTAAGTGTTCTTTCAATTTCGTGGAGCTATTTGCCAATAATGCTTTTGCTTACTGCGCCAGCATATGTTCTCTCAGCCCTAAACAATTTGGGTTCAGGGGATATGATATTTAAAACATTGACAGTATTCTCAGGAGTTGTTTCAATTATTATGCTTGCGCGCTATTTGCATCAGGTTTATGATATAAGCTATTTTGCAACAGTCCCAATTGCAATTTTAATTGGATTTTACATGTTGTTACTAGCGATAAATCTGCTTGCGCTTTTAGCCCCATTCAAGAGCGTAGCTATCTACTATGGCTTTTATGGAAGGGCAGCAGAGGCGCTTACAATAGTGAAGTGAGGCAAAAATGAGAAAAATTTTTCCTTATGTTTTTATTGGAATTGTAACATTTATAATTTTGCTTAATGCAATTTCTGCTCAGGCAGCAGTTACTTACCCATATCAGTACAACTATGTATCGAGTTCAATAACATTTGATGAAAAAGGAAAAGCAGTTTTGGTAGCAACTCTAAATGCAGAAACTTTAAGAGACGAGGCTGTTGATGAAATAACTCTGCGCATTCCTTACGCTGATGTTTCAATTTGGTATGTAAAGGAGCAGGTTGAAAAGCGTGAATTACTAATTTCACTTTCTAAAGATTGCGTTTATACAGTGCCATATGCAGAAGGGGCTGTAGATATAACAGCGCGCTCTCCCTCATACTATCCACCGCCTTGCAGCAATGGAAAAATAAGAAGCAACGTTTATTACAGATCTGATTATTTTGATACAAACTTGGATATTAAAACAGAGGTAAGGGGCGGTTCAACCTATGTAAAAATTCCATTGCGTGGCGCATTTTACTCAAAAGAGGCGAGAAAGAAAATTGAAGAGCTGAATATAAAGGAAGCAGAGAAGAAAGTTCCGGATTTAATTGAGAAATTTAATAATACAAATAAGGATTTTGATGAAATAAAACAGTCGAGCTATGAGGTTGCTGGAAAAATAACAATTAAGTACAGCGTACCAGGCGCTATTAAAGTTGCAGAGAAAGAGGGAAAATTAGAATTTAAAACTATAACAGATGTAAACGCTCCTATCGAAGTTTTAACAGTTGGAGTTTCTGCTCCATATGGGTATAAATTTGAGGGAAAGCCTGATTTTCCGTTGGCAACACAAACAGAAATTCAGAGAAGTGGAATTTCAGCTCCCCTGGCGGGAATAGCCTCTTCTGGGGGAGGAGCATATTCAATTTCAAAAGGCGCTGTTTCTGGAGCAAGTGCGCAAAAAACAAGCGCTGCAATAAGCGAATTGACACAAATAGCTTCCGGTGAAGGATTTATCACAGAGCCATATTATCCTGATTCATATCCGCAGCCGACTCCTCAGCAAAAAATTGATTATATTGAAGTGCGCTCAAATATTGATGGAAATGAAATTGTGAATATCGAAGGAAAATATCAAGTGGTAAAGGAAAAATCAACTGAGCTACCATCTGATTTAGAAAAATATCTCCCGTATATTATAGGTATTGTAGTAATTCTAGGAGTTGCAGCAATTGCTCAGAGATATAAATTGCTCTGGGATTAGCGAAGGATGAAAAAAATCGTAGGAATTTTGATTTTATCTGCATTAATTTTTATACCTCAGCTTGTTTCTGCAGGTTCGATTGATGAAAGTACGACTGGCTCAACTCAAGCAAAAGAAATAAGAATTTGGCCTTCTGAAGCTCCCACAAATACTTGTTACGGGGGAGATAGTAAACCAAATCCATCTACAGGCCTAAATTCTGCTACATGGTTTAACTATGGAGATTGTGGAGATTGGAAAATTTTTGATGTTACCCCAAATAAAGAATTAAGAATAAGAGCTTCTGGTGATAGCTGTCCCAGCTGCGCCCTTGGTCACTTAAATTTTAACATTTATGAGTACAATGAAATTCTTAATAATTGGGAATTTGTCACTCGATATGATGGACCTGATTGGTACGGAAATAGGCCAGCGAACATTAAAGATAATAGCGACTTTTACTACACTCCAAAGTATAATAGAATAAAAATAGAAGCATATGGAGGGGGATTTTACATAGAGGTTTACGGCAGCGTGATTACTGAATCCGAAACTTTTGTTAAAAATTTTTTTCCGCCAGTAGTTATAACATTACTCGGAATACTACTTCTTTTTTTACAAATTAAATATGAGATTTTTTGGCATAGAAAATAGTGTAACAGATTAAACTTATATACCGAAAAACTTTATACTCTACTATGGCTGCTAAAAAAGTTAAACCTCCTCTAGAGACTAAAGTGCCCCCTGAAGCTGATGCGCCCCCTGAAGAAGTCCACGAAGGCCACAGCTTAATTACAATATTTTTTCTGATAGCAGTTATAGTTACAATCGTTCTTTTTATTCCGCCTGCTCTAGTCCAATTACCACAGCCTCCTGCTCAACCATCACAGCTTCCTCCAAAAGTCGAGCCAGTTAAAGAGGCTCCTGATTACGAATCGCGCTTTATAAGAAACTCTTATGATGTTAACAAACAGCATAACTTTGGATTATTTGAGAGCAAACTTTTGCGCATGGGATTTTATACTTTCTACAATGATGTGAGCAAACAAGAAGAAACAGTATTTCGCGCTGATATATGGGTTAGAAATGTTGGAAAAGCAGAAGAGGATTTCAATTCTTTCAATGGTTTTATACGGCAGCCTCCGTATCATTACAATGTAACTGGCGGAACTTTCAATGGCGAGGATGTCACTCCAGGAGAGAGTAGGGAAGGATATATTCTGTTTGAAAATATTCCAAAAGATTTAAACGGAGATATTTCAGTTTCAATTGGAACTGCCCGATCTTACAGCTCAATTTTTGGAATTCAATCACAGTTTCCATTTTTGTACGAATTATCTTACCCTGCGTGAATAAATGAAAAAAGAGCTTAGGCAGTACCATTTAAAGCGCGAACTGGGTTTAGTTGCCGCAACTTTGAGCGGCGTTGGAATAATTCTTGGCGCAGGAATTTATGCCTTGATTGGAAAAGCAGCTGGAATTGCAGGAAATGCTGTTTGGATCTCATTCTTTTTTGCAGCAGCTGTTGCGGCTTTAACTGGATTAAGCTACGCAGAATTAAGCTCTATGTATCCAAAAGCAGGAGCTGAATATGTTTATACTGAGCATGCGTTTAACAAGAAGCTTGCTTTCATAGTTGGACTTTTGATAATAATAAGTGGAATCATTGGGGCAGCAGCGGTTTCTCTCGGATTTGCAGGATATTTTTCAGCGCTTTTTAACACTCCCTTAGTCCCAACAGCAGCTGTTCTAATTTTTCTTTTGAGTGTTGTAAATTATTGGGGGATTAAACAGAGCGCCAGAATTGCAATTCTCTTTACCCTAATTGAATCTTTTGGATTAATAGCAATAATTTTTATTGGAATCCCTTATTTCGGGAAAGTGGATTATTTCGAATTTTCACCTGTAGGGCTTGGCGGAGTTTTTTCAGCAGCCTCTCTAATATTTTTTGCGTATCTTGGGTTTGAGGAAATAGTAAAGCTTTCTGAGGAAACAAAAAATCCGACTAAAACAATTCC
>DVAB01000002.1 GCA_014189685.1 Candidatus Naiadarchaeum limnaeum
AAACACTTCGTGTTTGTTACCCTCAAAAATTTTCAATTTTTGAGGTGAAGAGCTTAAAAAGCTTCACAAATTACACGGCTTTTTATGATTTTTAACTTATCACTACATGAATTAGGTTATAATATATAAGAGTTGTGGTAAGTACTTTTAGTGGACAGCAGGAAGTGTAAAAAAGCTTTTATTAAGAAGTGCTGATTAGTATTAGATTACGGGGCCATGGTGTAACCCGGGAGCATTGCTGGCTCCAGACAGCCGCCGACATGAACGTTTTTGCAACTTAGAATCGGCTGGCGCTTCGGACTACATTAGGGACACATAAAGGAACAAAGTTCCTTTATGCACGCGAAACCTTTGGTTTCGCGTTGTGCTCGCCAAGAATTTGTGCGCTCGCAGTCCCAAAATAGGCCTAGCGTCATAAGTTTGGAGCGCTGATATTTCGATATGATGAAAGCGCTCGGAAGAAACCAGCAGGTTAGGGTTCAAATCCCTGTGGCCCCACCATTTAATTTGGGCTTGAAAGGTGCAGGGACAAAATGCAAGGGAATTGATATACCCAAATTAAATGCATACGACTAAAATGAACTACGAAGAATCCTTCAAAAAAATCGAGGAGAAGTGGCAAAAATCCTGGGAGCAGAAAAAAGCATTTCAGCCCGCGATTGAGAAACCAAAAAAGAAACTCTTTATTACTGTGCCCTATCCCTACACATCCGGCCCATTGCATATAGGCCACGGAAGAACTTATACCATTGCAGATGTCTATGTGCGCTTTCAAAGAATGCAGGGCCAAAATGTTTTATGGCCAATGGCTTTCCACATAACAGGAACTCCAATTTTAGCAGTCTCGCGAAGAATTGAGCAGGCAGACAAGGAGGCTGTTAAAACTTACGAGGAATACATAAGCCTTTATGAGAAAGACAAGAAAAAGGCAAAAAAAATTCTTGATTCTTTTATCGAGCCGCAGAAAGTTGCTGATTTTTTCTCAGATGTAATAATTCATGATTTCAAAAGTCTGGGATTTTCAATTGACTGGAGCAGAAAATTTACAACCGGCGATTTAGAGTACAATAAATTTATTGAATGGCAGTTCCATAGATTAAGAGATTTGGATTTAATAACAAAGGGAACTCATCCAGTTCTCTATTGTGTGAATGATAAAAATGCTGTTGGCGAGGATGATATTCAAAATGGGGATACAATAGAGCCCGGAATTGAAGAATATACTATAATCAAATTCAAGTTTCAAGATTCTTACATAATCGCGGCAACTTTGATGCCGCACACAATTTTCGGCGCAACAAATATTTTTGTAAATCCAAATACCGCTTACTATAAATTTAAAGTCCAGAACGAAATCTGGATTGGGAGCAAGGAATTTTTTGAAAAGCTTTCATATCAGGGAAAAAATGTTGAAAAAATTAAAACAATCTCTGGCTTTGATTTGATTGGAAAAAATTGTGTTGCTCCTCTAACAGGAAAAGAACTCCAGATTTTGCCTGCAGAATTCCCAAATCCAGATATTGGGAGCGGGATTGTTTATTCTGTCCCTGCGCATTCTATTGCTGATTACGCTGCGCTTGAAGATTTAAAGAAAAACGAAAATCTTGTTAAGAAATATAATATGAATTATTCTGTTGTTCAAAAAATTGCCCCAATAAGCGTTGTAAAAACTCCTGAGCTGGGAGAAGTTCCGGCGCGCGATTTGTACAATAAATTCGGAATAAAAAACCAAATGGATGAAAAACTTCCAGACGCAACTAAAGAGCTCTATTCAAAGGAATTTCACTTTGGAGTTATGCTTAATAATTCTGGAGACTTTTCAGAAATGAAAGTTTCTGAAGCAAGAGAATCAGTTAAGAAAAAACTTTTAGAATTAAATCTTGCTGATAATTTTCATGAGGTCACAGCTCTTGAGCTTCCTGTTATGTGCAGATGCGGTGGAAAAGTTGTTGTTTCTCTTTTAAAAGACCAGTGGTACATAAATTATGGGGACGAGGGCTGGAAAGAAAACACGCGCAACTGCTTAAACAAAATGCTAATTCTCCCTCAAATGTATAAGCCTTTGTTTGAGAGCACAATTAACTGGCTTCATGAGCGTGCATGCGCAAGAATGCGCGGTTTGGGAACAAAACTTCCGTGGGATGAGCGCTGGATTATTGAAAGTCTATCCGATAGCACGATTTACATGGCATTTTATACAGTGATAAATTTAATCCGCACAAACAAAATCAAGCCGGAGCAATTAACAAGAAAATTCTGGGACTATGTCTTTCTCGGCGCACACAGCTCAAAAGAAATTGCACAGGAAACTAAAATAAAAGATAAAGTTCTGAATGAAATCCACGAATCTTTTGAGTATTGGTATCCAAACGATTTAAGGCACACAGCAGTCGGGCACATAACAAACCATTTAACATTTTTTATTTTCAATCATGTTGCACTATTTCCGGAAAAATACTGGCCAAAATCAATCACTTTAAACGAATTTTTAATCCGCGAGGGAGCTAAAATGTCCAAATCAAAAGGAAATGATGTTCCATTAGATGAAATTCCTCGCACATATGGGGCCGATTTGTACAGACTTTACATAGTTAGCGGAGCGAATTTGGAAGCTGTTGTTGATTGGACAGAAAAAAATGTTCTTTCTGCGCAAAAAAGGCTGAATAGACTTTATGAGCTTTCGGATGAAATAATAAAGCACAAAACCCAAAGCGCAGGGCGCAAAGCCACAACAATTGACCTTTGGCTTAAATCAAGATTCAATTCAATGCTAAAAATTGTAACACAGGACTTACAAAATTTCAAAATGCGCGATTACTCTCAAAGGGCGTTTTTTGAATTCTTAAATGATTTAGGCTACTATTATCAGCGCTCAAAAGAAAACATAAATTATTTCTTGCTAAAGAAAATTTTAGCAAACTGGCTGAAAATTCTTTCCCCCCTAATCCCACACACAGCAGAGGAATTCTGGAACAAACTTGGAAACAAGAAGCTCATTTCTCTAGAAAAGTGGCCAGCTCTTGATGAGACAGCAATTAGCAAAGAGGTTGAAATTTCAGAAAATTTAATTCTAAACACTCACAAAGATGTCGAACAAATAATTCAGCTCATAGAAAAAAAGCCTAAAAAAATTATGCTTTTTGCAGTGCCTTCTTGGAAATACGAGGTTTACAAAGGAACTCTTGAAGGAAAACAAATCCGCGATTTTATGCAAAACCCTGAATTAAAGAAGTTTGGAAATGAACTTGTGAATTATTACAATAAGCTTGGGGCAAAAAAATTCGAGCTCAGCAAAGAAATCTTAGATTCAAAGAAAGAGCTGGAAGTTTTGAAAGAAGCAAAGCAATTTTTCGAATCCTCCTTTAATTGCAAATTTGAAATTTTAGAGACAGAAAAATCTACTAATCCAAAAGCAAAAATTGCTGATGTTATGAAGCCCGGGATTTATTTAGAATAAAATGGATTTAACTGCTGAACAGCTGAAGATAATTGAACTCTACAAGGACAGGAGAATTTCCCTCGATGAAGTAGCTGAAAAGCTGCATATGAATATGCAAAAGGTAAAACAAATTTTATCAGAGCTGAAAGTACCAATTATTAGATTTGATACACACACAAAAGTATGGAAAATTGCTCTTACTATTCATGTTGTTAAGCGCTTTGATGAGCGAACGCGCAAACTTGGCGCACCCAAGCTCGATTTGCGCGCCTTTTTGAGGGACGCTCTCTTAAATGGCACGATACTTGAATATGAAGGAATTTTGCTTGTTGAGTCCGGCAGTATCAGTTTTGTCCTTAGCACTTTTTTTAATGATGATAATCTGAGCGCACAAGGCGTAAACTTAGTAGCTATGACATTTGCATTTGAAAAAGGCAAATTACCGCCCAGAACCGCTAGAATCATAGAGCATGGCAAAACAATTAAAAATCCTACCGAATCTCAAATTAGGATAGTCTAACTATTACTCCAAATCCTTTAAAATCCACTTTAATCTCGGCGCACTCCACAAATGTACAATAACTAAAACTTTAGGATCTCGGCCCAGCATTCTTCTCAATTCACGATATTTTTCTAGTACAACAGCTGCCATATGTTTCTCTCTTATGTAATCGATTTTCCTGAGAAGGTAAGCCACTTTTATTTCAGATTTTGTTTCGCTGCTCAATGGGAGATAATTCAAAATTCCAAATAATATTGATGAGGCTGCTCGGTCATATGCAGCGCCTCCTCTGCAGAGTGCGCATACGTTTACATTATGCCTGTAAGGATTTGTTGTCAATATTGCATGGTGTCGTATTACTCTTTCAACAATATAAAATGGATAATGAATTAGCTCATTTAGTTCCCAGATCAATGGCGGGAGTTTTTTCGTTGCTAAAATTGCTTTTGCGTTTTGAATATGCTCGCGCTCAGCTTCCATTATGAGCTCTTTTTCTAACTCATCCAATGGCATGTCCATTGCAAAAATTTTCGCTTTTACTTTTTTCGCTGCCTTCAGTACATGCACTTCTCTCCCCTCTTTCCGTATAAAATCCAGTTCCCATGCTTCTACTTGGCCTGCTAAAAACTTCTCTGTTAAATCGTGGTCAACTTTCTTTTCGGCCTTTTTAATAGCCCCAAATAATCTTTTCTTTAATCCTTCCTCCCCAAATTTTCCAGCCATATAATCATCCAAAATTTCTTGAAACGGAGAAACAGGAAGTTCCATAAAGACAGCATCCGGCCTCATCTTTCTTATCTCGTGCGCCGCGTAAACTGCATGCGCCACATCATACATTCCCTCTGAGATTATTCTAATTGTCATTTACTCATATCTCCTGTTATCATAAGAACTTTGTTTTTGTTTCAAGTAAGCAGCATACTCTGGATGCTGTCTTGCATATGCCTCCATCTTTGCTCTTTGCTCAGGAGTCATTGGAGGCGTTACTGGGCGAACAGGCGCAGGCTGGCCAGGGGCTCCAGGGGGTCTTTGGACTATCGGCTGAGGCCTTGCAACTCCAAGTGCTTGCGGAGTAAATCTTGGCTTTGCAGCCAAGTCAACAGGCTTCTCAATCAAACTTCCTAGTCCAATTTTCTCAAACAAATCCTTTAGCCACGGGAACTTGTATAATGGAATCCATCCCTCTCTTATTGCAAAAATGAAAAACCCTAACGCAGAAGCAACTATAACTATTATAAAAACAGGCAAGAGATTTTTCTTTGGAGTTTCCTGAACATCATTCACCACACTGCTTATGTTGTTTATTGCACGGCGCGCCTCTGTTAATTTATCATCTGCCTCTGAAATGAATTGCTTTGCCTGTTCATTGTTCTTTGATTTCAAAGAGTTCTCTGCTTTATCAAGAGCTGTTTTTGCATCCTCTAAGCTTTCTCTTGCTTTTGTCCTATCTTCTTGCACTTGGCTCGCGAGTTTGTTATTATTCTCCAAAATCGCATCGAAATTTTCAAATTTGCTATTCAACTGATTGTATTCTGACTTTGCCGCATCAAGTAGCCCTTGTATGTCTTCAGCAATTTCAAATGTTATCGGAACATCAATTGTTTCAGGAGTAAGTCCTGGCTTTGTAAATATAAAAGATATTTTTGTCGAGTAAGTTCCAATATCTTTGTTTGCTGTAAATGCAACTTTAGTTCTTGTTTCCCCGCCCCCAACATTTATAGATGCTTTCTCAGAAACAAAACTATCTGCAAATTCCAAAGGAATGCCCACCTCAACTTTTACATCTGCAGGATCGGCTGTTATTCCAAATGCGAAATTTTGTTCAACCATTTTATTTTGTGCAACCTTTCCAATATCCCATGTTCCTGGGCTTACTGTTGCACCTATTGTAATTGGTGGGGGAGGAATGATTTCTGGTGGCGGAGGTAATATTATCTCTTCAGGCACAACTACATTGTAAGTAATCGGAATTACTTTTTTGTCAACATCTACTCCGCTTGCCGAAGTTATGTTAATCTCATCTCTATAGTTTCCTGCTGTTGCTGTCGCTGCCAATGAGGTAGTTATTGAAAGCACTGCTGTTTCTCCTCCTTGCAGTGCTAACTTATCCAGCGATAGAGTAAGCCTTGGAGAATTAGTTGCTGCGCTTAGATTCTGGATTAATTCCGGCCCAGTATTTTCGATTGTAATAGTGATTGTTGCTGTATAAGGAGGAGTAACATTTCCAAAATCATAGGAAGTTGGAGCTGTTGCAATTATTCCAAGCGGCCTTGAGTAAGAAAAGCCGTATAGCAAACCACCGCGCTCCTTTCCATTTAGTGCAATCACTTCTCCAACATAATTGCATGTTTGCCCAAGTTCACAATCCGATGGCTGAATGAATGAAACAAAAAAGTTTCTCTGTCTACCAAAGTAGTCCATTGGGGTTAATGGAGTAATCTCTTTTAATCCACAGTTGTTTGCTTTGTAGAGTGAATAGAAAACCCCATTGACATAATTGGCTCCAACTTTTACCTTGTCTATATTAACCGGAGTTCCGATCTCGAGTTTTAATCCGCTTGGCAAAAAGTCCTCATCTGCAAGTGTTCCAAAATTTTGAGGGTCTCCGCTTCCAGAGGGAGAGAGCAGCTGAACTTCTAACTCTCCTCCTCCAACAATTGGCTCAATTGGAATTGTTGAAGATGCGCTCTGTGCAATTGAAAATAAATGGCTTTTGTTCTCAATAAGATCGAATTCAAGAACAGGCGAGTTGAGTCTTACTCTCGGGCAAACTTCTGCAAATTGGCTTTTTACAAAAGTTCCACATGGAACGTCCTGATCTCCATAAGTAATTTTACAAAATACATTTGGATATCCTGGAGTAACATTATATGCACGCACAACATTTCCCAAAGTTACAAATCTTGGAACAACTTGAACAGGGCTTCCAAGGGACTGCTGTTTAACAGTTAAAATTCTTGTTGTTGATGCTGTTGCTCCTGCATCATCTGTTACTGTTAAAGTAATTGTATGGCTTCCAACGCTTAAATCACGAGTTGTGAAGGAGCTTGCTGTGCCCAAAACACCATCAATGTTTGAACTCCACTCATAGCCAACTATTGTTCTTCCAAAAGATGCGGTTCCGCTTCCAACAAAGTTCACTTCCTGCCCAAAACTTGGAGCAGAAGGAGTTATTGAATTAATTGTTGCGGTTAACTGTGATGGCAGAGAAGCTAGCCCAATTGTAAGAGTTGCTGTTGCAGGGTCGCTCCAAACATTAGTGCTGTCTTTTACTCGGAAAGTAATTGTGTGAACTCCTTGTGCAAGAGTTGACCTAGTGAAAGTTGCCGATGAACTCAAAAATCCATTTCTGCTTGAATTCCACTCATACCCAACTATTGTTCTTCCAGCAGGAGCAGTCCCACTTCCTGTAAAAGTAACTGGCTGGCTAAGGTTTGCAGGATTTGGAGTTATTGAAACAATTGCAGCAGTTGGATTGGTTGGTGTAACAGCTGGCCCAACTGTGAAAATTTTTGTTCCAGTTCCAGGAGGATCGCGGGCAGTGTTTCCATTTTGATCAACTGCTTGTGCAAAATAAGTATGCGGACCCTGTGTGCTGAAAGTAGTTGTGTAAATGCAAGTTATCTGCTGTGCTAATTGTTGCGAGCAAACTTTTTGCGTTCTTTCGACATCATCGACGTAGATATCTATGTCAGCCATTTGAATATTATCAGTTGCAGAGGCGTTTATTGTAACCTGCCGGTTAACCCCTGGACTTGTAGGAGTGTGAGAAACAGTAACAGTTGGCGGAGTAATATCCTGCGAAGGAGTTGATTGTGTTGTTTTTGTTACAATATTACTTGTCTTGAGCAAAGTTGAAGTGCCTAAAACCCCATCGCGGGCCTCTATCTTAAAATCATAAGGTGTTCCTGGGTTTAAACCAACTACTGTCCACCCTGCTTTTGTTTTATCAAGTTGAGAATGTAAAATCCAATTTGTTGTTCCTGAAAATTTATAATAAACCCAATAATGTGTTGTTCTTGGATCTGCGCCTGCAGTCCAACCCCATGTAAGCGGAACAGAAGTAGTTGTAGAAGTTCCAGCAGTTAAAACTAATTGAGATGATGGTTGTTGAGTGGTTGCTGAGGCTGTATTACTGGTTTGCAACACCCCTGTTGTTGAACTCATTGCATGCACTCTGAAATCATATGAAGTTGAGGCTGCCAACCCAGTTACAGTAAAAGTTCTTACTGTTGTGGAAACACTGCTTACCGTCTGCCATGCTGTGGTTCCTGTAAGTTTTTTCTCTATTCTGTAAAAATTTAATCCAGTTCCTGTGTAGGCTGTCCAACTAAGTGTTACAGAATTTGATGTTGTTCCTATTACAGATAGAACCATAGGAAGCGATGGCGGAGGTGGAATAGATGTGTCTGAAGTAGGTGGCAGCGGTGGAGGGGGCGGAGGTGGTGGAAGAGATGTTTGCGCCTTGATTTCTAACAAATTTATGCTACTTATCAATAAAAAAATACCTAATATTATGAGTACTGCAACTTTTAGTGGGGTTTTCATTTCACTCTAACACTTTTTCTAATTTAGTAAGTGCCTCTTCCTCTGAGATACTCAGCTTTTGATCAGCTACTGCTCGCCCCGAATCCCCGCTTATTTTAGCATTTGGAATTAAAGTATTTAAAACTTCTCTTGCGCTCAATTTTGCATCTTTTCCAACTGCACAAATGGCCTTTGTTTCTGAAGAGATTATCACAATTGCGCTTGTTTCCTTCTGGGTGGCAACAGCTGCTGCTCTAATTGCCAATCCAAAATCTCCCACATGGCCAATAATAATATTATAGTCCCCTAAAGGTCGAGCTTTTACAAACAAATCCTCAACTATTTTTGAAGTATACCTGTTTTCCAACTCGTTTATCTGCTTTCTTTGTGCCTTCCAATGCTCAAAAATTAGTTTTGCAATTACTCCCAAATCTTTTGTTTTGTTCAAGCTTTGAATAAATTGTTTATCATCTTTTTCACCTTTCAAACCGAGCAGTTTTTCTAAATCTTCTGTTCGCCCTGAATTTTCTCTTATTTCTGAGAAAAATCTTTCAAGAGTTTTTGATAAATCCACTGCTTTAACTGAAAAAACTTTTGCAGTCTGCCCCAAATCCTCTAAACTTACCTTCTCTAATTTTACTCCATATTTTTCTAAGCCTATAACAGTGCTCTTTATCAACTCTTTCTCACTGAATTCTTTTTCTTCTAAAAGCACTTTTCCTGCGACAAAAACCAACCTTATAACCCCGTCCTGAATTTTTTCTGTTTTAATTATTCTAATCCCCTCTGTTTCGCTTGTATTATCTAAGTGTGTTCCCCCGCAGGCCTGCGCATCAAAGTCTTGAATATTTACAACTCGGATTAATTTTCCAGGAACTGCTCCGCCCTGATAAAGTGTAAAGCCGAATTTTTCCTCAGCCTCATTGCGCGGCGTGAATTTCTTTAAAATTTTATGCTTTCCATTCACAATTTTGTTTGCAAGCTTTTCAATCTCATATTTTTCAATGTCTGTTAAATTTGTATAATGCGTTATATCCAATCTGCCTTTATCTGGATCAATTTGCGAACCAGATTGCCAAATATGCTCGCCTAAAATCTTTCGCGTTGCTCCCCCAAGGATATGCGCTGCATCATGATTTTGTGCAAGATGCATTCGTCTTTCACTATCTATAACTCCATGAACAGTTTGCCCAACTTTAAACACTCTTGGATTTTCAATTTCGTGCAAAATAACTCCTTTTATTTTTTCAACGTTCAAAACTTTTATCCCATTTAGGGTTCCAATATCATTCGATTGCCCGCCGCCAGTTGGGTAGAAAATTGTTTTATCTAAAATAATGTATTTTCCAATCACTTTCAAAACTTTTGATTTACACTCGAATAATTTTGTATTCTCATAGTAAAGCGGATAACTCTCCCTCAGCCCAGAAACATTTATTTCTTTTGAAACAATCTCCTTTTTTGTCTGAACTTCCGGGTGTCTTTCAGCCACGCGCGCATAAAAGTTTTCAGGAATCTTGACTTGAAAATTTATTTTTTTAGCTTCCTCTTCTATTAATTCAGGAGTAATTCCTTGGGAATCATAGAGTTCAATAAGTTTGTCATCTGAAATTTTCTCCTTCCTCTCAATGAGTTGTTGGACAATTTTTCTTGATTTATTAGCTGTGTTATCATATTTTTCCCTTTCAACGCGCAAAATTTTGTAAATATCCTCCAGATTTTTGCGCAGCTCTGGATACTGGGGCTTTAAATATTTTGCATGCATTTCTATAATTCCTTCTAAATCAAGTGCCCAGCCGTATTTTTTTATAAAATCGATAATACGCCTGTATAAAACTCTCAAATTATACTGCCCCCCAACATTTGAAGGCAGGGCTCCATCAGAAATCGCAAATAATAGTGTTCTTGTATGATCTCCAATTGAATAAATCGCGCTGAGTTTTAAAATTTCATCCCTTAACTTTTTAACATCAACTTTTAATTTATCCGCAATTTCTTTCCAAGTTTTATCTAAGTTCCCAACCTCCTCAAAATTCAAAAGCCCGCTGTATGGCAAAAATCTTCTAACTAAATCATTATCCGGCCTGATCCCTGTTTGCCCATACAATTCCTTAACAACAGTCGGAAAATTCGCTTCATAGCTTGTGTTTGTTCCATGGGTTAGCCAAGCAGGTCTTTCCTGGCCCATTCCCATATCCAAAACATTTAATTTTAAATCTCTCAATTTTCCGCTTTCTGTAACCTCATAAGTCATGTAAACTTGATTCCCAATCTCAAGTCCATGTGCAAAAAATTCCATGCACACTCCCATATTCCCTCCGCCGCCCCACTGGTCCTCGTGGAATTTAATTGCTTCTTTTTTCAGTCCCATTCCTTTTTCAAGCCAAACTAGAATATCCTCAAAATATTTTTCCTGGTTAAATTTTTTTTTCTCATAGAATGCGTGCTGCCCAATCATTATAAAACTTGTATAATGCCTTCCTGTTATTCCAACATTATCAATATCATTAAATCTTACACATGGCTGCGGGACAACTAAAGGATTCGCAGGCGGCTCAACCTCTCCATTTACAACATATGGCTGAAAATCGTAAATCGAAGCGTTATTCCAATAAACATCATCCCTCCAGCGCGCAACAACAGGGTATCTTTTGATTGGCGCATAGCCAAGTTTTTTAAAGGTTTTTGAAAATTCTTCCCAGACTTGGATAAAATCCATTTTTTTCTTTGCAACTTCTTGGCCAATGAAAGTATAGCCGCCTGAGCAATTCGGATCTCCACAGAGTTTTGATTCAATAGTTGTCCAAAAATATTTTCCGCAGCTTGCGCAGTGCGCGCGGTGAAAGCCGTTTTCCTTCAGGGTTTTGACTGGGTAGAATTTCTCAGGAGATTTGTCGGTTTGCTTTTTTAGCTCTGCCTTTAAAGAATTCAGGCTTACCATAGCCGCTAATAGCGCACTTAACTTTTTATAGCTTTTTAAAATTTCGGCAACTTTAAATATTGCGGAATATCACCTTTCAAATATGCAAACTTCTCAGAAAAAATGGACCAAAGAGCGCTATTTACAAATAGTTTTAGCAATTTTGTTTCTTGCACCACTTATATTTGTGCCACTATATGTTGGAGCAATCTATAGTGTTTCTATAGGTAATGTCATATACGGATTAATAAAGTTCTATCTTTTAGTGCCCATGGGAATACTCTTCGGACCATTAATTCTTTTCCTACCCCCGTACACAACAGAGGGAATTGCCTTTTCAATGTTATTTATAATCCCCATAATAATCTCGCTAATTTCCTATAAGAAACTGCTACCCTATGTTGGGGTAAAGCAGGAATACAAAGAGCTCTACACACTCTTGATATTTTATATTGTACTACTCTGTATCGGCTTAATAATCGGTACTACCACCTTAATTCTATATGCGCCCTCTGGGTATGCTGGGTTTGACTAAGTATTAAATCTTAAAATATATAACTAACCCAACTAACAGAATGGCTATGAAATTTAATTCTATGTTGGCAGTTTTGCCTGCGCTTTCAATAACAGGGCAATTAAGCCTGACTATAAAAGATGTTGGCTCGCTTCTTGTTTTAGCTGCGGTTTTATTCGCGGTGGAGCTTGCATTTTTTCTTATCCCAGGGGTTTCTGTATCCTCACTTCTAATTGCACTTGCGTGTTTGTATTATCCATTCTGGATTGTTTTTGCTGTTGCGCTTTTCCCGGTTTTCTTTGCGCACTTTTTAATTACAAAAAATCCTTCTGCTATAGTTCCTGACTTTTTGACTTTACTCCCAATGGTGGCTTTTGGAACTTTTGCTGGCCCTGTTATTTTGAGCTCTGTGAGCGGATTTTTAGGCTGGAGTTTGTATGGGGTAACTTTTAGCCTTGTGAAATGGGGAGTTGCAATTCCTGTTGGAATTATGACCGGCCGCTCAATGGGGAAAAGGCTTAGAGAATTAGTTCTTGAGCCGCTTGTTAGCTCAATCTTATTTCAGGCAAAAACTTTCTTTTTCTTTTTATTCCCTGGAATTGTTATAAAGCTTGCCGGAATTGGAATTTCAGCATAATTTATAAATACTTAGAAAATGAATTTATTTAATATGGGTTTTGGAAATCACTCTAAAGAGGACAAGGTTACAGACGTTATTTTAACCACGGAAATGCTTGATACTGATAAATTTTATGGCGAACTTCTAAACTGTACTACCTTTGAAAAGCTTGCCGATACAAAGCATCCTGCTGCGAATGTTATCCAGAATTTTATAATTGCCTGTAAAAACGCTAACCTGAGGGAAAGACTCATTGCGCTTGCGAAAAATAATGGAAGAATACACATTTTGTATGACGAAGCCATGATTATCATTAATGAGGTTGCAGAGAGGAAAAAGCAGGTTCATCCTGAAATGGCTTATGAGCTTGAGCGCACCCGTATTATCGTTAATGCTGCAGTAAGCCTCTTGCTTCATAAGCTTGCCGGAAAATAAGTTAAGTTTGCGCTTGTTCTATTGGCGCGGTAGGAATCTTTTCAGATAATGCTTTTGCCTGCGCTCCTGCTTTTGCCAATAATTCTTTTGCAGTTGCCTCACAGACAAAATTAGCTTTAAGCGCAACAGATTTTGTGTTTGTGTAAGCCTTTTGAACAAATATTTTGACATTGTATTTTGTTGGATAACCAACCTTGAAAGTTAAGTTCAAAGATCCTGCAGAAGCCTGCTTTAACCATTCCAAAACTTGCGCTGCACTTATGCTTAATGCAGCCTCTCCAAAAACCATTCCTTTTTCCCAGGCAGCCACGAATCTTAATTTTAATTCAATTGGTTCAATCCCAAGCTTGTTTATAATTTCTGCTTTTTTCGCATCCACTCGCTCGCCTGCTTTTGCAATTAATGAATCCTCTTTGATTACAACTTTTCCTCTTTCAATCGCGGCCTTTATTCCTGCTTTTTGCAATTCTCCGACAATTGGCCCTGGTGAGAAAGAAGTTTCGCCCTCTGGAATTAGGATATCCTTCGGCATAATCGAATTTGCCCTTGCAGGTGCGTTTGCCTTGTTCTCAATTAAAATTTTTGAAATTGCAAATGGGTTTTCCTTTGTTAAAAGTAAAGCAGGCTCTCCTTGCAAATGGCTTACCAGTTCTTTTTTTCCAATCTTTTCAAGAGCGCGCTGGATTAAAGCCTTCTTTGACATTTTAATCAAAGCCTTTCCTTTCAGAAGCTTGCGCATTTTCAAAAGCTGTTTTGATGGGAAGGATGTCATGTCTATGAGTCCTATAACTGGGTATTCCTTCATGAGCTCGGCTAACTTATCAACCTCTTCCAATTTCCATTTTGCAACTGTTCCCTGCGGTCTCATGCTTTTACCCCCGCTGCTTTTTCGACTGCCCCGATTTTAACCGAAGGAGACATTGTTAATTTCAAATGCGCAGATTTAATCTGCGATTCGCCCTTTGGAAGTTTTTCTTTCAAAGATGTAAGAATTTTTTCAACATTCTCAACAATTTGCTGGTCAGTCATTTGTTCAACTCCAACTGCGCAGTGAATTATCGGCTGGTCTTTTACTCGCGCTGTAATCATTTTGTCAAATCGCGCAAAAATATTTTTTAAATCATCCTTTGGGTTTACAGGCTTTGGCATCTTATCACGCGG
This sequence comes from Candidatus Naiadarchaeum limnaeum, assembly GCA_014189685.1. Classification (GTDB taxonomy): domain Archaea; phylum Undinarchaeota; class Undinarchaeia; order Undinarchaeales; family Naiadarchaeaceae; genus Naiadarchaeum; species Naiadarchaeum limnaeum. The sequence goes on from DVAB01000002.1 coordinate 14,118, forward strand.
CCCCAAAGTTGCTCCAAGAGTTTTTCCAACCTCAACCATCAAATCCGGCTGCGCAACAAAAATATCAACCTCTCTAATTATTTTCCGCGCAGCTTTTTTGTCCTTTGCCAAATTTTGCAAATCAGCGCGGCCAACTATAATTTTCAAGCCAGCATTTTTTGCTTTTTCAGCAAATTCGCCCTCTGCAACTGCCCCATATCTTACTGGCTTCCCTTTTCCATGCGGCAACACAACCTCGAGCTTTACCTTACTCTCCGGCTTTTTCATATCAAGCTCTTGCAGAGTGACTTGCAGATCAAAAGTCTGTTTGAATTTTCTAGGATTAGCTGCAGCTAGTTCTCTAACTTTCATTACAGCCTGAAGTATTTCCTCTGGTTTCATTAAATGCTCCTCCTAATCCCAGAACACAGGATTAGTACAGCGGATGTCAAAAACGAAGTTTTTGACAGAAGCGAATTTTGAAAAAATTCGCTTGATTTAGAAAGAAATCTATTAGCG
>DVAB01000009.1 GCA_014189685.1 Candidatus Naiadarchaeum limnaeum
AAATTAATAAAGCAAAAAGAACTATTAATTAATTATGACATATTATTCAGAAGCATATCGAAAGTTGCCAGCTCCTAAAGAGCGTACGGATCATATTGAGTCGAGTCCAAGGCGGGATATTTCAAAGGTTTTTGTTTTTATAAAAGGGGAACTAACAATTGACAAGTTAAGAGCGGATTTGGAAAAATTAATTGGGTTATATCCTAAAATACCCGAGGCATTGGCAATCCACTGTTTATTATATGTTTTGCCAACTGATTTGCCTGAAAAAATGCCAGCCAATATAAAAGGGCCTGTTAATGAAGGAGGATATACCACATGTGCGGTTTTTATAAGAGGCGCAACAAATCTTTATGTTTCAGTCTCAGCAGTGAAAGAAGCAGGGGATAAATTGCTTGAGGCATTCAATAGACTTAAACAAAAATACGGTGAGGATAATGTTGCATGGAGATTTGCTGAGGCCAAAACGTTATTGAATACCCGGCAACTTTTAATGCAATATGATAAAGAGTTGGCAAGAATAGAATTTTTTGGTTTATAAAAGCGATAGTTACTATTGGAATGCTTGTTTTTTCCTCAGTTGAAAGTTTCATGCTTCGAAATTCCGTTTCTCACATGTTCTCGCTTTTTGCTCAAACATGCCTCGCTGTTAAATGGAATCCTTGTTTATAAAGTTTTCTTGAGAGTATTATGCTAAAAAGAATAGTTAACTATTTAAACAACTTTTGTTTATTCGCTTGAGGGAAATTATCTCTAGTTTTCCCCTAAGGGGACATTAATGCAAACTCACATAATGCGCACTTTGAGGGAAATCGATCCTGATGTTTACAATGCTGTTGTTGGAGAAGAGCGCCGCGAAAACACAGGGCTTGAGCTTATAGCAAGCGAGAATTATGTTAGCAAAGCGGTAATTGAGGCAATGGCTTCTGTTCTCACGAACAAATATTCGGAAGGTTACCCTGGAAAGCGATATTATGGCGGCCAGGAATTTACAGACCTTGTTGAAAATTTGGCAATAGAGCGCGCGAAAAAATTATTCCATGCAGAGCATGTAAATGTGCAGCCGCTTTCTGGCGCGCCTGCCAACATTGCTGTTTATTTTGCACTTCTTAACCCAGGAGATGTTGTTCTAGGAATGGATTTAGGGCATGGTGGGCATTTAACACATGGGCACCCAGTAACATACATGGCAAAAATTTTCAAATTTGTCCGCTATAAGACTCATGGCACTGATGGGCATTTTGATTTTGACGAAATTAGGCAGATTGCATTAAAAGAAAAGCCAAAAATAATTCTCTGCGGTTATTCCTGCTACCCACGCGATTTGGATTATAATGCATTTCAGGAAATTGCAGATGAAGTAGGCGCATACACAATGATGGATATGGCGCACATAGCAGGCTTAATTGCTGCAAAAGAAATGAATGACCCTTTCAAGGCAAGGTTTGATGTTGTTACAACAACAACTCATAAGACTTTGCGCGGCCCGCGTGGCGGAATGATCCTGTCTAGGACTGAAGATCGTTATCATGATAAATATAATAAAGATTCAAAGAAAAATCTTGCTCAAATGATCGATAGTTCTGTTTTTCCAGGATTTCAGGGAGGGCCGCATATGCATCAAATAGCTGGAAAAGCAGTTGCATTTGGAGAAGCGCTCAAACCTGATTTCAAAAATTACGCAGCGCAAATAAGAAAAAATGCAAAAGCAATGGCGCAGCGCTTGATTGAGCTTGGCTGGACTTTGTTCACAGGAGGAACAGAGAACCACTTAATGCTTGCTGATATTACAAAATTAGGTTTAACCGGTAAAGAAGCTCAGAATTTATTGGATGAAGCAGGAATTACTTTAAACAAAAATGCCTATCCAGATGACACGCGTCCGCCAACTGACCCAAGTGGAATTAGAATCGGAACACCTGCAATTACAACTCGCGGAATGAAAGAGAGCGAAATGAAACATATTGCGGATTTAATGGATAAAGTTGTGCGAAATCCAAAAGACAAGAAAATTATTGAGCGCGTGAGAAAGGATGTTTTTGATTTAACTGCGAAGTTTCCGCTTTATAAGTTGTATAAATAACTTTTTAAACCTTCGAAGTAACATTTTAATCATGGCAGCAAAAATAATCGACGGCAAAAGAATTTCTGAAAAAATAAAAGCGCAGCTTAGGCAGGAAATTAAAAAATTAAATAAAAAGCCCGGCCTTGCCATAATTCAAGTTGGAAATAATCCTGTTTCTGAGATTTATGTTAATAACAAGCGAAAGGCTTGCGAAGAAGTTGGTATTTTTTCAGAATTGCACAGAGTCCCAGAAAATGTTTCAGAAGCGCAATTAGTAAATTTAATCCAGCGGATAAATTCAGATAATAAAATTCACGGCTGCATAGTTCAAATGCCGTTGCCAAACCATTTAGATGGTCAGAAAATTGTTGATGCACTTTGTCCGCTAAAAGATGTTGATGGCTTAACAACTTATAATCAGGGCAGGCTTCTTGGTGGGAAAAATACAGCGCACATACCTGCAACACCGCGCGGGGTAATGAAGCTGATTGAATCCACTGGAATTAAACTTAATGGAAAGCATGCTGTTGTTCTCGGCCGCAGCAATTTAGTCGGAAAGCCTACCGCGCTTCTTTTGCAGCAAGAGAATTGCACTGTTACAGTATGTCACTCTAAAACAAGGAATATACCAGCGATTTGTAGAACAGCCGATATTTTAGTTTCAGCTATTGGAAGGCCGCGATTTGTTAAAGCAAATATGATAAAGCGCAGCGCTGTTGTAATTGATGTTGGAATTAATAGAATTGGAAATAAAATTATTGGCGATGTTGATTTTGAAAATGTTAAAAAAGTTGCTGGCTGGATTACTCCTGTCCCAGGCGGGGTTGGGCCAATGACTGTGGCATGTTTATTGGAGAATGTGGTTAAAGCTGCCAAAATCTAAAGCTTAAATATAACCTCTTTCAATTATGTCGGGGGAGTTTTTGTGGGAAAAATAAAAACTGCGCTTATCTCTGTTTACGACAAGACAGGAATTGCTGATTTTTGTAGAGTGTTGCACAAAAAACGAATTGCAATTATTTCAAGCGGTGGGACTGCCAACGTTTTAAGGAAAGCAGGTGTTCCAGTTGTTGATGTTTCAAAATATACCAAAAGCCCGGAAATGCTAGATGGTCGCTTAAAAACTTTGCACCCAAAAATTCATGCTGGGTTGTTAGCAATAAGAAAAAACAAGAAGCATAGCGCAGAGCTCAGAGCGCAAGGTGCAAAGCCAATAGATTTACTTGTTGTGAACTTATATCCGTTTGAGCAAAAGTTGTATGAAGGTGCAGGTCATGAGGAATTAATTGAAAACATTGATATTGGCGGCCCAGCTTTAATTCGCGCAGCTGCAAAAAATTACAAAGATGTCACAGTAGTCACAAATCCTTCTCGATATGAGTTAGTTTTATCTGAGTTTAAGAAAAAAGGTACTGTGAGTCAAAAAGTTAATGAGTTTTTAGCTTCTGAAGCATTTAATTACGTTGCTCATTACGATGCAATGATTGACTTTCATTTCCAGCAAACTTTTAAAAAAGAATTGTTCCCTCAATACTTAAATATCAGTTATCAAAAAATTCAGGATCTCCGCTATGGAGAAAATCCACATCAAAAAGCAGCATTTTATAGGGATACTATTTCAAACGGCGGAATCGGAAATCTAATCCAGCTTCAAGGAAAACAACTATCCTACAATAACCTTTTGGATATGGATGCGGCCTGGGATTTAATCAATGATTTTTCAGAGCCTGCTCTTGCCATTATAAAGCATGCGAATCCATGTGGAGTAGCTGTTGTCGATAATTTAGTTGAAGCTTTCAAGCGCGCCTATTCCTGCGACCCAATTTCTGCTTTTGGGGGAATAGTTGCCACAAATAGGGAGATAAAAGAAGATTTGGCAAAAGAACTCACTGCACTTTTTTTAGAGGAAATAATAGCCCCTTCCTATTCAACTGAGGCACTTAGAATACTTGGAAAAAAAGAGAAAGTTCGAGTGGTTAAAGCAGAGCTTCAATCAAGCACTTTTAAATCACCACTTTTAAATTACAGGGATGTTTCTGCTGGATTGATTGCCCAAACTCCGGATAAGTATAGTATAACTGCGAAAAAATTGAAAATTGCAACAAAGAAAAAACCGACAAAAGAACAGATTCAAGATTTAATTTTTGCATGGAAAGTTTGTAAGCATGTTAAGTCAAACGCTGTTGTTTTTGCAAAAGAGCTCCAAACTGTCGGGATTGGTGCAGGACAGATGTCTCGCGTTGATAGCACAAAAATTGCAACTTACAAATCAAATGGAAAATCTGTTGGAGCTGTGATGGCTTCTGATGCTTTCTTTCCTTTTAGAGATGCTGTAGATGCAGCTGCTGATGCTGGAATAACTGCTATAATACAACCCGGCGGTTCAATAAGGGACAAAGAAGTGATAAAAGCAGCGAACGAGCGCGGGATGGCAATGGTTATAACAGGAGTAAGGATATTTAGGCACTGAAGGCTTATTAGATAGCAATATGACAGTTGAATACTATCAATTGGATGCTAAAATAGTTCTATCTACTCTTGGTGCAAAGCCAACTGGATTATCAAGCACTGAGGTAAAAGCAAGGCTTCAGAAATTTGGCCCGAACAGGCTTGAAAAGAAAAAGAGAATAACACCTTTGCAAATTTTTATAAACCAGTTTAAAAGTTTCCTAATCTGGATTTTGATTGCTGCTGTTGCACTTTCAGTGGCTATAGGATTTATAACAAAAGATCCTGAGGATTTTTTAGATGCAGCAGTAATTTTTGCAATTGTGATAATTAATGCGTTTCTCGGATTTTTTCAAGAGTACAAAGCCGAAAAAGCAATGGAAGCTCTGCAAAAATTGGCGGCTCCTAAAGCAAAAGTTATTCGCGATGGAAAAAAATTGTTGATTAATTCAGAGGAGTTAGTTCCAGGAGATATTATCTTGCTCGAAACAGGCGATCGAGTTCCAGCAGACGCACGTATTTTTGATCTTTTTAACTTGCATATAGATGAAGCTGCATTAACCGGAGAGAGTATCCCATCTAAAAAGATTGCTGAAAAAATCACGAAAGATGTTTCTGTTCCTGATAGAAAAAATCTAGTCTATAGTGGCACAATTGTCACACAGGGAAAATGTTCTGCGGTTGTTTTTGCTACAGGAATGAACACAGAATTTGGAAAAATTGCGGCTCTTGTTCAGGCAGAGGAAGAGGAAGAAACTCCACTTCAACATAAACTCGCTGCTGTTGGTCGAACTTTAGGAGTAGGAATGATTGTAATTTCTATAATTGTTTTTGTTCTTGGCGCGCTGAGAGGACAAGAAGTTCTGCATATGATACTTACAGCAGTAAGCTTGGCAGTAGCTGCTGTTCCTGAAGGATTGCCTGCTGTTGTTACTATAACCCTTGCAATTGGGCTAACCGCTATGGCTCGAGCTAATGCTGTTGTCCGAAAGTTGCCTGCAGTTGAAACTCTAGGGAGCACAACAGTAATCTGTTCAGATAAAACTGGCACACTAACTAAAAATGAGATGACCGTACGCGAAGTTTTTATTGGTGATAAAATAATAAACGTAACAGGCTCAGGCTACGATCCGACAGGAGAATTTAAGCCGCAAAAACCATTAAATGTTTCTGATAAAAAATACTTGGAATTTCTTTTGAGATCAGCTGTTTTATGTAATAATGCAGAACTAAATAAAGATACAAAATGGAATATTTTTGGCGATCCAACTGAAGGTGCGCTTGTTGTCCTTGCCGAGAAAGGCGGCCATAATCAGAAAAAGCTCCAAAACGAGTTTAAAAGAATACACGAAGTTGAATTCACCTCTGAGCGCAAAATGATGTCAACCGTGCACAAAGACAAAACCGGAAATATTTTTGTTTTCTCAAAAGGCGCTCCTGAAAATTTGTTAGGAAGGTGCTCATTTGCTTATGATAATGGCAAAGTAAAGCGCCTCACTCCACAAATTAAAAAAGCCATGCTTGAGGAAACGCGCGCAATGGCTGGAAGGGCTTTGCGAGTTTTAGGATTTGCCTATAAAGAGATGCGAGCCGGGGCTAAAATGAGTGAGAAGGAAATTGAAAGCGAATTAATTTTTATAGGGCTTGCTGGGATGATAGACCCCCCTCGGGAAGAAGTATTTGATGCAATTAAATTGTGTAAATCTGCTGGAATTCGCTCGATTATGATAACTGGAGATCACAAAATTACTGCAGCTGCTATTGCAAAGGAACTGAATTTAGTCGGGGGAGAGATAAAAGTCTTGGATGGAGAGGAATTGGATAAAATTAGTGATAAAGAACTTGAAGAAACAGTTCGCTCAGTTTCTGTTTATGCTCGCGTTTCACCAATTCACAAAGTGCGTATACTTGAAGCGCTTAAAAAAGATGGGGAAATTGTCGCGATGACAGGAGATGGTGTGAATGATGCTCCTGCACTAAAAAAGGCGAATATCGGAGTTGCAATGGGAATTACTGGAACAGATGTTGCAAAAGAGGCTTCTGACGTTGTTTTGGAGGATGATAATTTTGCAACAATAGTAAAGGCTGTCGAGCAGGGAAGGGCAATTTACGATAACATAAGAAAATTTGTTTTATATTTATTGAGTAGCAATGTAGGAGAGATTATAACAATATTTATTGCAACGCTTATTGGCTTGCCTCTTCCGTTAATTGCGGTCCAAATACTCTGGGTTAATTTGCTAACAGATGGCTTGCCAGCAGTTGCGCTTGGAGTTGACCCAGCTGCTCTTGACATAATGCGCAGAAAACCGCGCGACCCCAATGAAAAAGTTATCAATAAGCAGATGTGGCTAAACGTAGCACTAATTGGCGCAACATTAGGGATTGGAACTCTAATGATATTTTACCGCACTCTGCCAGAAGGAGTTGAAACGGCTAGATCTGTTGCTTTTGCAACGCTTGTAATGTTTCAAATGTTTAATGTTTATAACACAAGGTCTGAGCGACAGAGTATATTTTCTGCTCAAACATTAAGAAACCGCTATCTGCATCTTTCTGTTTTAGTTTCAATTCTGCTTCTCTTTGCTGTTATTTACTATCAGCCATTGCAAAAAGCATTTGAAACTGTCGCAATTGATTTTGCACACTGGGCCTATATAATTTTAGTTTCTCTCTCAGTTGTTGTTGTTTTTGAAACAAAAAAGCTTTTAAAACTTTAGAGATTTGGTGTTATGTACACTTCTACAAACGCCCCAAAAATAATAAGCCCTGCGGAAATTAAAATAAGCAAAAGCACATCCCAGAGCAAAACGTTGAAGCGCGGATTATTGTAATGCTTCTTTATTATTGCAACGCTTAAAATTCCACCTCCTATAGCTCCTATAAAGTAGCCCAGAATTTCAAAAATCCCATGTACAAAAAATGCTAAGAAACTTATTGGAAGCGCTTTGAAATAAGCAACTGTTCTCACTGATAGCTGCGCTGCAACAATTTCTTGCCTTGCCAAATTCCCTACTGCAACACCAACAACGGCTGCATTCCAAGTTAGAAGCAAAATTGCTCCTGCTCCGAATATAAATGAAAATGCTGCGAAAAGGAATAGCAAACGCAAATTGTTAATCATAATAAACTTTAGCATTTCGGTTTTGTTTTCAAGTATTGCAGAAAGGCTTGGGCCAAATTGCGCAGCTGTAACTGCTCCAGTTCCAATAAATCCACCTGTAAGCGCAACTCTTAGGTTTTGGATACGCACAACCTCAGAAATTTGATTTTCAAACATAATATTTGTTAACTCTTGCGGGAGAAGAGCATACCAAAATGAAAACGCTATTACCATTCCAAAAAATAAGTACATATAATCCATGATAACACCCTCATGCCTTTGCCATAAGGTGGGATGATGTAGTGTGATTTCTTCCTCTTCCTCAAGATAAAATAATCTGAGCAATAAAGGCTCCAATGCAAATGCTGTTAAAAAAAGAAACCAATTGCTCGCCTCTTTTGGGAAAATATAGTAGGCAAGCCACAATCCAAGAGAAGCAGTTCCAAAACCAAGGAAAAACATATCGAGAGGATGGCGCTCAACTTCCTCTGCACTTATAATAGATTCGAGTACCATTTTTTTAAAGCACGAACAACTTTAGTAAAATATAGGCTATAAATATTGCTATTGCCCATAGAACTACTGATAAAACTTTTTTTAGAATCCAATGAACAATGAACGCCCCAGCTATTAGAAGCGCAACAAATATAATTAAATCAACTGCTACCATTTTTACCTCTTAAAGGCTCAAAGCGTGCTATGAAATGCCTCAAATAGGGAGTTTCATAAACAATATTAAAGCCACGGTACTTTTTTCTATTTTTGTACAGACTTATAATTTTTTGCGCCACATAGTCTATGTGCGAATTTGTGTAAAGTCTTCGAGGAATTGCAAGTCTAAATAGGTCAAGTTTTGGAAATGTTTCTTTTTTAGTCTGCGGATCTCTTTTTCCAAAAGCAACATTTCCTAGTTCTGCCCCCCTGATTCCTCCCTCTAAATAGAGCATTGCGAACAACACCTGGCCTGGGTATTGAGTCGGTGGGATATGTGGGAAAAACTTTTGGGAAAGAATATATATTGCATGTCCGCCAGTAGGCCATATTATTGGAACGCCTGCCTTTTTTAACTGCTCCCCGAGTCTACGTACTTGAGAGATTCGCCAGTCAAGGTATTTGCAGTTAACCCCTTCCTCCAAGCCAACAGCCATTGCTTCTAAATCTCTCCCAGTTATACCGCCGTATGTTTTGAAACCTTCAACAAGCAGGCATTTTGTTGCTAATTTGTTATACAAATTCATTGAACTTTTCTTTAATCCTATAAATCCCCCAATGTTGCAGAGCATGTCCTTTTTAGCACTCATATTGCAGCCATCAACATATGAAAACATCTTTTTTACAATTCTGCGGATATCCCAGTTTTTATAGCCCTTTTCTCTCTGCTTTATGAAATAAGCATTTTCTGCAAACCTGCACGCATCGAAGAAAAAGAGCAAATCACTTTTCTTGCAAATCTTTGAAACCTTTTTTATATTTTCCATTGAAACCGGCTGACCGCCACCGCTGTTGTTGGTAATAGTTAACATAACAACCGGAATTTTTTGCGCTCCATAATTGTCTATTGTTTCTTTTAGCTTTTTGACATCCATGTTTCCCTTAAAGGGATAGAAATGATCAAAATCATAAAGTTCTTTTATTGGCAAATTTAATGCGATTCCGCCATTTTGTTCAATATTTGCCTGTGTTGTGTCAAAATGCGTATTGTTCGGAACAACATCCCCTTTTTTAACTATTGTTGAAAACAGCACATTCTCAGCAGCTCTTCCCTGATGCGCAGGGATGATATTTTCAAAACCAAATATTTCCCTGACTTTATCAACAAGTGTAAAAAAGTTGCGGCGTGAGGCATAGCTTTCATCGCCTCTCATAAGAGCAGCCCATTGGTCATCGCTCATTGAGCCGCTTCCAGAGTCAGAGAGTAAATCTATATACACATTCTCAGCTTTTATCATAAAAGGATTCCAGCCCGCCTCTTTCAAACATTTTAGTCTTTCCTCATATGAGGGTGAGCGAATATACTGTATAGAAGTTATTTTCCATGGTTCTGCAGGAGGAGTGCCATTATCCATAATTACAATTACTTCTCTCTTATTACGCGCTCAATCCATTTCTTTGTTCCGAAAAAGCGCACTTCTATTTCCATCCCATTCTGAACATCTTTTTCTGGAATTTCAGGGGGCAATGGAAGTTCGTACGTTTCGTAAGTCTGTAAATTCATTAATTGTATAATTGCCTGTTTTCCTGGGTCAGTATGAGTTTTCGGTTTTCCGGGAACAATAGAAAGAACTTGGGCTCTTTCTTTTTCAATAACAGGCTTCTCAACATCTGTGTGCCCACTCAAAATAGTATTCCCCCCGCTGCCTGTAAAAATATTCGTATAATCAAGATTAACTTTTGAATGCCCATGCTTTCCTGGCGCTGAAACGCCAATCTTTTTTACTTTGAATATCTCATCCTCCTGCCCAGGAAGCAAAATTAAGTCGCCCTCTCTAAGCCTTGTAGCTGGAACTGCACTTGTTGCCATTTTTTCTCACTAAAGCATGGGGGTATAAAAACTTTTAGCACTAACAATATCTTATGAAAAAGATAATTAAAATGCTTAAGAACCGTGAATTCCGGAGTGGATTTGTATTTGCAGCAGGAGCGCTTCTTGTCTTAGATAACATTATTTTCCATTGGCTGCTCAGCTGGCACCATGTGATTGAAGGCCCGCGCGCATATCAAGCGGATTTTCTAACCTTTGTTTTTGGGTTAGTTCTTATAGCTTACAGTCTTTTTAAAAAATGAGGACAGTTGTAGTTGACGCATCTGCAATAATTAATGGATTTCCGATGCTAATACTGGATACCCATTACATTACTGCGCCAAGTGTAATAGACGAAGTTAAATCAAGGCGCGGCAAGAAAAATTTGCAAACGTCTATTGATTTTAACATTATTGACCAGCGGATTCCAAGTTTCCAATCAGTACTTGATGTTAGAAAAATAGCTGCTGAAACAA
>DVAB01000003.1 GCA_014189685.1 Candidatus Naiadarchaeum limnaeum
AAAAACGAAGTTTTTGACAGAAGCGAATTTTGAAAAAATTCGCTTGATTTAGAAAGAAATCTATTAGCGCGTATTTAAAGGTTTTCTTATCTTTTTATCTTTCATAATCTTCTGTGGCCAACTGTTTCACTAGTTGCTGCTCAAGCGGTGTAATCTTTGCGACTATTTGAGGCTCGCTAACATTCTCAATGTCTCTGAAGAACGTGAGAAGAGAGTCTCTTGCAAGTATCTTGCCTATATGCTGATCAGTTGTACCAAATTGATTAAACAGGGCAGTTATCTGCTGTTTTTTCTCATTCCCATAATAGAACTTGTAATTTACAGGCTTTCTATAATTATCGAGTTTGCCCACTGTGTCGTCCACTCCGATTCTGTCATTTTCATAAAGCCATGTCTGGATATCATAATTAAATTCATGCATTGATAAATCATCTAGGAGCACAGGCTGAAATACTCCGGATGTCCTGTATGAAAGGAATGCAAGAAGTTCTTCCATCTGTTCCACCTTCACTTTGCCGTGCCTCTCTTTTATCATTTCAGAAATAACAGAGGCAATAAAGTTTCCAAAATGCAAATATCTTGTGTTCAAAAGCATAGCAGAGTATTGCTGTATTAAGTTTCCTCCAAGTTCGCCGCTGACAAGTTTGTTGTAGTTTTCTGGCCTGTTGTAGAAAGCAACAAGTGCGTCCTCACTGTCCCATAACTCGCTTTTAGTATCTTCCATATATTTATTGAATGCAAGTTTAACCTCATGCGGCGCATTGTCAAGCTCCTTAAAACACCTATGCACTAATTCGTTCATTTGTATGCCATAAGATTTTGCATAGTTCAAGAGCGCATCATATGCCTTTTCAAAGAAAACGGTTTTTACTAAGAGATGAAGTTTCCTCATCTCCAAGTACTCCTCAAATGACAAATCTTTTGTCGCAATAACAACCCTTTCTGTTTCAAATGCCCCAACCCCCTCATACGTGCCAAAATCACGCGGCACTATTCTGTTTTTGATAACAAATTTATATTTCTCTATAGTTTCCGGAGTATCCATTTCAGAACTTCTTATAAGCATGAGCGTGTATGGAACGATGTAATCCACTCCTGCCCTAATCAAGGTATCTATCGTTCTAATGTGGCTTTCCTTTGTTTCTCCAGGGAGCCCAAGAATTATTTCACTGGCAGCAACACTTCCAAATTTGTGGATTTCATTAATCATCTCAAAATATTCCTTTTCATCAAATCGGCTTCTTTTGATATTGTCAAGTACTGTGTTGTCCGCTGATTGCACAGCTGCTGAAATCCTTTTCTCCGCCAGAACTTTCATGCACTCCAATATTGTTTTTTTATTATTTTTGCCCCATGTAACAGCTACATATTGCGGAAATCCTGTTTTTTGTCTCAGCTTTGCAAGGTATTTGCACAATTCCAAATCGCGTGTGTACATTCCAAAGTTTGTATCTGAGAATAGCAACCCTTTTGGCCCACCGCTTTTCTGGACTTTTTTGCAAATGTATTCACACTCTGCTCTAATTCGGTCTTCACTAAAGAATCTCATTTTTGTGAACAACGTGTTTCCGGTTCTGCAGAATGTGCAGCTGAATGGGCAGTTCCTATTTTGCTGAATATACGGAGATAATTTATCATCAAAGAATTCATCCAATCTTCCTGACAAATAAGGAGATGGAATATCATCCATCACTGGGACTACTGTATTGTATAAATCATCTTCAACATAGAAAAGTTTTCTATCCTTCAGACAAATTGTAGCCTTTATGTGCCCCTCTTTCTTCTTTACCGATTCAATGCCTCTTTCTAAAATTGCTGTGCAGATATCCACAAACGGAATCTCAGCTTCTCCTGGGATAAAGTAATCAACTTGCTGATTTTTTTGGAAGAACTCAAGCTGTTGGTCCTTTCTCTCTGGCAGCGGGAAATCAGGGCCGCCGAATACATTTATGTGGTTGTCATCTATTGTGTTGTAAAATTCCATTATGCTTAGCGATATATTCCTGTTCCAGGGGTAGGCACTAAGCGCCAAGACATGAGGCCTTTCCTTTTTTAGCGCGCGAATTAGCTTGTCTGGGTACTTAAAAAGAGTAAACTCAACTTTGTTTCCTAAAATTTTGCGAGCATATTCAGCCAAATATCCAATATTTATTGGAATAACATCGGACGAAATAACTGTAGTGGTGTGTGTAAGGTCTCCTATAAAGACTTTGAGCTTTTCCATATTACCTTATTTTTAAGTATTGAAATATGGTATATATATTTTTCTTTAAGTTTGGCATGCCTAACTTAAAATTATTCCATCTGTTGCAGTTCTATTGGATTTATTAAAATTTTTCTCACTCCTATAGCCCGATCCTCTGCGCGGAAAGCCTTGCCTGTCGGCGCAAAAAACCTTTTTTTTTGCCCAATTGAAACTTCCTCAATCAAAACGCCTGCTCTTGTTCCGCTTTCAGTTTCAAAAATATAATCATATATCATTCCAAGAACTTTCTTTTTATTCAGCGAATAGACCTGTGCATTTAAGCTGCCTGGATTTGGCTTGTCAGAAAGGAATGAATCAAAATCAGGTGGGTAATTTTCCCCCGGAACTCCACTGATTGAAAAAATTATTTCATTTGCATCTATGTTTTTTAATCTGCCCACAGGCACGACTGAGCTTCCGATTTTTCCTTTTGTTCTGACAGTAACAATAGATGCCTCTTCTGTTCTTGGATCAACTATTGCATTAATTATTTTTCCAAGAGGCTCGCCTCCTCCGTTGAAAGCTTCTTTGCCCCGAATTTCAGAGAATCTAATCTGCATTCCGCTAACCCTCTAAAATAAGAATAGAACGAGGTACTTAAAATAACTATTTCTTCTCTCCGGTCTTCTTCTCTGGAGCTTTCTTTTCCTCTGCTTTTGGAGCCGCTCCTCCGGCTGCCGGGGCTCCTGCTGCTGGCGCTGCCCCTGGGGCTGCAGCTGCTTCCACCGGCAATAACTTCTGTATGATATCTGCTGGAATTCCAGCCTCCTTCAAAGCTGCCTTTATCTCTGAGCGTTCGCGTCCAGTCATCTTCTCCATTATTTCCTGTGCTTTCTTCTCTGCCTGTTCGCGTGCTTTCTTTGTTGCCTCTGCAAGCGCTAACTTTTCTTGCTCCAGTTTTGCAAGCTCCTCTTTTGTTAGCTCTGTTTTTCCAGCTCTGATTTTAACATCAAACTCTCCGCTATCGATTAATTTCAGCGCTTCTTTTGCATCCTTTCCCTCAACAAGAATTCCCATTGAAACGCAGCTTCCAACAACAGTCTTAACTGCGCCTCTTAAATCATTGCTCAAAAGCACAGCTTCTTTCATTTTTGCAATTTTAATTGCCTGCTCAATAAGCATGTTTGCAACTTTTTCAGCTTTTGGGTTTCCAGAAGCTTTTTCTAAATTTAATTCCTTTTTAATCAAAGCAGAAACAGGGGGGGTTCCAACCTCAACTTCGAAAGTTCTATCTTTTTTAACTTTAACAATAACCGGAACTTGCATTCCTGCAAACTCTTTAGTCTTCTCATTAATAGCAGCAATCACTTTTGGAATAGGCACTCCTAGTGGACCTAAAGCCGGGCCTAATGGCGGCCCTGCAGTTGCCTTACCTCCTTCTACAAGTGCTCTGATTTGATCTGGCATTTTTGTAAAACGTGTATGTTTTGATAAATTAAAAAGTATATAACTTTATTCCTCGGTCTCCTTTTCTTCTTTTGCCTTCCCTTCGCCCTCTTTCGTCTCCTCTTCCATGCCTCCTTTCTCTAATACACGGACAGATTCAGCAGGAACTGTGATTGGAATTGGAACAGTGGCTTCCAAAAGCTCAATTGTAACTTCGTTTTTAGTTTTATCAACACGTGTGATTTTTGCCTTCTCCCCCTTAAATGGCCCACTTGTGACCTCAACAATAAATCCTTCCTGCAGGTTTGTAACTGCTGGCATAGGTGCAAGAAAGTGCTCAATTTCAGCAATAGTTGTTTCCCCTTCTACAAGTCCGCGCGCATGCGCAACTCCTCTATAAGCCTTGTCAATATCATTCTTGTCGCCCTCAACTAAAATATACCCCTTTAATCCTGGGACAACAATCGCAGAAATTTTTACTTTATCTCGCTCTATTCTATCCGCTAATTTTGAGGCTACATTTCTCTCCTTATTTGCTGTTGTGCGGATTGCGTATATTCCCATTTATTTCACAGTCGCTGCAATTATTCTAATTATGAACCCAATTATTCCAATTATAATTACCCCGATTCCTGTAATCTTGAGAATTGTTTTAAACTCGAAGCTAGTTGGCTTTTTTGCAATTAGCAATATTCGTTTGTATTCCTCAATTTTTTCCTTAAGGCCCATAGTTTTCAAAATAGTTGATTAAATTTAATAGAATTTACACAAGCATAATTAACAAACTAGTATTTAAATCCACTCTTTAAACAAACTCTATTCCATACTCGCGCTCTAATTTTGTTTTCAAGTGTTTGCGCTCCTCAACTCCCTCAGGGCCCAAAATCTGCTTTTGCTGTTTTAATCCTGTGACAACAATTAGCACGCGCATTAAATTCTGCAATTCTGGGTCGATTCTTGCACCCCAAATCAAGCGTGCCTGTGGGTCAAGTTTTTCAGCGACAGCTTCCATTACAACTCTTGATTCATGCAATGTCATGTCAGCCCCGCCTGTTATATTGATTAAAGCTCCTTTCCCTCCTTCAATTTGGACATCCAATAATGGATTATTGAGTGCCTTTTCAACAGCATCCCTTGCTCTTTCCTCTGTATCACTCTCTCCCAATCCAATCATTGCTGTTCCTCCGTCTTTCATAACTGTTCTCAAATCAGCAAAATCAAGATTAACAAGCCCCTCTTTTGTTACAAGTTCAGTTACCCCCTTTACAGCATTTACAAGAACTTCATCCGCAACTTTAAACGCTGCGTTCAATGGTAGTTCCGGAACAATCTCCAAAAGTTTGTCGTTTGGAATTATAATTACCGTATCTGTGTGCTCTCTTAAATTTGCAAGCCCCTGCATAGCGTTTTCCCATCTGACCGCGCCTTCCAGAGAAAAGGGCAGTGTAACAATTCCAATAACAAGAGCCTTTACTTTTTTCGCAACCTCTGCAATTATCGGGACGCTCCCTGTTCCTGTTCCGCCCCCCAAACCGCAAGTAACAAAAACCAAATCAGCGCCCATTAAAACTTCTTTTATCTCTTTTTCATCCTCGCGCGCAGCCTCTGCTCCGACTGTTGGATCAGCCCCTGCCCCAAGCCCGCCTGTAATGTTTTTTCCAATCAAAACTTTCTGATGGGCATTTGTATAGAGCAAATCCTGTGCATCTGTGTTAATAGCAATGCAATCCGCCCCATCAATTCCAACATCCAAAAGTCTGTGAATAGTATTGTTTCCTGCGCCGCCTGCACCAACGACTTTTATAGAAGTTTTTCTTGCTTTAACTAATTCTTCCAAACTCTGGTCAGTTGGAAGCTTAAAAATTTTTGTCTTAATTGTTGATGTATCGATGCGCGGAGTGAAGCCGTATTTGAATTTTGTTATGTCCAAGATTCCCACCTTCAGTCAAGTTTAATATTCGTTTTATCTAGTATATCGGTGATTCTAACTTGCTCAATATCTTTGATGTATTTAAGTATATCTCTTGCTATGATATCCTTTGTTAGATTTATAAATCTTCTGGTCTGTTCATCGTTTTGCGGGGTTGTAATCTCAATAATTTTCTCTTTTATTTGAATTCCTAAATCCTCCGGGCTTGATTTTGGCAGATGATATTTGAACAAGGATTTTATCTGTTCTTTTTTATCAGTTACTTTTTTCAGAATTGTGAGCTCATATTCCAAATTTTTCCCAGCCAAAGGATGATTAAAATCTACTCGAACGCGGCCACCTGAAACTGTTTGCACAATTCCATGTTGCCCCCCAATATTTACGGGCAATCCTGGAAAAGGTTCAACTTTTTGCTTTTTAAAAATATTTCTTGGAACCAAAGTACTCAATTCAGGATTGCGCGGCCCAAAAGCTTCATCTGAATTTACTTCCAACCTAGTTTTTTTTCCTATCTCAAGTCCTTCCAGTTGCCCATCCAAACCTTTTAGAACATGCCCCGCACCCACAACAACTGTTGCAGGCTTGTACTCATCCCCCTCTCTGTAAATCTTTTCTTTTTTTGCAGTCTCCTCATTGGTTAAATCAAAAATCTGCCCAGTATCTTTTACTCTTGCAATATAATCTATTGTGATAAAGTCGCCTTTGTGTACAGTTTCAGCCATGGAGCAGTTTAATAGAGCAAAGTATATTTAACCTTTTTTGCTACTAAAGTATCTATGAAATATTTTTCGGATATAGTCGCTCACCTACATTTGAGGTTTAGGGCAAAGCCTCTAGGAAACGCCATCGCACCTCTTTTTAAAAAAAGACAGTCTGTTTTAGATATTGGCTGTTTCGACGGTGTTTTAAGCAATTATTTGGCAGAAAAGTTAGAGCTCTCAGTAAAGGGTGTTGATATAAATATTCCAAAAAGTGTTTTGATAAACGCAAAGCTTTATGATGGGAAAAAGTTGCCCTTTAAGAGCAATAGCTTTGATTGTGCAATGCTAATAGATGTTTTGCATCATTCTGAAAATCCACTTCAATTGTTAAAAGAAGCAAGGCGAGTTTCTAAGAAAACTATTGTTCTAAAAGATATATATAGTGAAAATTTTTTTCATTACCTCGCAGGTATCCTAGCAGACTTAAGTACTGTTTTTGTTGGGATGAGGTTACCAGACAAGTATTTTAGCAAAAAAGAATGGAGAGCTCTTATCATTAGCGCAGGGCTGAAGATCTCTTATATAGACTACTCGTTTAAGATAAATTCAATTGATCCGGAAAAGCACATAATCATGCGACTACAAAAATAGTTTTAGTAAATGAGGTACTCCGAGGATTATCAAATAAATCATATAAAAGGGAAGCGAATATAAAGCCATCTTTGGCAGTATTTTTCTCAAGTACTTATCATTTGCATTTCTTGTTAATTTGAAAAGCTCTCCTGTAAAAAGGACATTGCCTATCAAAATGAGGATTACAAAATTGTAAAGAAATGTTAACAAAATTAAGCATACACAAACGCTTAACGAAAAAATGAAAGCAAGCCATGCTGATTTTTTTATCCCAAGAAAAAGCGCTGTGGTTTTGTCTCCATACTTTTTATCTGCAGTGTAATCAAGCATCTCATTGACTATGAACATCATCATCCAGGTAAAGAACATCACAACCACTAATAATAAAGTAATTTCAAAATTTGCACCAAATAAAAAGTAAATTACTAATGGTAATAGCATTCCCCCATAGCTATTTGCAAGTATCCCTAATAAGGGAATACCTTTTATTCTAAGTGGCTTTGCTGAGTAAATATATGCAATTAAATAGCCTATTGCAAATAAAGTTAAAACTGCCTTATTGCCAATTATAATCAAGAGAATAATAAGTGCAAGAGTTGTTACAAGAAGATGTATAGTTGCATTTTTAAGAGAAACTTCTTTCAAAATATTCCTAGTGTTTGGTATTTTTGGCGTGCTCAACTTATCCGCTTCCCTATCAAGAATCTGATTCAACATATTCACACTTGCCCCGAGCATGTAAAAGGCTCCAATGCTTAAAACAAAATTAAAGTCAAAAATTATTTCAAAGCCTTTCATTGTTGTTGCAACAAAAAGATAGATAAAAAATCCTATAAGCAGTCCCTCCAATCTGTGGAGTCGTGCAAGCCACATTTTTCTGTAATCAATTGTTATTAACAATGCCTCTCGAAATATACTCGCATAGTTCATATCTCAATACTCTCTCTTTGGAAATATTTATATTTTAAATAGAGTCATATATACCTATGCAAATTCAGGAAGTAAACTTATTTGTGCTTAATTCAGTCAAGAATTTATCACAATTTGCAGTTGGTTTTGGACTTGGAGTTGCAACTTTTGGCTATACTTATAATGTTGTAAACGTGATTTTAGCAGTTTTATCCCTATTGTTAACTTATACGGCCTCCTACTTTTATAATGATATTGTTGATCTTTCTGAGGATAAAAAAGATCCGTTCAAGCTGAGATTTAAACCAATAGCGCGCGGAGATTTAAAAGTCGAGACCGCAAAAATTCTTATGATAATCTTTTCTATAACTGGGATTGCACTATCTCTTATCATAAGCTTTGAATTTTTTGCTGTTATTATTATACTTACTACTCTAAACTTTGTTTATAGCTCTCCATATACGCGTTTCAAAAAAAGCGTGCCAACGTTCGCTTTTACAATTTTTTTACTGGAATTCTTTAAGTTTACTACTGGGTGGCTTTCAGTCGTTAGTAGCTTTGCGGCTTTTCCATTAATTTTTCTAAGCACAATGTCAATGCTGTATGTCTTTTTTGTTTATGTTTACAAAAAAAAACTTTCCCCAGAGCAGTTGCTAAGGGACTATATTGTTTTTCTCGTAGTTGGAACTGGAATTATATTATATGCCATCTCCGTATTGATTTACCCCTATAAATTTCAGTTAATAATCTCTCCCTCTCTATTTCTGCTAATCTTAGTTCCGTGGTTCATTTATGGAAGGAGAAACTTTTTCTTTGAGCAAACTGTGTATTCTATGTTAATTGGCGTCTTAATTCTATTCATTGTTTCAGCAATGCTTTTTGTAACTCCAACAGGAGTTTTTGATCCAATAAATGCTAAAATATCCACTCTATTATCGAACGCGTTTTCATAAAACTATTTAAGAGTTCAAGTTTATTAATAAAAAGTGCTCCTATGCAAATAAAAATAGAGCAAGTTTTAAATCAAAAGGCAAAGAAAGTTGACTTTAAAATATTTGAATTCATAGATAAGTATATCTCTAAAGGGCTAAGGAAACCTATTACTTATCTGTTTAAATCAGGCGGAAAAAGAATTCGCCCAAGTATTGCAATGTTAGCAGCTGAATTAATTTGCTCTGATGCAGATGTTGCTCTTTATCCAGCAGTGTCCTGTGAAATTGTTCACGCAGCATCTCTGATTTATGATGATATAATCGATCGTGCCACAAAAAGAAGGCACAAAAAGCCAATCCATTTAAGGTGGAATTATCCGACTGCAATTTTGGCTGGAAATCAATTGCTCTCTCTTGCAATAAAGGTACTTGCGCTTGATCCCAAAAGCAAATCCACAAGCTTTTCAGATAATATAGACCTGTTCTCTAATGCTTGGATGGCAATTTGCGATGGAAAATTTCTCGGTGCTATTGGGGCTTTCGATAGAGTCACAGATGAACAAGTTCTTGATATTATTTACAAAAAAACCGCAGTTCTTTTTGAACTGGCCGCAAAAACAGGAGCAATTTATGCGGGCGCTGACAGAAATGCAGTAAATGCACTTGCGAGCTATGGCAAAAACGTTGGAATGGCCTTTCAAATTCAGGATGATATTCTAGGGATTTTGGGCAATGAAAAAGTCCTTGGGAAAGATGTTGGTTCTGACATCAAAGAGGGCAAAAAGACATTACTTGTTTCTTATGTTTTGAATAATGGTTCTACGAGTTACAAAAAGAAGCTTTTACACTATCTAGGGGACCCCAATCTTAACAAAGAAGATCTAGAATTAGTTAATGATATATTTGTGAATAGTGGAGGAGTTGATCATGCTAAAAATTATGCTTATAAGTTTTCACAGGATGCTATCTCCTGCCTGGATGTTCTTGAAGATTCAAAGGATAAAAAATACCTAGCAGAAATTTCGCAATATGTTGTGGAAAGGCTGAAATAACCAGAAGGTATTTAAAAAAGAGCGCACACTAATCTATAGTCTAAGATGGGCCTAAGTTCTTCATTGAGGAGTAGCATTCTAGCTTTTTCTAGACTAGTGAATGAAGGGCATTTTAATAGAGAGGCAGGTTGGGAAGTTTCTAGTGCTGCATTAGTTGATAGACGAGCAGTGATTGACAGAATTTTAGGAAAAGGCTTAAAAGTTCCATATGAGATACTACCCGGCTGCTGGATTTACACCGGAAAGAAAACTACCGCAGGCCAATATGTTAAAGGTCTCTTTAAAGGCAGAATTGTTTTTCAATATTATCCATTCTATATTATTAATGGTGAGGGCAATAAAGTGAAAAATATTGCAATATGGCTTGGCACACAATTCGGAGCCCAGGGAAAGTTGCTTCCTGCGAATTCTGTTTATTACGGATATATAGATCCGCGAAAGACTCTGAAAGCTCCACAACCGCCCGCTGATTTAAGAGGAGTTGCGAGCGTTGAGACGATTCAAAAAGGGTTAGACATTATAATTAGAGAATTTTCAGCATTCATTTAATTTTTCGAATACTTTAAATACTCTGAATTTCTTTGCTCTTTAGGAGGTTGTTTACATGGCAGAAAAGCATCCATTTGTTGAAATTTTTGAGCGCTTGGAGCGCACCTTTATTGAGCATGAGGGGAAACACAAGATTACTGTAGATGGCATAACAATTGAGAGCCCTGTTAAAAAAGGAATAAAGAAGATTTTACATATCTCAGGAAGCATGGAATTTGATGTGCGCACAAAGAAAAAATAAGATTTTTAAGAGTATAAGATGCGTATAACTTCGGCCAAGATTTCATTACAGAAAGATAGCACTGAGCAAATAGAGTTTTTCTTCAAAAGGGGCAAGTACATTATAAATATTCTTGATGATAGCACTGTTTCTGATTTTATGGATATGAATTTTGTTAAATCTATTTTTGAGGAGGGGTTGATTATGGGCGGAATAAAAAGTATGCATTTTTCAAAGCCAGTTATAATAAGCTATAAAGGCAAACCACTTGCTGAGATTTATCCAGATGGCAGAAAAAAATTGCATAGCTTGACTAGCATACATCTTGGCTTAAGGCTCCTCGTGCACAGAATTGTGAAAGAGCTTTAAATCAAGGTTTAAATAGTCTCGCGTTGAATTTTAATTTCCATGAAAACTTTAAAAGACCCAATCCACGGGAACATACATTTTTCAGATGATGAAGTGAGAATTCTTGACGCGCCTGAATTGCAGCGATTGCGAAATATAAAACAGCTGGGGCTTTCTTATCTAGTCTATCCAAGTGCAACTCATTCAAGATTTGAGCATTCAATAGGAACTTATTTTTTAGCGAACAAACTTGCGGCCTCACTAAAGCTTTCAAAAGAGGATGTGCAAAAAGTTCGATTAGCCGCTTTATTGCACGATATAGGACATGGTCCGTTTTCTCATAGTTCAGAGCGCGCGATTTTAACTAGGTTTGATTCAAAATTTTCACATGAGCGAAATACTGCGCGCATTTTGAAAAAAAGTCCTATTTCAGATTATTTAAAAGAAATTGGTTTCTCAGGGGAAGAAATTGCAAAAATCGCTGTTGAGGGAAAATCAAAATTCTCAGAAATAGTTTCAGGCGAAATTGATGTTGACAGAATGGATTATTTAGTCCGCGATTCGTATTACACAGGCGCAGCTTATGGGACAATTGATTTAGATAGATTAATTGATACTTTGCAACTTAAAACTGGACGATTAGTTTTTTCTGAAAATGGATTTTCAGCTGCTGAATCAATGGTTTTGGCGCGGTATTTAATGTACCCTTCAGTTTACGAGCACCACACAACTAGAATTGCAGATACAATGTTCACATATGCAACTGCAAGCGCGCTTGAGGATAAAATTTTCACTCCTGAGGAGCTTTATTCAATGGATGATATTGAACTTATATCGCGATTAAGAGAATTAGAAGGAACTCCGGCGCATTTAGTTGAAAGGATTGAAAGCAGAAAATTGTACAAGCGTGCAATCTCTTTTTCTAAAGAGGATTTAGGAAAAAGTTTTTTAAAATTTTTGCGCATAAATCCAAAACAGGCTTTAAAATTGGAGCGCGAGCTTTTAAATAAATGCAAACTTTCTGCAGGCGAAGTTATTTTAGACATTCCAGACCCTTTGTATGTTAAAGAGGCAAGAGCAAAAATTTTCTGGAAAGGGAAAATAAGGGAGCTTTCAAATGTTTCTCCGCTTGTGAAAGCTCTGAGCGCGGCACAGTGGAGCTATTGGAACATTGCTGTTTATTGCGATAGCCAAAATTTAGGCAAAGTTCAGAAAGCGGCGAAAAAAGTTTTATTATAGTAGCCCCGGGCAGATTCGAACTGCCGTCATAGGCTTTCTCACGAGCAACAACGGCATTGATTTTTTGATGGTTTGTTTACCGTTGCTCGCTCGACCAAAGGCCTACATCCTTGGCCGCTAGACGACGGGGCTATAAGGTTGACTAGACCTTATTGTTGCGATTTAATAAAAAGGTTCGCTTTACATTATCTCCGCTTGTTTCAAATAAGCATTTAACACTGCCCTTAACCCACTCTCATTTACTAATTCAGAATTCTCGTTAAAATAATTGTTAGTATCAAGTGTTTCTGTAATTGTTTTTGAATTCATTATCTGCCCTATGCCGCCAGATTTTTGCATTCTGATAACAATTGCAAGTCTTTCCTCCATTCCGTGCGGAATTGTGATGCCCTCAATTTTTAATGCTTTCTCTAAATTTAACTTTGAAATATAAACTCTTGCCTGCATCCACATGCGTTTGTGTGCAGGCGGCAAATAAATGTACATGAAATAATCTTTCTCAGGCGTTGTTTTTACAGGAGTCCAGCCGTTTGCCATTACAAGCCCGTGCAATGCGCGCGCGACAAACTCATCTTTCGGAGCACTGGCAACTTTTTTCTCTTCTTCCTCCGAAGGAGTTAAAACTTCTTCCTCAAGCACTTCCTCAACCTCATTTTTCGGGGTCTCCTCTACTATTTTCTGCTCAATTACCTCTTCTATGTCCAAAGGAACTTCGTTCCTTTGGCTCCGCGAAACCTCTGGTTTCGCTTGGTCTTCAGGCTTTTCGCCCTGCGAAATCTCTGCTGTCGCTTCGCCTTCAGTCTTTTCACCAACATCCCCAATAGCTTCTTTTATAATTTCGCTGGCAGGATTTGTCTGAGCAGGAACCTCCTCTTCTGCAGCTTCTGGAAGTTCTTTTTCTTCTTCCTCAGCCGGCTGCTGGAATTCCCACTCCTTGAAAACCTTTTCAGCTCCTTTCTTCTCCCGGCTCTTGGAAGAATCTAAAAACTTGCTTAAATCGTCCTGTGTCATACAAAAATATAGGCGTTTAGTGTATAAAAGTTTTATTCAACAGTTCCAACCCTTGTAACCTGTGTCCATGGAATCGGGCCGTACTTTTGCATGCTCTGCAAAATTCTATCATAAATTCCGCGGCTGATACTCTTTATATCAACATCACCCTGCCCCTCTGTTGTAAACATTATGCCGTCTTTTTTATCCCCATAGAGAACATGTATGTAAAAATCAGCCTTCCAGATGCTGTCCCTGAAAAATCTTTTCCTTACTCCTCTGATTTTGCCCCAATACTTTTTCCAAGTGAAGCCCTCAAACATATCCCCAAGCTCTTTTGAGCCTTTTCCCTCATCAACCTTCATTATGTAAATTTTTGTTGGAGTAATGCTGTGCTTTGCAAGAAGCGCCTGAACCTCTTCGCGCAGCTCGCTCTGGCTTTTTAGCTTCTGCTCCAGGCGCGCAATTACATTACCATGCGCTTTTGGAACAAATATGATTTCGAAATGAGGCCTTGGAATCATATGTATCGAGGAAATAGTGAGAGTGTAAATATATATTGCTTACGCTTTAAGAAACGTACAATTGTACACTCAAAGATGGCAAAAATTGAGGTTCTCCGTTTAGAGCATCGGAAAAAGCGCGACCCAAGGGTCAGCACACATGTATGTTTAGCTGCGCGCGCCTTTGGAGCTTCTGCTATTTATTATTCTGGGGAGCGCGATTTAGTTTTAGAGAAGACTGTAAGGGATGTTGTAAAAAACTGGGGCGGGCCATTTTCTATAAAATATATCCCGCAGCCACGCTCTTTTATTAAAAATTACCGCGGTAAAAAAGTAAATTTAACAATGTATGGCTTACCATTTGCTCAAAGCACAAAGCGCATAGCCCAAAGCCGAAAGCCTATTTTAGTAATTATCGGCGGTGCAAAAGTTCCTGGGTGGGTCTATGGTTTATCCGATTATAATTTAGCAGTTACAAACCAGCCGCATTCTGAAGTTGCTGCGCTCTCAGTATTTTTATATGAATTTTTTGCGCACAGAGAAAAGAAATTTAAGTCTGCGAAACTAAAAATAGTTCCGCAGGCGCGCGGAAAAAAGTTCTCAAATAAATGAAAATTGAAGTTAAGTTTGATGGTAAAACTGAAAATCTGGATTTGCCCAGCGGCGCAACTGTTTTAGATGTTTTTAAAAAGTTAAATTTGAGTACAGAGGTTTATCTTGCGAAAATAGGAAAGGATATTGTTATTGAACAAGAGAAAATTTCTGAGAACGATAGGGTTGAGCTGATTAAGGTGATCAGCGGTGGATAAATCAACTAAGTGTGCGCTCTGCCCTCAAAAGGCAGTTGTTCACTTGAAGTACTTTAACAGAAAACTCTGCAAACAGCATTTTAGCGAGCTAACACAAGATCGAATTAGAAAAAACATTAGCAAAAATGAGCTTGTCGATAAGAATAATAGAGTTGCGGTTGCTGTTTCTGGCGGGAAAGATTCAACAACATTGCTCTATTCTTTAGCAAATTTCGCTGAAAAGTTCCCAATCGAATTGGTTGGAATAACAATTGACGAAGGAATTGAAGGATATCGCTCTGAAAGTTTGAAAGTTGTTGAAAAGAATTATAAAAAACTCGGAATTGAGTACAAAATTCTCCGCTATGAAAATGAGGTTGGCAAGCCAATGGATGAAATTGTAAAAAAGGACCAGAGACTTCCATGCTCATACTGCGGAGTTTTCCGCCGCGATTTATTAAATAAAGCTGCGCTCGAAGTTGATGCTGATAAAATTGCAACTGGGCATAATTTGGATGATGAAGTGCAGTCAATTTTAATGAATTACATTCGCGGTGATTTTTCAAGATTGGCGCGCACAGGCACGAAAACTGCTGCAGACACTGGGTTTGTTCAGCGCATAAAGCCATTGAGTGTTGTTCCAGAAAAAGAAATTGCGCTCTATGCAATGCTAAATAATTTTGAAGTTTACTGGGGAGAATGCCCTTATTCACATGAGGCTTTCCGCAGCGAAATTCGCGATACTCTGAATAGATGGGAAGAAAGAAGTCCTGGGACAAAATATCAGATTTACAATGGCGCTGAAAATTTGAAAGAGCTTTTAAAAGGCGCAATTGGGGGGGCAATTTTGTTTGAGTGCGAGATTTGCGGGACTCCGTCTCCTAGTGTGATTTGCAAAAGCTGTGAAATGAAAAAGGAAGTTAGATGAATTTTGATGAATAGATAAAGTAGCACCGCAGCCTGAGTGGGAATGGCCGCTTACTATCGTTAACCTCTTAATAGAGCTCCACTCCGCTTTCTGCGAGCACCTCCTGTTTTACTTAGTGTTGCTTCCTTCCGGACCTCACACGGTTTGCAAAGCATTCAGCCCCACAGGGCGAAGCTTCGACGCCCTAGCAAGAGACAATAGCTGCGCACCAAGCCGCCCCAAACATTCAGCCAGCCGTAAAGCAGATTTACTGTATAGGAGACTGCTACCCTCCC
This sequence comes from Candidatus Naiadarchaeum limnaeum, assembly GCA_014189685.1. Taxonomy (GTDB): domain Archaea; phylum Undinarchaeota; class Undinarchaeia; order Undinarchaeales; family Naiadarchaeaceae; genus Naiadarchaeum; species Naiadarchaeum limnaeum. The sequence goes on from DVAB01000003.1 coordinate 15,629, forward strand.
GCCTAGCGGTGCCAACCGATAATTTGTCTATTCAGGATAATAAACCTTCCCACCATGCCTTTCAACTATATAATCTTTTTCAGTTTTTTCTGTTTCTCTACTTGAAACTTGCCCGCTTTTTGTGTACCTTTGCTCAGAAATACTCGGTCCGCTTGTTTGATTTAATTTTTTAAGAGCATCGCTTGTGATTTTGTCAATTTTTCTCATCTCATCTGTCTTATATTGCTCCAAAATTTCGCGCGGCTCTTTTTTGTGTATAGGATCAAACCAAATATTTACAATTATGCTTGGCATTGTAACAATCGGAGAAATAAATTTTGTTATTTTTTCAAAAACTTTTTCCTCTTTTTTAACTACTTCTGCACGCGGTTTTGAAAATGTTTTAACCCAGATTGGATTTGTATAAGCTGTATAACCATTTTCAGTGTGCGCAACAAATCTGTAATAAGTATCTTCTGCTAAAAATTTGTCATCCCAAATAAGTTCTGGTTCAAAGTATTTGTTCGGCCGCAAAACTTCTTCTAATTCCTCTGCATTCCAGATTTCAATTTCACTAACTCGGCCAAATTCAAGATTTGAGGCTAACTGGATTTTCATTTTTACTTTATCAGTATCTGCAATTAAAGCTTCCTGCCCAAAAGTTGTATCCCCAATCCAAACGGTTATTACAGGCCCATCTGTTATGAAAGAATTTCCATTTTTCAGCGCTTCTAAAATTCCGCTTTGTGAAACGGTATTTGTATAAACATAAGTTCGCGCTTTTCCAAGAATTTGCCAATCACCGTGCGAATCACTTCCTGCTCCAATGAAAACTTTTCTTTCCTTTGCTAAAAGTTCTTTCCATTTTTGCAAGCCTTTTTCTAACTCACTCTGATCTTTTTCCCATGTTTCAAAGTTCCAAATCTGCAAGCCTGTGAAAGGTAAATTATAATCCTCTTCTTTCCATTTCTGTCTGAAAGGGTCCTCGTAAAAAGGATGTGCAACATAGCCCGCACCGCCTTGTGATTTAACCTTTTCAACTAGCTGTTTTGGAGAAAGTGTTTTTGTTTTGCCATTCGCCTCAAGCTCATCTCCAGGAATATAATTTTCAATTCCAATGGCTAAAAAATGTCTGTATCGTTCAG
>DVAB01000010.1 GCA_014189685.1 Candidatus Naiadarchaeum limnaeum
CTTTTTTGAAAATTTTTCGCCAAGATAAAAAAGTGCAAGCGAAATTGCAATAATCAAAACTGCTTTCCGGCTTGGGAAATAATTTGCTGAAAAAACAAGGAAAAGCGTGCCTAAAATCAGCAGGGTGCTTGGCTTTAGGGCAATGCTCTGCTTGAATTCAGAGGAAAGATTTTGGAGATTCATTATTGCACTGGCTTTGTTATGATTTTGAACAGGAAAATTTTTAATCCGGTGTTTTCAGCCTTGCCCTGCAGGACATCCCTGCCTTCGGGCGGAATATTTTTTGTGCGAATAAAAATTTCAAGCCTGCCTGTGGCAATTTTTTCAACATCCAGCCCCTCTCTGGAAAGAAGCCTGCCTGCATTTTCAAGGTCATTGAGGTTTGCGTTGTTTAACTTTAAGATTAATCCGCGCTCAAACAGGACATATTCATTTCCCGGGCGCAGGGCGTTGTTCAGTTCCTGGATAATTGTGGGCATAACTGTTTTTGCAGAATCAATTGTAATATCCCCGCTTATTCCAACCTCGGAAATATTTTCGCGGGGAACAAGCGAGGCTGAAAATTTATCAAGCTTATCAGTTAAAGAAGAAACATCCTTGTACATCAGCGGCTCAAGCCCGGCTTTTACAACTGCCCTGTGGTTCGGGGCTAAGCTCAGTGAAACTGCCTGGATATCGTCAATGCTTGAGAATGGCCCGCCAACAGTTACTTCCCTTCCATTCAGCAAAATTGTAAAACTTGCCAGCTCGGCATTTAGTATTAAACCTTCAGAATCAATTTTTTCATTGTTATCAGTCCATTTCCCGGAAAATTTTAAATTTACTGAAAATCCCTGCTCCTGCATTGCGGCATAAACATAAACAGCGCGATAAACATTCGGCCCGCTGAAATTAAGTGTCATTTCCTCTGAAATGTTAAAGCGCAGCGCAATCGCTACAATAAGGGCTACAGCAATAACTACAATCAATAAATTTACAACATTCTTTTTTCCCACCATAGAGGCTTATTAAGACGCGGGGCTTATAAAAGTATTATGCTTTGGGTTATTGAACACTTGGAAAATTTGAGCGAATGGGTTAAATTGGAGTATGCGCATTGTTCAAGAATAATAGGAAAAAGAAATTTGCTTTTTACAAATGTGCGCGCGGAAACTGAAAGAAGTTTTTTAAGGAAATTTGGAAAAGTTGAGGAAAAAAGCGCGGTTGAATTATTTGCAAAGGAAAAAATTATTGTTTTAGAGCCGCGCGCGGGGAAATTTTTAGCTGGGGGAGATTTTAAAAAATACAAAAATATTTTAATCGGCAGAATGCTTGGAGATTTTCCACAGCGCGGCCGGACTTTTGAATTGTTAACAAGCAAATTAAAAAATGCGGTGCCTAGAAGTTTGGGAAATTATCAGTTTTCAATTGATGGCGCGGCTTTTGTTGCGCGAAAAATTCAGTTAAAACAGGAAAAAGATTTGGGAATTTTAAATCAGCCGGAAATTGAATTAAGCGATGAGCATTCAATTGAGCTGCATTATGCGGTTCCGGTTTTTAAAGGAAAAATTATTTTTACGCCTGGGCTTGTAAGCTATTTGAAAAATGAGGAGAGTTGGGAATGAGTGCGCTAGCCGGGATTCGAACCCGGATCGCCACCTTGGCAAGGTGGAGTCCTACCGTTAGACTACCAGCGCACGAGGAAGTATTATATTTAGCAACATATTTATACATTTAATCGAATAGAAATAAAATGGATTTTTTCGCACACATCTTTTGGACCGCAATAATCTTCAGGAATCAAAGTCCTTTATGGATTCCGCTTTTATTTGGAGCAATTCCAGATTCTACTTCGTGGGGAGTTTGGTTTGTACAAATAATAGTTACAGGAAAATTCAGGAAGACTTTTAAAAATTTCAGGAAGCGGCCGCCGGATTTCAGCAAGCTGCCAAAATGGGTTTGGACTTTGTATGGGGCGAGCCACAGCATTTTTTCATTTGCGGTTGTATTTGGGACTTTATCTTTAATAACAGGAAAAATTTTTATTCCAGTGCTTGCATGGCTTGTGCACATCTTATTGGATCTTCCAACGCACAGCAGGGAGTTTTTAGGAACTCCGTTTTTGTGGCCACTCTCAGATTGGAAATTCCCAGGATTTACTTGGGGAAAATTATGGTTTATTTTATTAAATTGGGGCGCGATAATATTTTTTATAATTTATTTGTTTGGAATAAGAGGTGAGACTTTAATTTTGTTTTAAGACAACCACTAGTTATTTAAGTTTTCAAGAATACTGTTTAATTATGAAAGGTTTCACGCTTAGGCGATTGGGAGGGAGTGATCTGAGGGTACTTGAGAAAATTGCATTTGAGATTTTTTATCCATCTTCATTAGTTGCAAGAGAAGTTATGCAAAGTTACAGGCTTTATTTTAAAAAAGGGCATGGAAACAGGAAAATAGAAAAAAGTGTGGATGATTGGATAAGCATTGAGTACTATGTTTTGGTTGAGGACAAAACAAAAAGAATTGTTGGCATAACAGGACTTTACAGAATAAACTGGGGTTCTCCGGATTCTTTTTGGCTTGGGTGGTTTGGGGTAGATAAAGCTTTTAGGGGCCGCGGGTTGGGAACAGAACTATTGGCAATGACAGAGCGAATTGCAAAAGAAAGAGGGGCAAAATATTTTTGCATTGAGAGCTCGGATTTTCCTGCTAACCAGCATGCGGCTAAACTTTACACAGAAATGGATTATAAAAAATTCGGACCGATTCCAAATTATTGGCCTGGCTTCAGAAATGAACGATATGGCTTGGTAATTTTTATTAAAAAGCTCTAGCCTGAGAATGCCTTAATTCTGGATGTGGCGCCTTTTGCTTTATGAACTGAATACAGCAACTTCACTTCTCCCTTTGATTTTATTTCACTGAGCATTCTTATTGATTCTGGCTCTTTATCAGGGTTAACTTCAATTCCAAACTCCAGAAATTTTCTAAGGATTACTGAATATTCATCTGCTGGAATGCTCATGCTCTTTTGCCAGTGTTTGTACTCAGGCCTGAACATTTGCATCAAATAGCGAACAGCCTCCCCCTCTTCCCCTGGCTTTATTGGCTGAGCATAACCAAAATCAGCCTCAAAAAAATGGAGGTTAAACCAAAAAACAAGCCTGTGTCTTGGGTCTATAGTATCTTCTTCAATTTGCTCGCGAGTCATTTTAGTTGGATCGTTGACTTCTATTAAAGTTCCGCCATAGTTTCTGTGAAAAATTTCTTTAGCTATGTGTTCCATTTCAACTATGGCTTTTTGGACTAGGATTGAACCCAGCCCATGCCTGAAAAAATCTTTCGCAGACACGACATACCAAATAATTCCAAAAGCGGTATTTCGAGTTGCTGCAATTGTTTCTGTTATTGCAAATCCTACAATTCCTGCCTTTTTTGATTTTATTGCAATTACTTTTACTAAATGTCCCTCATTTATGCTTTCCTTTCCATATTTATCGCTGGTATATTCTGCAATCCATTCTTTTGAGTCCCTTTCGCTGGGGTCAGGAAAGGCATCTACATAGATTTTATAAAAATTTTCAAAATCAGGGGTATTTGGTTTTATTGCAATTATTTCGACTATGCCCAAATCAGTTAAGCGTTTCCAGAATTTTGCGAGCGACATAACATAAGGAAATGTTTAAATGCATATATATAAATTATGAATTATGAAAGCAAAAATATTCTTTGTAATTTTAGCAATTGCAATTTTTGCAGCTGCATTTTTAATTTTAAGCCAGCAAAAAGATGTTGAGCAGGGAAATTTGCTTGAAATTAGATTGGTAAATTCAGAGGGCAAAGAAATAAAAATTTTCGCAGAAATTGCAGATAATGAGACAGAATTAGCAACTGGGCTGAGCGGCCGCGGAAAAATCCCAGAAAATAGAGGAATGTTTTTTATTTTTCCAGAGGAAGGAACTTTATCCTTTTGGATGAAGGACATGAAATTTCCGTTGGACATGATATTTTTTGATTCGCAGTTTAATATTGTGGATATAAACGAGAATGCGCAGCCGTGCAGAACAGTAATAGGCTGCCCGATTTATCCCTCAAAAAAGCCGGCAAAATATGTTTTGGAAATAAATGCCGGACTGATAAGAAAGTATAATATCAAAATAGGAGATAGGGCAATAATTTAAGAAATAAAAGGTTTTATTTTGTAGTGGTTGGCTTCATTGTAACTCGGCTCAGTTCAGTTGCGTCCATGTATGGAATGTCTTTGTAAATTTTCACAACACCGCCAACTTTTATCAAATCCCCGACTTCAGTTGTTGTGTAATAGGGGTATCTTACGTGCAATCTTTCGCCGCTTGTATCTGCGATCAGGAAAACTTTTCCTTTCTTAGTATCTGTTATTGATTTCACAGCTCCTGCAAGCCTTACTCCGCCTGCGAATTTTGCAGGATTTCGCTTTACTTCTCCTATAGAAATTATTCTAAAGAACATCCACCATATGAAAAATCCCCCAAGAGATGCTGCTACTGCGACTCCTACTAAAATAACAATGCCAATTAGGCTTGTGAAAGCTGCTATGATTACAGCAGCAGGGTTTATTGAACGAGCAACTTCAATATCAGCAACAAATTTTGAGATGTCTGTTGACACCTGATCCGCTTTTGATTTAGCATCGTCATAAGCGCCTGAATCAAAGCTTGCCCTTGACTGCTTAATTGTACCGTTTATGGATTTCAGAGTCGTTTCAAACTGGGAAACATTTGCGACTGAGCCTTTAATCAAGGTAAAGTTTTTCTCTAAATCTGCAAATATTTTTTCAAGAGAGGTTAAGCTATTGTTCAGGGCAGCAATTGTTGTGGTTGTCCAAACTTGAGTAATAGTTAGATTCATTCCGCGCTCGGCTATTGCTAAGGAATCTTTATCTTTTGCGCGCCATGTTCCGGCGTATGTTTTTGAGAGAGCAGAGCTTGGAAGTATAATGCGAACATTATATACGACTGTCTCTCCGCTTGAAAGATCTTCTGTGGCCAAGCCTGTTGTTGAGACGTTTATCCTATACCAAGTGCTTGATATTTCATTATTTTTTGATGCTATAATTAGGCCAACATCCTCCAATGCACGCAAACCAGTGTTTTTTACAGTAACTTTTACAAGTTTTGTTTCACCCTGGGCCATTGTTAGCTTTCTGTCGTATTCTGTGATTACGAGCTGATAATTACCAGCGCCCTCGCCTCCACCACCACCGCCTGTTCCGCCGCCACCCCCATCTGTGACATTTGCACCTGCGGCAACATATACATCTAGATGAGTCGAGTTTGTTCCGTTTGCGCCATGGGAATCCAAAATCCATATGTCTGCTGTGCGTCTGATTGAGCTGCTTTCTGTGGGAGTCAGTGTTTTTGAGAATGCGCCGCTTATGCTTATATTGCTGTATCCTATGCTGTGCAAATAAGAAGTTGCGCTGCTAATGTAAAATGAAGCGTTTCCACATTGGCTGCATCCGCCAAGTGCAGTTCCATTGTGCGCATAGGACGCTGTTCCTGCTATTGTAATTGCTGTTCCGCTTGTTACATTTTGATTCGCGTTACTCCAGAAACTTCCGCTGTTATTTCCAGTAAGGTTTATGCGCGGCAGCATAGTAAAATTAATTGCACAGGACGAACTTGAGCATTCGCTCACATTCACGGTGTAATTGCTACTTGGATAAGATGCATTTGCAAGTTGCGTGTAATTTCCAGAAGATACATTGATTGTATAGACTCCAAATGGAACATCAATTGTTGCAATTCCCGCGGCAGATGTATTTGCTGTAAGGTTAAAGCTGCCATTTGTTAGGGAAACAAGAGCGTTTTGCACAGTATAACCAGCTGCAGCGCCGCTTCCTTTTACACTAATTGTAACAGTTGAAAGAGTCAAGTTAATAGTTACATTTCTGTTTAAGAATAAACCGTTATTTGTAACAATAACGCTTGTGTTTGCTGTTGTTGCGTTTCCCTTTGTCGCATTAAACCAGTAATTTGAATAATTAGCAGTAACATTTGTACCCATTGTTGCATTGTAATAGACTATAAAGCTTGTCAGATTTATTCTGGGGAAAGTTCCGCTTGAGTTTGTCGTATAAGTGCGCAACTCGGTTGATAAATTCGCGGTGCTGTTTATTACAACTGTTGCGCCCTGAACAAAACTGCTGTTTGAATTGTTTGACCTTACATAAACATCAACATACCATTTTTCAGTTAAGTTTGCGGTATTGTCCCCATAAAAAGTAATGTTTGTGTTTGTCCAACTTGGGTTAACAAGAGTAACATTCGAGTTGTTAGAACTTACATTGAAATAGAAAAGAGAGGCGTTGGGGAATCCTGTGGAACCCATTGAGCGCGCGTTTGTAAAGGATGAGTCAACAAATATCGCGCGCGAATTGGATTTTGGAAATACGCCAAATGTACTATTATCGATTGAAATGTTTAAAAAGGTAAGATTTGAATTTGTCAAAACAATTCCAAATGTTTGATTTGAGAGCGTAACATTTGTTATGGAAGCACCATTTGAATTTGTTATATTCAGACCGGCATCTGTTGTTGTGTCTGCTGTGAGCTTAATTGATATGTTTGTAATAGTTGGAGAAGAATTCCAAACCAAAATTCCTGCAGGATTGTTGAAAAATGTAGAATTTTTTATTGTTGGCGAGCCGCTGGAAATATTGAAAGCATAACCAAGCGAATTGTTAATTGTTGAGTTTGAAAATTCAAAGGAGCTTGTTTGGATATTTATTCCATTGCTTCCTGTAAAGTTTTGCAGCCCACTAATAGAACTATTATTTATAAAGCCGGAACTTCCACCATAATAATAAAAGCTGTATCCAAGCGCGGTTCCGTTTGCTGAGAAGATTGTTGAGCCATTATCAATTTTTAAAGTTCCTCCGCTTTCAACTGCGACTCCAAGTGTTTCGGTTATGCTTCCGTTAAAAGAGATATTTATGTCCTGCAAATGAAGTGTCCCCCCGGTTCTAATAGTAATATTACTGATATTTTCTACTTTCATCGGCCCGAGGCAGAGAGTTGAATTGGCTATAATCCAAGTTCTATTAGTTGCGGCGTTAGAAGAATAGTTAGCATAATTAGTACAGTTCCTAAGTGATTGCGCATTTGCGCCAAAAGCACTTATTGAGAGAAAAATTACAGCAAATATTACAATGATTAGAAACTTTTTATTCATTCAAGCCCACCAGAATTGGTTGCGAATAGCAGTGGACGGTTTATAAACCTTTCTTTAAGTGCAAAAATTAAAAATTTAAAAGTATTTTTGTGGCTATTTTTTATCCATATGGATAATAATTCAAAATCGATATGCAGCAAAAATAAAAACTAGATTTGTATGGAAATTTTAGCGATTTTTTATCCATATAGATAATAATTAAACAGTTTCCTGCCCTTTTTTCTGAGCAAAAAGTTTTCTATGGCCTCCTTTTAAACGAACAAACAAAACTAAAGCAGCAATTAAAACAACAATTGCAACAGCAATAACAACAATATATGTTGGAATTGCAAATTCTTCTTTCTCTTTTGGCGCAGCAGTTGTGATGTTTGTTATAATTTTCTCCTCTATAGAAATATTTTCTTCCTTAACTTCAGCAACAGCTCCAATTTCTGCCTGTAAAAGAGTTGTTATTGTAAAGAACGAAAAGCTCACATTTTTTGCACTGTAAATATATTGTTCAGAGGTTTCTCCAACACGCTTTATTGGCAAAGCTTTCCATTCTTTTTCAAATTCTCTTAAAACTATGTTATCAGGGAAATATTTTTTCTGCGCAAGCCAGCTTTTGTTGACAACAAATTGCAGTTCAGTATTTTTAATAGAGGAAGATTTGAAATTAATTGGATCAATGCTAAGATGGGCAAAAGCGTCTGCTTTTATATCATGTGTTTGGCCCGGCCGCTCATTGAAACGTATTACTCTTACAATTGCACCTCTCAGTTCATCAATAGTATCAAACTTAATCTGCCCAATGTAGTGCTGCTCTGTTTTTTCGAAATTTTTCAAAACAAATTGCCCCTTTTGGACATTTCCAATTAAAAGATTTTCAGTCGGAAGCGCAATTCCACCACCGCCCCCACCACCTCCTCCGCCTCCACCACCTCCGCTGCCATCTCCTCCGTCTCCTCCAGAAGTTATTGTAAGCGTTCGATTTGTTCCAAAAGCAGAATTCGCAGAAGTATCATTTGCCATGCAATTCCAAATATAGGTTCCAGTTGCCAAAGTTTTTGAAAATGTTGTTGAGTTATCCACTCCGCTCAAATTTTTTGTTTCATTTAAGCTCCAGTTTCCTGTAAAGTCTGCCCACAGTGAAATGTTGCTCAGGGCATAGTTATCAGTTGCAGAACAATTAAAAGTTTGCGAAGTTGTAGAAGTGCTTGTTGAATTTGCAGGCGAGTTTAAAGAAATTGTTGGATTACTCGTATCTGCGGTTGTGCTCAGAGATGTATTTGTCCAGTTTCCAATATTTCCTGCATTATCCACAGCGCGCAGCTGGAATGTGTAAGAGGTGCTTGCGGTTAATCCTGTCTGATTATTATAATTGGTCGGAGCAGAGACATTTGTCTGGAAAACGTTATTCCTCCATACTTCTGTGTGATTAATTCCAGATGTATCTGTAGGCAAAGTCCAAGTAACATTTATCCATCCTGCATCGCGCGTTGAAAAAGTAACTCCAGAAACATTTGCAGGAATTGCCGCATCAATTATAATTTGGTTTATTGCGCTGCTAACATTTGAAATGTTATCTGAAACATTTACCCAGAAATTATAAATTCCGTCTGAGAGCGCAGTTGAAGTTAAATTAGTTGGCGTGTTGTTTTGCGCGCTTTCATTGCTCGCGCGCGTTGTTCCATTGAAATAAAGAATTGCATGCCCAGTTGTGTTATCCGCATCTGTGAAATTAAATGTTATTGTTGAAGTATTGTCATTTGTAGAAGTGTTATTTGATGATGGGCTCATAATATAAACAACTGGTTGCGGAGGAGGAAGAACATTGCATTTTAGTGTTAGATTAGTTCCTCCTTGGGTGCTGTTGCTTGAATTAACTAAATATAAGGCCTCATAAACTCCTACTGGATTCGATCCTGTTGGTGAACATGTAAATTGCACTGTTGGAGTTGAGTTAACTACAAGATCCCCAAGAGTTGTTGCGTTCTGGGTTAAAATAGCAGTTCCGTTCCCAGAAATTTCAGAAACATTACTGTTGTTATTTTGTGTAAATGAGAGGACAAGAGCTGTTGTTGTGTTGCTCGAGCTTTGGGTTGCATTAATTTCAATTAAAGTTGTATTCCAAGTTATATTATCTAAAAACATAGCATTGCTTGAAACCAAAGAAAAATTTTGTCTTGCTCCAACAGCAACGCTTGCATTTACTGCAACCGTCCAAATTCCTGCGGGAACAGAATCATTGATTAAAACTTGCTCTAAATTATCAATTGTGTTTGTCTGGTTTCTGCTTGCATTTAAAATCCTAGTTGCATTGCTCAGCGTCCATGGAAACATTCTTGTTCCATTGGGGGCAATCACTAAAAGATCTAAATCATTCACAAGTTCTTTTGCTGCTGTCACAGTCCCAAGAACATCATCCCATGCAAGCGTAACTCTAAATTCGCTCTGTCCTTCTGGAACTCTCACATTAAATGTGCGATTTGCGTTGTTTGTTATATTATTTTCATGAATGACATCTGTTGCATTTGTGGAATTATCGCGCAGAATTAAATCAATTGCTTTTGTTGCGTTTATTAAACCATATCCTGTTGCAAAATCAGGGCCTGTATTATTGAGATCCCTTGCTGACTGGACTAAAATTATTTTTGCAGTTGCGGGCTTGAAAGATTGATTGCTATGTGTATTTCTATAAGCCTGCATCATCAACCCAATTGTTCCTGAAACGCCAGGAGCTGCCATTGATGTCCCTGTTTTTACACCATATTGATTACTTGTTGACTCTGTGCTCGTTACAGCATCTCCATGAGCAACAATCTCTGGTTTTAATCTTCCGTCTCTTGTTGGACCCCAGCTTGGAAAATATAAATTATTTGGCCACACCTCCGGATCTGGCCAGAAATAATTGCTTATTGCCCCAACTGTAATAACATTTTTTGCAGTTCCGCCTGGGCCTGGAACACTCCCATACCCATCATTATCTGCGCCCCCAGGAGTTCCAAGGCAACCAGTAATGTTAGAGCGCTCGTTGCCAGCTGCAAAAACAACTATTAATTCTTTCCCACCTGCAATAACGCTAGAGTTTCCATAGATAATATTATCATACGCTTGTGTAAAACTATCATATTTCCCTTCTAAAGAACACGAACCTGCTGTATTGTATGCCCAAGAATTTTGGCTTAGTACTGCTTCGCTCACAACAGAGAGATTTGATTCATTATAGAGCTCATTTGACCCAGAATCGGGCCATTCATAAGTTATGTATGTTGCATTTGTTGCCATTCCCCTCCACTGAGCAGCTGCGCCACTTTGATTTATGCTATTAGCCCCATCTCCCAACATAGTTCCTGCAACATGTGTAGAATGCGATGTTGTTGAACCTCCCTGATCCCCCTGAGTTTTTCTTGAATTAAAGTCAACATGATTTCCATAACCAGAATCCCATTCAGCAAGTGTAACTCCGCTTCCATTTAAATTATAAGGAGAGGTTTGAACTGTATTAACACCTGCCCCAGCCCTTGATGCATTATTAGATACAGCAAGCGGTGCTGGAATTGCCTCGACCCACTGCACAATATCTTCAGTTGCAAAATCATTTAATTTATTTTCAGGAAGAACAATTTTCCAAACATCGCCAACTAATGGGGGCTCATAATTAATTGCATAATTTTTTAATATATTTTCAACCTCAGCATCATTTGCATCATCAAAAAACATTACTGAAAAATTTGCAGTCCCATCAGAATTTTTTGTATAATTTGGAATTCCAAAGCTCAATAAATCTGGATCAATTTTATCCTGTGCATTCAAAGAATCAATAAAAGTCACATCAGCATTTTGCGCGGCTGCGTTGAAATTTTTAACAGAGGCGAGCCATGCTTTATCAGGAATATAATTTAATAATAAAATCCCATCTTCCGCTAATTGTTTTCTTTCTCCCTCACTTGGAATATGGTCCAATTGAATTAAAGCATGTGTTTTTCCTTTTTGCTGCGCAATTAGAGAGATTTCATCTTGCGCTTGCGAAGAAAATTTTTCCACAGGAACAAATTGCCTTGACTTTAGAAAAATTTTTTCTGCTTTTGCAGACTTGGAATTTTCATTTTGCGCAAAAATATTTATAGAGAAGATACTTGCGGATAAAATAAAAATTATTAATAGTGCCAAAATAATTTCTGCAGTGCGACCCATAGTACTTGCAAATACATTTGAATGTTATTTAATAATTTCCAATGGGTTTATTTCTAGAATAAAAAGGCTCAAAAAGGCTTTATTTTGGAAAAAAAGAATTATTTAGCCTATTTTTTAGGAATGAAAGAATTAGAAATCTTTAAAGTTGTTAAGTTTCCAGCCAGGCTTTAAGTAATTTTCCAGACAGAAGAAAGATTGGAAAAATATTCTGAGGTGATTGAAATGAAAGAACATGTGGAATACCTCCAAAATCTTGGACTGACCGAGTATCAATCAAGAGCGCTGATAGTGTTGTTTGCAAAAAGAGAATTGAGCGCAGAGGAAATCTGCAAATTCAGCGGAATTCCTCAAACAAAAATTTATCAAGTGATGAACACGCTGCGCGACAAAGAACTGATTGAGTGCACAATTAGCAAGCCGCGCATCTACAGGTGCGCTGAGCCTTTAGAAGTGCTGAACACTCTAATACAAAAAGTGATGAAACGTTTAGAGTGGTTGAAAAATGCAAAGCGCGATCAGATAAAGAAAATAAAAGCAATTGATTTGCAAGTTGTAACAAAGGAAAAAGTTCATCCAATGTTCAATACAGATTTGGAAATTGAGGCCTAGAGGAAGTTCGTAGTAAGCAAGAGAGTGATAGCTCGCTTTGTGAGCGCAATGCGAACTTCCTTCGGGTTATCTAAATTCCTAAATAATTCTATCAAATTTTCATTTAACATTTTAAAAAGAAGTTCTTTTTCGTTTTCAGAAAAAATTTCGCTGCTATTAATGGCTTCTATTGCCTGATCCCTGCTCAAACTCCCCCCCGTTTCAGCGCTGAAAGGATCGCGTTTCACCTTAATGCGAGCTAACAAAAAGTAGTATATAAAGGTTTTTCTTAAAATTTCCGCAATTTTTTCAAATTTTTAGCTGTAAAAACTCCAAATTCTGTAATGTAACCGTTGATATATCGCGCTGGGGTAACATCAAACCCAGGATTTTTCACTTTAGAACTCAAATTTGATATCGGAACTTTTGTTTTTCCATCTGTCGCATATAAAACTTCCTCATCTGCGCGAAATTCAATTGGAATTTTCTCTCCGCTTTTTGTTTTAAAATCAAAAGTTGTCAAGGGAGCTGCAATATAAAATGGAATTCCATTCTCGCGCGCGAGAACCGCTTTTTCATAAGTTCCAATTTTATTTGCTGTGTCTCCGTTTGCTGCAATCCTGTCTGCCCCAACAATACAAATGTCAACATCTCCTCGCTGCATAAACAACCCAGCAGCATTATCAGCGATTACTGCGTGAGGAATTTTTTCCTGCGCCAATTCCCAAGCAGTTAATTTGCTTCCCTGCAAGCGCGGCCGAGTTTCATCAACAAAAACAAAAATTCTTTTTCCATTATTGTGCGCAAATCTGATAGGTGCAAGTGCAGTTCCAATATCAACTGTTGCAAGTGCACCTGCATTGCAATGTGTTAAAATTTTCGCGCCGCTATGAATTAATTTTTCGCCATTTTTTCCAATTCTTTCGCAGACTTTTATGTATTCCCTTGAAATCAGATTAGCCTGAAAAACAGCAGTAGTTTTCGCCTCTCTAACGCTATGCGCTTTTTTTATAATTTTTAAAACTCTATCCACTGCGTGAGCTAAATCAATTGCTGTTGGCCGCGCGGTTTTAAGAAATCGAGCAGCATCTCGCATGTACGCAAAAAATTTCTTTAAATCTTTTCCTTTAAATTCAAGAGCTGCCTGAGCAGTCGCAAAAGCTGCAGTTGCTCCAATTGCAGGCGCTCCGCGAACAATCATATTGCGAATTGCTTCTCTTGTTTGTTTGTAAGTTTTTGCAGAATAAATTGAAAATTTAAAAGGCAATTTTGTTTGGTCAATAAGCTTCACGCTACGATTTTCAAACCAGACTGTTCTGTAATTTTTTGTTTTCCCACCTACGCGAATTTTCATGAGCGTAGCGAATGAAAATGTGAGAAAGCTTTAGCTTTCGAAGCATTTTCATGCCCTTGCAAAATCAGTAAGTCTGCGCTGATATATTAAATCTTTCAAAACAGCAGAGTTTTTAATCCACACTTCAATTGGAATATCAAATTTCATTTTTATATAATTAAGAGAATCCTGTAAAGTTCCAAATTTTTGTGGCCGAGTTTTTAAAGCTGCACGCACAGACTCGCGAACATTCCAAACACCAACTGGAACTAGATATCCTGAATGAGTTTCGCGCATAATTACAGCGCCTGCCTGCCTTTTTTCTCTGTTTAATAATTCCCCGACTGCCAATCTTGCAGAATAATAGCAGCCACCAATATCAGCATAAGTCGTGCGGCCATCAAAAAATTCATGGTCAGAAAAAATAACAATTTCCCGGCTTTGATTCCATAGAGTATCTGGATACCATGCCTCAATTAATTCATAGCAAAATTCGCGCGGCATCATTAAAATTATCCATCTATTGTCAAGGCTGTTTACTTCATAAATTCTGAATTCGTTTATAATTGGAAATTCTTTTGCAGCAGTAACAAGTTCTTTTCCAATTGTATCATCAACTGCTGTTATGCTCCAGCGCGTTGGGACAAATTTTCTATTATCAGCTAAGCCAAAAGCACCAACTGAAAAAGATTTTTGAATTTTAGAAACTAAAACTCCGCGCTCATATAAATTTAAAACAGCATCCCTTGCTTTTAAATCAGTATCATAAAATGCTTTTTCAATTTTTGGCTCGTATTTTATATTTGAGCTTTCAACATCTACAAGCGGAGCAGACGGACCAAACGGCTGAGTACTTTCATCTTTAATCTTAGAAAGCCGCGGTTTTTTTGAAAAATAAGTTTCAATATCAGATGGATCTTTTGCAAGTGCAATTTCGCGGGTTTTTTCAATAATTTTTCCCTCAAAATTGTAAATGTCTGTTAAAAATTTTCCGCGCACTAATGAAAATCTAAAGTCAATTATTTTTTCAATTGGAACACCAAACCATTGCTCGGGAGTATCTAATAAAGAAGTGTCTCCGCTGTAAGGAGGAACAAGCGGCCCAACAAGAACTTTTGGATATCCAAATCTGCCAACAAAAACAGAGGGCGGAGTTGAACCTTTAATTTCTGTTTTATCAATCAGAGGGGCAACTTTCTGCATTGAGTAAAATTTCGCGACAGCTGCTTCATAATATCTGTCATATACTTTTTTTGAACTAGAGATAATTTGGTAGTTGAAGGATATCACCAAACTTCGATACGCTTTTTGATTTTATAAGTTTTCCAGACTTCACTAAAAGGAATCAAAACACAAAGCACATAATAGCGCCGCGGGCGCACTCCTTTTCTTTTTTCCCGGGTTTTTTCTTTTTGAGAAAAGAAAAAAGCCGAAAGCCTCCAGCGTGAATTGAACACGCGACCTTTTGCTTACCATGCAAACGCTCTACCACTGAGCTACGGAGGCATTGTTCTTTTTATTATTCTATGCCTATTTAGGGGCTTCGCGATTATAAATTTCAATGAGAGCGAATGCCCCTAAGGTAGTCCGAAGCGCCAGCCGATTCTAAGTCACATAAACGTTCATGTCGGCGGCTGCTGAGCTACGGAGGCATATTTTGGAGAATAGATAAGCCACTTAATTTAAATAAGTATTTAAATATACAAAAGCTATTCTAAAAATATATCATGCCACAAGCAACGAGCAAAACCGGAAATAGGGTATCGCTAAAAGATATTTTGAATCTTCGATTTTTGACTGCTGCAGCGCTTATTATTTTAGTTGTAATAATAATTCTGCAATTGGATGGTTTTACAGGACAACTTGGAGCAACACCAGCCACACCAGCACAACCATCACCAGGTGCAGAGC
>DVAB01000011.1 GCA_014189685.1 Candidatus Naiadarchaeum limnaeum
AAAGCAAAAATTATACAGAAATTATTGAACCACGTGATTGCTTTACTTATTGGAAGAATTTAGAAGATGAGGTAAATCTAATATTTTCCGAATCATGTTCTTTTGTCATAGATACTAGAAAGCACAGCGGCATTCTGAAAATTGAGATCATAGCTTTTGATCAAACATTGAGCGAAACTGCTACAGCTGAAAGAGTTTATATTGTTGCAAATGAAGAAAAAATAGTTGAAAAAAACTTTACGTTTCAATTTTTAGATAGTAAAACGAAAAAATCAATTCCTTTTGTTTCATTATCTTATGGCCCAAAAAGTCTTGAAACCGGAACTGTTAATTACTATTCATGGGCGCAGTTGCGTTCAGATGAGGAAGGAAAGCTATGGTTCGTGTTAAGCTCCAGAACAGCGCAATATGGATTCCTTGCACGAGCGCTTGGCTATACTGAAAAAACTTTTGCTATAGATACTACAAAAGATAATGTTGTTCAAATAATTTATCTTGAGCCATTAAAATCAAAAAGACCTGCAGTACCATTTGAAAACATCGGAATACTGATAATTTTGTTAATTGCAATAGCAGTAGTGATAGTTATCCTTGGGGTAATTTATTTAGCTATGAGCTAACAAAGAAAAATTGATGGAAAAAATAACAAAAACAACCTTTTACAATGAAATAGAAAAGAATAAGAAAAAATCAATAGTATTGACAATTATTTTCTTTATAGGGACTTTCATATTCCTCGTGGCATTGGCAACTCCATTTCTTATTTTCTCAAAATATTTTGCAGCAACATTGAGATTTTGAGGAGCATGTGAAAAAGCTTATAAGAAGCGGAAAATTAATTTAAAAGATGGGCAGAAGCACAATTCTAGAGATAACGAGTTTCGTATTGATAATTGCTGGATTGGGAATTTTCTTTTACCTGTATCCGCCTGATTTCAAGCAAATCCTAGTGGCAGCAGCTATACTTTTAATTGTGGTTGGAATTTTTGTTGGAATAGGAGGAGCGGTCGCTTCCATGCGGGCGCCTCAAAAGGGTACTCCCATGAGCTAATTCTACTTCCTGCACTTACAAGGAACACTTGTATTATTAATCACAACATTAAAAATTGTCTCGCGCAGAGGCTCAGGAGTATATTTATCAGAAGTATTTATTCTCAAAACCAAATCAACCTTTCCGCCTTCCGGAAGCTCACAGGAGCATTTAAACTCGTTCTTTTGAGAAGTTGTTGCGAATTCTAAAGTTCTGCTCATCATTATAATTAGAGAAATTCCTGCAATTACGAAAATTCCAATCAGGATTATTTTTCCATCTATATTCATCTTATTAAGGATAGTTTAGTTTCGCAACTGCAGGGCACGCTGTAATTATAAACATTTAGTGTCAAATTCGTTGGCGCGATAACTCCGGAGGGTAAATCGTCTCCTTGTACAATAACTGTAACTTTTTTGTTTCCAAGTTCGGGAATTTCGCAGCTGCATGTAAAGCGGTTTACAACTTCTTTTTTTGGGATAATTGCATATAGTGCCCCAATTAAAAGTATAGTTATAAACGCCAATATTACAATGTAAATTAATGGCTGACCTTCTGGCATGGTTTCTTTTAGCTTTTTGTATTATTTAACTATTTATATAGGGAGTAATTATTTCATAGCATGACTCGTGCTGTACGTCTAATCCGCGAATTTGTTGTTCTGAGCCATATTTTTGAAATTTCAATAATGTCTTTTATCGTTATTACTGCGATTGGAATTTTTGATATGATAATCCCTCTTTATGTTGAGGGCTTTGCTGAAAAAGTTGCACTTATCGGATTGATAGTTGCAATGCCATATATCGCTTCTATAATCGCTGAAATTCCAACTGGAATAATGGTAGATAAGTACGGAAGAAAAAGAGTTCTTTTAATTGCTTTGTTTGTATTTGGACTTGTTGGAATTTTGTATTACTTGTTTGCGAACAGCATAGCCATACTTGCGCTGCTTGGAATGCTTTTTGGAGTCACGAGCGTTGCTTTTTGGATAGGCTCAGCAGTTCTTGTGAGAGATTATTCTCCAAAAGAGATGTTGGGGGAGAGTGAAGGAGTTTATTTGAGCATTTCAAGTATTGGCTGGATTATTGGCCCTATGATAGGAGGAATAATTGCATTTTACTTCAGCGATCAATTTAATTTTTTAATAATTGCGGCGCTTTTGTTTGCGAGTTTTGCTTACAGCTTTATTGTTTTAGTTGAGGCAAAAATAAAGAAAAAAAGGACTTATATGCGCATAAAAGCTCTTAAACTTTTTAGGGAATTTTACGAGATGCACGAGCATGCGCTTCCACTTTATTTGCTCTCCTTATTTTTGAACGTTTGGATCGGAGTTGAATGGACATATACACAGCTTTCATTGCAGAACGTTTTTGGAATAAATGAATTGATTATTGGAGGCGTATTGGCAGGAATGATGCTGTCGGAAACACTGCTCTATTTCCCGGCAGGCTACATTATGGACAAAATTGGAAAAAGGTATATTATTTTGGCAGGATTTTTGCTTTTGTTTGGAGCTTCTTATTACGCATTTTTGTCTCAAACAGCCGCGCTTTTTGTTTTTATGCTCTTCCTAGCAGCAGGGGCAATTGGATGGGTATTTCCAGGAACAGAAGCTCTTTTAACAGAAATTACTCCTGCGCACAAAAGAGGGGAGATGACTGGAATTTTTGATACCTCAAAAGATATTGGTTTAGTTGTGGGAATGCTTTTTGGAGGGGTTTTAGCAGATACAACCTTTAACTTAATGACTCCTTTCCTTTTAGTTACAGTCGTAGCTGTGCTTGGAGTAATATTTGGGTTAAAGCTTTGGACTGGTGCTATAAAATAATTAGCGCCCGCGAATTTTTATCATATGATGCACTCGTTTTTGCACTAACTTATCTGTTCCAATATCTTTTCTATAAAATAGTTTATCGCTTTTAACAGCTGAGATTGCACTCTCCGTCATCTTTTCTGCGCCGGAAATTGTTGTGTCAAATCCAACAACTCCAAATGAGCGCGATTTTGTTGTGGAAATTTTTCCATCATCCTCATTGACAGAGGCATAGTAAAGTTTTGCGCCTTTTTGTTTCACTAATGATTCATTAATTCCAACTTGCGCATCTGCTTCTGGATTATCCGGATAGCCTTTTGGAACTAAATATTTGCAAACAGAAGCCTTTTTTTCAAAATCTGCATTAATTAATCGGCTTTCTAAAATTGAAAGGCAAATTGAATTGAAATCTGTTTTTAATATTGGCAAAACATTCATTGCCTCTGGATCTCCAAAGCGGACATTATATTCTAGAAGCTTTGGGCCATGGGCCGTGAGCATAAATCCGCCGTACAAAATTCCTTTGTAAATTATCCCATATTCTTTTTGCAATGCCTGAACAGAGCGCTCCATAATTTTTACAGCATCTTCCAAATCTTTTTTTTCGACAAAAGGTAGAAGATGATTTGAATCAGAATATGAACCCATTCCTCCTGTATTTGGGCCTTCGTCATTTTCAAAAGCTCGCTTGTGATCTTGAACTAAAGGCATTGGAACAATTTTTCTACCATCTGTAAAAGCCTGCAGAGAAAATTCTTCGCCCTCCAATTTTTCCTCGAGAACAACTGTATTCATTCCACCAATTTGTTTTTCAACAATTTCATATGCATAATTGCGTACCTCTAAAAAATCTTTTAAATGCTCACCTTGGATTTTTACTCCTTTTCCTCCTGTTAATCCTGCAGGCTTTACAACTAATTCAGTATCAAATATCCTCATAGCCGTATCAATTTCGCGCACAGTATTGCATACAGCAAATTTTGGGATTCCATCTTTTACATATTTCTGCAAAAGATTCCTGCAAAATCCTTTATCACTTTCCAATCTTGCAGCGCCTTTTGTTGGCCCGCAGACTTTTATTCCGTTTTTAATTAAAATGTCTGCAACTCCTTGAGCTAAAGGCTCCTCTGGGCCGACAAAAACATAGTCTGGCCTTATATGAAGAGCGAATTTTAAAACACTGTTTGGGTCCTTTATATCTCCAACTGAGAATTCTTTTGCTAGTTTTATAATTCCGGGGTTGCGCGCGGACATAAAAGCAAATAAATCAGCGCTTTTTGCTATGGATTCTGCTATTGCATGTTCGCGCGCTCCATTTCCGATTAATAATGCCTTAATTTTTTCCATCTTTGAGCGCAAGCGAGACAACGCGAAACCGAAGGTTTCGCGTGCGCAAAGGAATGAATTCCTTTGTGAGATGCGAGGAATCATGATTCCGAAGCACTTTCCCACTATGAAAGATTTAAATAGCAAGATTATTTAACGCTTTGCATTATGCGCGAAAAAATCAAAAATACAATCAGATATTTTGAGTATATGTTTTCAATTGCAGGAGTTATAGTTGCGGTTTCAATTTACTACTATTGGAAAATTTTTGGCCAGCAGGAACTTATAAAAATATTTTGGGCTGGATAATTGGAGCAGGATTAATTGTCCCTCTTATAACTTTATTTATTCAGTGGAGAATTAAAAAATAAGTCAAACAGCTGCTTTTGCTTCTTTCCATTCTGAGCGCTCTTTATCCCTTGTGTCCCCAAGCAATTTTTTCTGCTCCTCAGAAACATCTGTAACATATTCTCCTGTCAAGCAGGCCATGCACAAATTGTTTCCAACTCCGATTGCATGCTTTAAGCGCTCAATTTCTTGATATGTAAGAGAATCCGCACCGATTTCTTTTCTGATTTCCTCAATTGTTTTTTCGCCTGCAATCAATTCTGTTTTGTTTGCAAAATCAATTGCATAGAAGCAGGGATATTTTATTGGAGGGCAGGTAACAACAAAATGAACTTCAGTTGCGCCAGCATTTCTAACCATATCAACAATTTTTCTGCTTGTTGTGCCACGCACAATTGAATCGTCGATTAAAATTACGCGCTTTCCTTTTATTTCGCGAACGACAGGATTTAATTTTATGCGGACTCCAAATTCGCGCTTTTTCTGATGGGGCATAATAAATGTGCGGCCAACATATCTGTTCTTAATTAATCCTTCTCTATATGGCAGGCCAACTGCTTGTGCAAAACTTACAGCAGCAGTTTTTGAGGTTTCAGGAACAGGGATAACAACATCTGCTTTTATTCCTTTTTTCTTCCAGATTTCTGCAAGCTCGTTCCCCAGATTTAAGCGAACCTCATAAACTCCTTTGTTCTCGATAACAGAATCTGGGCGCGCAAAATAAACCCATTCAAACATACAGGCCCTTTTCTGCCCCCTTACAACAACTTTTGAATAGTATTGCATATTTTCATCAACAAGAATTGCTTCCCCCGGCTCCAAGTCTTTTATAATCCTGAATCCGAGCGTGTCAAGGGCAACGCTTTCAGAGGCAAATCCATATGCGACAACTTTTCCATCAACAATTTTTTCCCCAAAAACCAGCGGGCGGATTGCATTCTGGTCCCTGAAAGCCAGAAGGCCCTTGTCCGCAACAACTGAAACGCAGGAATATCCTCCGTTAATCTGCTGCATTGCATTTTTTAAAGCTTCAAAAACCTCATTCTCTGAGCAAGTGTCCTCTTTGCAAACTTTTTGTAACTCACTTGCAAATAATCCAAGAATAACTTCAACATCATTGTTTGAGCGCATTCTTCTGTTGTGCTTTTTCAGCAATATTTGTTTTAATTGATTATAATTCACAAGATTTCCATTATGGCAAATTCCAATCCCAAATGGATTATAAGTGATAAATGGTTGGACATCTTTTTTTGGGTCGCTTCCTATAGTTGGATAGCGCACATGTCCTATTCCAATTCTGCCTTTTAACTCAGAAAGATTTTGTTCGTTATAAAATTCGCTCACAAGCCCAATGCCTTTGTGCACATAAAATTCATTTCCATCAAAAGTTAAAATTCCGGTCCCATCTTGTCCGCGATGTTGTAGGGTGCTCAAAGAAACGTATAAATCATAAGCAACATTGCTGTCTCTAGAAATAAGTCCTATAAAGCCGCACATCTTCTCCCCCTAAATTTGCTTGCCATATTAGAATTTTGTTTTTTGTATTTAAATAATATTGTATATAGTTAGAATTTTTTCTGCAAATACTCAATAATAGATTCAAATATTACCATTCCATCCCCGCTTGCGCGATTATTTCGGTGAAAATCGTAGTGGTTAAAAGGATCCTGCACCCTTTCAGGGTGGGGCATCCAGCCAACGACATTTCCTCCCAAGTTGCAAATTCCTGCAATGTCAAAAGTCGTGCCGTTTGGATTGAAAGGATATTTTCCATTTGCAAATTCTCCTGCGGGAGTACAAAATCTGAAAACAATCTGATTATTTTCCTGCAATTCTTTCAAAGCTTGCTTATCTTTTCCAGGAACAAATAAAAGCCTTCCCTCTCCGTGCCCGTGCGCGAAATTTAAAACTTTTCCAATTTCAACATTTTCTGTAAAAGGTGTTTTGCGCAAATGCTTTACATAATTAAATCCTCCCTCGAATTTTGAACTTGCGTTTGTTGTCAAAGCCGCTTCAATATTTCCAGGCAATAATCCTGCAGAGGTTAAAACCTGAAAGCCATTGCAGATTCCACCAATTATTTTTCCCTCATTCGCGAATTCGCGCACTTCTTTTTCCAATTTACTTTGCATTAAAGAGGCAAAAACAGCGCCTGAGCGGATATAATCGCCTGCTGAAAATCCTCCAGGGATAATTAAAGCTTGGTAATCAGATAATTTTCTCCGCCTTTCGCCTGAAGAATCGCCTGTCAATTGTTTTAGATGGACTTTTTCTGCAAAAACATTTAAACGGCGGAATGCGCGCTCTGTTTCATCCTCGCAGTTTGTGCCTTCCATTCTTACGATACAAACTTTTATTTCTTCTTTTTTCATTGTACCTTGTATTCTTTTATATCAACTATTTCAGTAATTTTAGGAAAACCTACTTTGCAATAGGGCGTATACATCTGAGGGACTATTGGGCCTGAAAACTTCGGTCTGAGTCCTTCGCATAATCTTTTTGTAGCCATAACATAAAATACCTGAGCTTCAAGTGTTGTGTTATCAGAACGCCATCTTTCATATGTGGAATTCCTCTCCAAGTAAAGCGATACATAAACTCCAAGTCCTTTGAGTAGAGCGGGAGAATCTATAACAAAAATATAACCACCCTTCGCACCACTAATATGACCGACAACTGCTGCTTCTGTGTAGTCTAACTTTTCAGGAAGGGTCACAAATATGGCCACACTACTAATTATTACAGCGAGTATAACTATTACAATGAAAAATTTATTTTTCATTTTCCGCCCTCAACTATTTTGTAAATCGGTGAATGCCAAGCTTTGTAAAGCTCTTTCAAACTCAAATCAACTAAATTATCAATTTTTAAACGCGGTTTCTTTGTTGTTTGCCCAAGTTTTAGGAATGAAACTTTACTTCTTCTCAAAATTTTCTCGAACTCAGAGGAATTTTCTTCTTTAACTTCTGTCAGCCAGCGGCCGTTTGATTCTGAGAACAATCTATAATCCGGTCTTTTCACAGCTCCGTTTATTTTTCTAATTGAAACCTCTGCTCCATATCCACCAGAAGCAAGCATTTCAGTTAAAGCAACTCCAAGTCCGCCTTCAGATAAATCATGACAGCTGGCTAGAAGCTTGAGGCTGGAAGCTTGAAGGAGTGCGTTCATTTTTGCTTTTGTTTTCTTTGGATTTACTCGCGGCACAACTTTGCCCCAAGAATTGTGAACTTGCTTAAAATATTCTGAACCACCCAATTCATTGTAAGTTTCCCCAACTAAGTAAAGAAAATTATCTGCTCCTTTTACATCAGCGCTCACAGATTTTCTTACATCATCAATAATTCCCATTGTCATAATTGTAGGAGTTGGCAGAATCGGACCTGCGTGCGATTCATTATACAAACTTACATTTCCAGAAACAAAAGGAACATTGAACTCGCGCGCTGCAAAGTGCATTCCTTCACAACATTTCCAAATATAGCCCATATTCTCCTCTTTTTCAGGATTTGCAAAATTCAAACAATCAACCATTGTGTGTGGAGTTGCTCCGACTGAAACAATATTTCTGAAACTTTCTTCAACAGAGCTTGCTGCACCCCAGTAAGGATCTAATTTACAAAATCGTGGGTTCACATCTGTTGTGATTGCTAATCCTTTAAAAGAATCTTCTACGGGCCGAATAATTGCAGCATCTCCATGGCCAAGAGTTTCAAATTTTCCCTGCAAAGGAAAGAGCGCAGTATTTCCGCGAACATTTGAATCATACTGACGAATTATCCATTCTTTGCTGGCAATATTAAATGAGCCTAAAGTTTTGAGCAAAACATTTTCCAAACTTTTTGGCTGAGGAACATTTAATTCTACTTTTGCGCTCTCAGGAATTTTTGCAAATGGGCGTTTGTATTCTTTTGCCTCAATAATAAAGGGGAGCTCCATGTCATAAATTTTGTAACCTTTATATTTAATCGAAAGCCGATTTCCACGCACTGCTTTTCCAATAATTGAAGCAGGCAAACCCCAGAATTCAAAAATTTCCAAAACCTTGTATACATTCTCAGGCTTGCAAGTGAGCATCATTCTTTCCTGGGATTCTGAAACCCAAATTTCCCAGGGAGCCATGTCATGCTCGCGCAGATGAACTTTTTCCAAATCAACTTCTGCGCCCAAATTTGCAGCGTGCGCCATTTCTCCAACTACACAGGAAAGTCCTCCGCCGCCCAAATCTTTCAATCCAGTTAGCAAACCTTTTTCATTTGCTTCTAAACAAGCATGAATCAAAGGCTCTTTTGTAATCGGGTCTCCCAATTGAACTGCAGGCCTGGATTCAGAATCAGATTCTGCTGTGAGTTCAACCGAAGCAAAAGTAACCCCGTGAATTCCATCTCTTCCTGTGCTTCCGCCAACTAAAACAAAAACATCTCCTGCATTTCCAGCTCTGCTATGAACTAAATTTTTATTTTTCATAATTCCAACGCAGCCTGCATTCACCAAACAATTTCCAACATAAGAATCATCAAAGTAAACCATTCCTCCTGCATTTGGAATTCCAACTGAATTTCCATAGGAGGATATGCCTTTTACAACTCCACGCAACAAGTAGAGGGGATGCTTTACTCCATCTGGAACTTTTTCCTCTTTCAAATCCAAAGGCCCAAAAAACAAGGGGTCAACAACAGCAATTGGCTGGGCGCCCATGCACATTATATCTCTTAAGATTCCACCAATTCCAGTTGAAGCGCCTCCATAAGGGTCAAGAGCAGACGGATGATTATGCGATTCAATTTTTACAACATAGCTGTGCTCATTGTCAAATTTTACAACAGCTGCATCCTCTGAAACAGCTACCAAAGCTTGTGGGGCTTTAACTTTTAAAAAAGTCTCGCGCATAACTGGCTTGCTTGTTTTATAAGAACAGTGCTCGCTCCATGATTGAGCTAAACTTTCCAACTCAACATCAGTTGGATTTCTTTTTCCTCTGGAAAAATATTCCTTAATTCTTTTCATTTCGTCTAGAGAAAGAGAAAGGTGTCTCTCTTTGCTAATCTGAATCAACTCAGAATCAGTCGCGCTGCGCACATCAATTTCATAAAATGGAAAAGAAGTATCGAGTCTTCTATACAAGTGAGACAAAGAATCTCGACTGGATGTTTTTAGCATTTGGGAGTCCATGAGCATTATTTTATTGTAATTGAATAATTATTTATCACAGGATTCGCGAGCAAGCGCTTGCATGCTTCCTCAACTTCTTCCTGTGCCTTTTCTTTTGTAGGAGCACTAACATCAATAACAAAAATTTTTGCAGTTTTTACTTCTCCAATTCCTTTAAATCCTAACAATTGGAGAGAATTTTGTACAGTATTGGCTTCTGCATCCAGAATTCCCCTTTTTAATTCAACCCTAACTTCAGCTTTAAAGACCATTTTCCCACATGTTTATTATCTGCGCTTTTATTTAAAAACCTTATCTCGTTCTAATCAGGTTGCATTCAGTATCCACTTCAACAAAATGTTTTGCGGTTCCGTTATTAAATGCAGCGCATTGAGTTGCAATATCATTGTCAATTTCTATTCTTGGATTGTGTGCAACATCGCATACCCAATTTGCTTGAATTTCATTGCTTAAACATGGGCCTGTGCTCAAATTAACTTCCAAATCTTTTTGTTTATTGCAGAGCTGTACACACGCTACTAGTGCTTCGCCACTTCCTATAAATGGAGTTTCAAATTCAGGTTTTTTAAGGCTCTTTATTGCGCTGACATTTGGTGCGCTTGAGGTAAACGCCTCGCCAAGTTTACCTACTTTTTCAGTACAGCCACTAAATAAAACAACTGTTGAGAGCAAAATTATTAATATCAACAAATTTTTCATATAAGTTTTTTCCCTGTCAATTTTTCATATGCCTCAATATATTTTTTGCTCGTGCCTTCAACAACTTCTTTTGGAAGAACAGGAATTGGAGGCTCCTTGTTCCAATTGATTGAAAGTAAATAATCGCGAACATACTGTTTATCAAATGAGGGCTGCGGCCCGCCAGCTTTGTATTTATCAAGCGGCCAAAATCTGCTTGAGTCAGGTGTGAGCATCTCATCAATTACGATTATTTCATTATTTTCATCGCGGCCGAATTCAAATTTTGTGTCTGCGATTATAATTCCGTGTTTCAAAGCATAATTAGCTGCGCGCTCATAAATTTCCAAAGTTTTTTTGCGCAAAAATTCTGCTGTTTCCGCCCCCACTATTTCGCAGGTTTTTTCGAAACTGATATTTATGTCATGCGCGCCGCCCTCTTCTTTTGTCGCAGGAGTAAAAATTGGCTTAGGCAATTTATCAGATTCTTTTAACCCTTTTGGAAGTTTTATTCCGCAAACACTTTGGGTTTCTTTGTATTCTTTCCACCCACTGCCTGAAAGATAGCCGCGCGCAACGCATTCAACAGGAATTGGCTGAACTTTTTTAACAATAACTGCGCGGTCCTTCAGCTCATGAACTTTTTTCAAATTTGCAGGGAATTTTTCAAAATCAGAAATTAAAATATGATTTGGAATTGTTTTTTTCATCATATCAAACCAGAATAAAGAAATTTTGTTCAGAACAATTCCTTTATATGGAATTGGGTTTGGCAAAATTCGGTCAAATGCAGAAATGCGGTCAGTCGCAACCATCAAATAGGAGTTGCTTAAATCATACATCTCGCGGACTTTTCCGGATTTAAATTTTTTCAGGGGCAAGTCAAGGGTTGTGATTGTTTGCGCACTCATGATATCACCTCATCCAACCTCTTTTCTTTTTGCGCGCGCTTTATTTCCATTGCGATCCTGCGCCCCATTGAAATTGGCTTTCCATATTTTAAGTATGTGTAAGGTGAGCCTGGCATCCAAACGTTTGTTCCTGCAACAATCCGCGCAGAAATTTCGAAAACGTACATCTCTAACTTATCCGTGCAAACCAATTCAATTGAGTAAGGCCCTATTAATCCAGGGGAAAAAAGTTCCTTTGATTTTTCAACTAATCTATCAGCAAGATCAAAAACTTCTGGCAAAAGAGATTCGCGCATCATAATTGGAATATTTCCAGTTATCACATAAGTTGGCGGCATGTAAAAGTCCGCAGGCATTCTTGGCAAGCCATCTG
The DNA here is from genome assembly GCA_014189685.1 of Candidatus Naiadarchaeum limnaeum. Taxonomy (GTDB): domain Archaea; phylum Undinarchaeota; class Undinarchaeia; order Undinarchaeales; family Naiadarchaeaceae; genus Naiadarchaeum; species Naiadarchaeum limnaeum. The sequence continues at coordinate 11,649 of DVAB01000011.1, forward strand.
CGTTTGATTCGTATCTTAAATCAATTCCAATTAATTCATTTTCTTTTTCCAGAGGTGAGTAGAAGAAATGCGGATAAAATCTTGTCCCTAAAACATATTCCTGCAATTGCATTTTTTCAGGGTCAAAAGTTCCTACTTTTTCATTAAACTCTTTTTCACTCTGGACTAAGGCATAACCACGGCCGCCTTTTGCGCCAAAAAGTTTTACTAAAGTTAATCTATCAATTTCATCTGGCTTTAAGAAATCATGTGGAATTTTAATTCCTGCTTTTCTAAACCACTGATAACTTTTTCTTCTATCAGCTTCCCATTCCAAAACTTTTTTGTTCCCAAACATCGGAACATTTAATTTCAAAAGTTCGCGGCCGCCAATATATTCAACGAAACTTCCATGTGGGATTAAAATACTGTTTTTTTCGTTTAAAGTTTTCTGCGCTTTATCATCTAAAATATCCTTAAAATCATCTACAACTAAAACATCATCCGCTAAATTAAATCTTTCATAAAACTTATCGCGCTTTATATTTGAAATTAACAGGGTTTTAAATCCTTCTTCCTTTGCGCCTTTTAAAATTTGCAATGCTGAATGCGAAGCTAGGGTTGCAATTGTTGGTTTATTCATGTCACAACCTCGCTTAAACGATCTTGTTTCATAGCTTCCTTAATTTCCATCGCAATTCTTTCCCCATACGAGAGCGAATTTCCATGCAAGTAAGAGGAGTACGGAGTGAAAATTGTTCCAGGCGAGCCAGGAATTCTAAATGAAACATCAAAGCAAACAAATTCCTCTTTTGGTGGCCCAGCCGTAACTGCTCCTTGCAAAGCAAAGGGGCCTACAATTCCGGGCGGAGCTTCAGTTTGTAAAGTTTTTACAAATTTTTCTCCTAATTCAAAGGCTTGTTCAAGTAAACTTTCTTTTACAGTTACTGCGATATGCCCTGTCTCAATATATTTAGGATTTAAATATTGCAAAACCTCGTGCTGCTCATGAGCGGGCAATCTCACTAAGCCATCAATATTTGTCTGCCTTCTTGTATCAGTTCCCATTAATTCAAGCTCATCGTTTAAAGCAGAGTAGAAATAATTAAAATTAACTTGCGCGCCAACAATATATTCTTCGATTACCGCGCGTTTCAGATCTTCCTCAGTAATTACTAATTTATCAATTAATTCCTGCGATTTTTTCTCATATTCCCCATAATTTGAGGCAAAGAAAAATGCGCGCTCATAGCCACGCTCGGCTTCTGCAACTTTTACAATGCTCAATTTGCTAATGTGTTTTGGATTTTTGAAAATTTGCGGGAAAGGAATTTTTGCTTTTTCTAAAAAATCGTATTGATTTGGCTTTTGATCTCTTTCTTCTGCGCGCAAAAGGAATCGGTTTCCAAAAATAGGAACAGGAAAGTTTTTTTCAATATCCTTGAAGTCAAAATAAACCCAGAAATATCTGTTGTGGATAAAAATTGTGTTTAAAGATTGCAATTTTTTAACAACATCAGGCTTGGTTAAGTGGGAAAATTTATCAAGAACAATTGTTTTGTCAATTATTCCTTTGTTTCCGCGGGTTTTGAAATATTTATCATAAGTTTTTTCGCGGCCGCGCTGGCAGACTGCAACAGTTTTAAAGCCAAATTTCTTTGCGCCGCGCGCAACATCTAAGGCTGAATGCCCGCCAAGAACTCCGATATGAATGTCTTCAAAATTATACTTCTCAAGTATTTTATTGAAATCGTATGCCTGTTCTCCCATATTAGAATATAGTTGGGAGTATTTAAAAGGTTTGCTAGATAAATCATATAAATTAGCCACTACACATATTTTAGCAGAGGAAATCAATACCAGAGCCTATAGCAACGATACATATCTATAGAGAGAGAAATATTTTAGTACTGAAATATAGAGAAGAGGATTGCGAGAAAATTTTTAAGGTTATTGTTCAATTTTTAAAACAATTTGGCCCTCTTAAACGATTACCATTAGAGAAACAATTTCAAGTACCGGAACTCCGTTCAGTGTGAATACTTGAAAAAGACGAGGCAAGAATAACTTTTGTTGAAAGCCCAGATCTGAACATTCCAAAGATAACAAAGTTTTTAGTTGAGAATAATATTAGATTATTTACTCATTTCAAAGGATAACACAATTGATATATAACTTTTAAGACAATCCCTATATTATAAGATGGCCCCCATTGCTGAACAAATAAAAGCAAGCACAAGTCGGAAAGAAGAGAGTATTCTACAATTTGAAAGTATACCACTTGAAATATACGAGGGAGTTAGAAAAGAAATATTAAAATTTATAGCTGAGGAACTAAGAAAAGTAGGAAAAGAGACTACTGCAAAAAAATTGCTTAAAAATCTTAAAAATTTGAAAAGGTTGAAGGGCACGACTTTTAGCTTTGAATTTGAAAAAGGCAGGGGATGGGTTCAATTTTCTAAAAGATTTGATTATGATGAGATAGTAAACAGACTTTTGGCTAGATTGACTGAAAAATTTCCAGAAAGAGTGGCACCAATAGTGATAGAAGAAAAAGTACGTGCAAAATTAACTATAAAATTTATACCGCAAAAAGAAGCTGTACTATTTTCTGGAATGAATGAAGTGCTCTATGAGAAATTACTAAAAGCTCTTGCAGAATTTATCGCAGAACAGACAAAAAAGCATGGCGTCCCAACACCAAAGGAGTACATAATTAAAAAATTAAGAGAGGGAGAAACTTTTATACCATATGGATATAGGAGCTCGTGGAAAATAACAAAACAGGGCGGAAGAGCAGTTATAGAAACTCTAGAAGCGGCAAGCGAACTATACGAGTTGAGAAATATGTTGAAAGGGGAGTTTGGGAATACCGCAGAGATAAAAGAAGGATAATTTAAAGTGCGGCGACCGAGATTCGAACTCGGATAATTAGCTATCTTTCGACCTTTAAAGGTCGGTGGAAGGCTAATGTCCTACCGTTAGACTATCGCCGCATGTGGAATTATATGAATAGTAAATGTTAATAAAGATTTCATTCATAATATTTATGTGATAAAAGTGCTAAACGCAAGAGGAGAGGCTAAAGGATTTTTTATTGCAATTGGCACTGCAATAATTGTAGTCCTTGTTTTATTTACTTTTCTTAAAGGCGGACCTTTTGGGATATCTGGATTTCTGATTTTTCAGCAGATCTCACAATCTGATTTTGATTCTGGAACATATAACAATACAAATTATAATGCAGGAGGATACGTTCAACTTTCTAGTGGAGCTAGCCAAGGAACTTATATATCAAAAGTTTTTGATGGAAGCACACAGGTTGTTTGGAACAATATAAGCTGGGGCGAGGGATTGCCATATCAAGAGCA
>DVAB01000012.1 GCA_014189685.1 Candidatus Naiadarchaeum limnaeum
GCAGAAATATATGTGGATGGTTTATTAGATAAGTTATTTTTATTGAAAGAATTCTTTTCTATAATAGAAACACGGTGTAAGAGAAAGAGCAGAATAAAAATTAGTACTGCTATTAAAATTCGGTTTCTTTTATTGGATTTATTTTTAGATTCTAAGTTGATCTGATTAAACTCGAGGTTCATAATAAAAAGAAAGCGAAAAGTGTTGCTTATAAAGTTTTTTTAACTCTAGGATACTTGCTAGGGTTTATTTATTTTAATAAACAATATTTATAGGCACCTCAGTCACAAATAGAAGTAGAAGGTAGGCTGCTTCGCTTCAATTATAATACAGCGAATGCAGCCTCATAAGCGCCAGCCGATTATACAACCAACAAGAAGCTTCACAGTTATAACTGCGGCTGTGCCTCTGTAGCTCAAGGGTAGAGCGTCTGTTTCGTAAACAGAAGGTTGTCGGTTCGAGTCCGGCCTGAGGCTCTATTTTTCTTCAAAATAGAGCATGCTCAGATAGCCAGCTGTTAGTCCAAAAATATAGTAAATGCCTCTAATCAGAAGTGTAGCTGCAATTGCACTAGCAACAGGAATTCCAAGTGTTGTTGCAAAAGCTACCATTAGAATTTCGACAATTCCTGCGCCGCTGGGGATGAATAGCAAGAACCCTATCAAATCTGAAAGAGTTATCATAACAATTATGAAGTAAAATGGAATTTGCACACCCACTGCTTTAAACAGAAGCCAAGCCTGAAAGTAAAATATAAACCAGTATAAAAATGAAAGAAAAACCCCCTCTGCCCATAATACTTTGTTTTTACTCAGTACAACAACTTTATTAAAAAAATGTTTAATTAAGCCATATATGTGGGCATAAAAAAGGTTGTATGTTTTGTATTTTTTACTCAGCCGCGTGTGTTTCAGCTTGTAAAAATATGGCAAGATTTTTGAAATAATGCGCATCATAAAATGTATTCCGCGTTTTTCATGGTAAAACGCATGAAAGAGCAGGTAGCTTAGAGTCAAAACAATGAAAAATGCACCGGCCATCGCTATCATTAGCCAAGATGGAAGGCTTAATTTAAAAAAAGCAAACACAAATGAAAAGAATGCGAAGAATAGAAAGGCTATTAAATTATAAACGCGCTCAAGCAAAATTGTTGTCAGACTTGTATCAGTCTTATATCCCAGCTTTTCTAAGTAAAAAACTCTTAAAGGCTCGCCCCCAATTCTTGAGCCGGGGGAGACAACATCGCCAAAATTTCCTATAAATAAAATGAGCCACAGTGTCCAGAAATCTACTTTTTGCCGGACAAAATTAAAAACAATTTTCCATTTCAAATTCCAGAAAAAGGACATCGCAACCTGCAAAAAAACCGCCGCTAGAATTAACCTTTTATTTGCAGATGCAAAAACTTCTGACAAATTTGTTGTTCCAATAAATTTAAACAACAGAATCGCTGCTATAATTCCGACTACTATGACAAGTATCGAATGTGTATGCTCTTTATGCATTGTTATGCGATAGAAACTATTTAATTAGGTACCTATTAAAAGTTCTGCTCATGGGAAAAAAAGCCAAAATAAAAGGTAAAATGTGTGAAGTTGAGGCAGAACGAGCTAAATCTTTGAGCAGAAAAGTGCTTGGCTTGATTTTAGAGCGCAAAATATATCCGCTTTTGTTCGAATTTACGCATGAAAGAAGGTGGAGTTTTCATACATTTTTAGTTATAAAACCGATTGATTTTTTATTTATAGATAAAAATAAGCGGGTTGTTGAAATAAAATGCAGAGTGCGGCCATTTAACTTCTCAATAAAGCCGCAAAAACCAGTTAAGTATGTTCTTGAGCTTCCAGAGGGAATGGGACATTTATTTAGAGTCGGGGAAAAATTAAAATTTTAATTACCACGGCTTTTTGATTTCTGTTTTTTGATAAGTAGGCCTTGGGAAATCATGATAGGATGGGGCTTTCTTTCCCTCAGCTGCCTTTTGTTTTGTGGCCTCTGCCAAATTTTTAAGCTCTTCATGCAGAGCGTGCATTTCATCTTGAATACCAGATATATTTGAGCGCAGATTCTGAATCTCGGAGCTTAGTTGCGCAGTTGGTTTATGGACAACAACTTTTTTTAAATCTTTTTGCAAATCAGTAATTTCTGTCTTGATCTTTTCTTTCTGTTGCTGTTTCTTTCGCTCTTCAACAATTGCCTTTAAGCGGCCTGTTTCAGGCATGTGAGAGAGCAGTTTGTTTAACAAGTCGCGTGTTGTATCTAATTGTTCTTTCCATCTCTGGGTTTCTTTGCGCTGATTTTCTTCAACAGTTGAAAGATTTATTAAAATTTCTCCCATTTTTTCAAGAGAAGCGAAAAGAATGTGAAGGTCAGAAACTATTCTATCATATTCCTCAACTTTCATAAAGAGCGGGAGTTTTGCGACCTCCTGAGTTGAAAGAGTTGGTTTTTGTGGATGCAGCGGTGGCATTCCAGGGATTGGGGGTGGGGGAGGTAGCTGAGGTTTTACAGCAGAGGAAGGCATTGGCATTATAGCGGTTGGCCTCTGTATTGTTGGAGGCAGCATTGCAGGTGTGGCTATCGGATCTGGCATATCACTGAGTTCAGCAGTCTCTTTTTTAATCTCCTCTAAGAGTTCTTCTTCTTAATATTCGCCCGTGTTCTTTTTCCAGGGGAGTTCCAGATGTATCAAAAAAAGGTAGGGCTGTGGGCTTTATAAATTTAGCCTTTTTATTTCGGACGCTCGTACTTTTCAAAAACAGCCAAAAATTTCATTTCCTTTTTTGAATTGTTGTAAACACGATGGAAAGCTCCGAGCGGAATTGTAACAACATCGCCTTTTTCAAATTTAAAACGCTCCGCATCTATTTCCATTTCTCCGTTTCCCTCAAGGCACATATAAACCTCCTCAATATTCTCATGCTTGGGCCCCCGTGTTTCTTTTCCTGCGCGCAATTCTGTTAGAGAATCTGTTAAGTGCTCTAATTTTAAATCATACACATTATAGCGCTCGTTGCTCAGAGCGAGCTCTGCGATTTCCTTGAAAGTTTGTGGAGTGAATTTCATGTAAAGTGAGTGGGATTAATGCCTATTTATTTCTTTATATTTGTAACTGCAAAACAACATAGGCTGCAAATAAAAACGCAATAAACAGTGAAAGCCCAAGGAATTTTGCAAATGGGATTAGTGAATGGGCTGTTGCTATTAACTGATGAAATGTTTTTTCACCAAAAACCTTTGTTTCTATTTCAGCATAGGAATAGCTTGCTCTTGCTTTTTCTAAATTGGAAATTGATTTCTGGGCAAGGGAAATAATTTCATTTTCCAAAATTTCCGCGCCGCGCAATCCGATCTGCCCGTACATTTTTACCACAAAATCCCCCAAATGCGTATCTGTAGTCACAACTTCTGCAATGTTAAAACCAATTGATTTTAATTTTTTGAGCGCATTTTCTCTAAACTCTGGAACAAGATTATTAGTGTCAAGAACTACAATTGCCACCTTCTGGTTTGAAATTTCAAAAGCAAGTATTCTTATGCCCTTCACTCCATGATCCAAAAACTCTTTTTCAGAATTTATGAGAGAGAATTTAAAAGAATATTGTTTTTCTTTGTCAAGTTTTTTCTTTGACAAGTCTATTGCTGAGATTAAATTAGAAATCCTTTTATCCCCAAAACCAATTGCTTCGCTTTCATCTTCTTCTAGTGAGAAGGAATTGTGCGCGTCAATAAAAATTGCATTTTTTGAAAACTTTTCCAGAAGTGTTAATCCAACTGCGGGCACAATATCCTCAGTAACTTTGGGGGCAAAGGTTGAGATAAAGAAATATTTGTTTCCAATTTTTTGGGCGAGCAACTTGACTCCTTTGAACTCTAGATTTATGAATTTTGTGCATTTAGAAGAGTTACCAGAAAATTTTCTGCCATTTAATAAAAGTGAAATTATTTTTGAAAGAGATTTACCTAGAAAGACAGGATTAAGGGAATGGTCAACATATGTGTGCAAAAAAACAGCGTTTGAAAATTTCTTTTTTAATTTGCTGACAAGGGCACTTGGCAATTTTCCGCCTATGCTCTCAACAGGCCCTGGGTGGAGCCATGGAATTGCGAGTAAATATTTGTTTTTTCTTGTTTCAAATTTAATTGCTTGATTCGGAACGCTGACATTTTTCCCAATTGCTTTGAATGGATTTCTGTTTATTTGCTCAGGGGCTACGTATTCCAAAATCGCAAAAGATAGTAAATCAAAAGTTGCAATTCCCAATGTTCGCTTAAATGGGGCATCTGTGAGTTTGATAAAAAGCCATACCAATAAAAATGAGATCAAAACTAGAATCAAAAATCTCCCCAATATTCTAAATGTGACTGCTCTAAAAGAGTAGAGGATTATTGCTGAAAAAAACAGATAACCCGCTGATGGGATAAAAGCACGATAGAGTGATAGCGAACCGACAGCAGCATATACCAGTATATGCAGAATGAAAACTGCTGCCAGTCCGACAAATAAAATTTCTAGTGAGTTCCAAATCTTGAAAGCATAATAGTTGTCAACAAAAGATACGAAAGCTAAAAGGGCTGCAATTGCGAACATTGATACGGTTGATAAAAAGTAAGAATGGTTTTCTTTAAAAGTTCCACCCAATTTTTGAACAATTCGCCAGGAGAATATTGAAGTCAAAATTGCTGGCACAAAAAGAAATATAAAAAATCCGGTTTTGGAGAATATATCATTTCCTGCAATTGGAAATAATAGAGCAGAAACAAGCATCACTATTATAACATGTTTTGTGGGGGGGCATCTAAAGAAGTATCTAGTCAGTGCTGCAATTCTGCTCACGCCCCCGATTGTGTTTGTCATGGCAGGTTTGTTTAACAAACAAAAGATAAATAACTTTTCTAGATATAGTCTGTGCTATGGTATTTTCAATTAAAAAGTATTTTGGGCTAAAAGAGGCCGTTCTTCTACTATTAGGAATTATAATATTTTTTATTGTATTAAGGCAGATAAAAATTGAAGAAGCTTTCCTTGCATTTCAGCGCACAAATCTGCAGATACTGCTGCTTTTTATTTCTATAAAAGTCGGCCAATACTTGCTTGGGAATTACAAGTGGAAAATTTTTGTTGATAGATTGAGGAAAGTGAGCTATACAAAGTTGCTGCCCGTGTATTTTAGCGGGATGATTGTAGATAATCTTGTCCCAGGGCCCGGCTTTGGTGGCGAACCTGTAAGAGCTTATTATTTAAGTAGATTAATAAAGAGGAGCACTGCAAAATGTTTTGCAACGGCACTCATGGATAGTATTGTTTTCTCAATCGCCCTCATAGGCTTTTTGATAATATCAATTGGCTATGTCTTCCTTTATGTAAAAATACCAATTATCAGAGTAGCTTTAAAGGTGATAATAGTTGCGCTTGCAGCAGCGGGCGGTTTGTTTGTTTATTTCTTTTATAAAAAAGATGGAGCGCTATTTGACAAAACCTTGAAATTTATCTATCATTTTAGGCTGTTCAGGGCACTGCAAAAAAGGTTTTCTAAATATCTGCACTTTAGGGATTATGTCAGAAAGCAATTTTCAGAATTTATAGCAACTATGAAACTGCTTGGAGGGGATATATCCGCTTCTCTTTATTCAATTCTTATATCACTTGCAATAATTTTGCTTGATTTCTTTGGAGCCAAGATTCTAATTTCAAGTTTTGGAGAGCATATATCGTTTTTGAGCATAATGGTTATTATGACAGTTTCTGGATTCATAGGATACTATGCAGGGATACCTGGCGGAATAGGGGTTGCAGAGGGCAGCATGATTTTGCTATTTGTATTTTTTGGAATAAGTGTGGGCGTTGCAACTGCTGTAACTATAATAAGCAGAATAATTTTTTACATAATGACTTATGGCATCGGATACCTATCGTTTGTTTATATTAATTTAACAAAGTCGAGTGGCAATTGATGAAAGAAACAAATTCAAAAATAGCAGATTTGTTTAAGCCACAAAGCTTTTTGCTATTCTATCTACTCTTTATTGTAATTGCAGCACTATCATTTTCAACTACGCTCCCCTTAAAAAAACCGAGCCTGCTAAGTTTTGTGATAATTTTTATAACGTTTCCATTCTATTTGCTTGGGATAAAGCTCGGAAAGCATGTTTATGGGAAAAAAATCCCCGCGTTCATAAATTTTCTATATATTGGACTACTAACAATTTTTTATGGGCTTGTACTTACAAACTTTTACAAATTTAACTTTTACCTTTCCTTGGCTTTATGCGCTGTTGCATTTTCGTTTATATACTTAGTTATTCTGAAGAAACTAGATATAATTACATCCGCAACAAAAGGTCCGTCATTTTTGTTTATAGTTGGCGCAGTATTTTTATTTATGGCATTTTTCCAAGAAAAAGGAATTCCGCTGTTAAATCCGGCATTAAAAGTAAATCTTCTCCACAACACCTTTTTTGGTATTTCGATGCTGATATTTATCTTCGGCTTTACACTCCTCATGCCACAAATTAAAGAAGATAAAAAATTCTTTCTAATTTTAATTATTGGAACTACACTATTTTTGTTGTCAGCATTCCGCGGCTCTATATTGGCAATTTTTTTAACTGGCATCTTTATAGCGTATTATGCTAAAAAAGTAGATAACAAAAAGGTATTTTTGGCTCTTGTCGTAGCTTTCTTGCTGATTATATCAATCGGATATTTAGCAAGGCCGCTTTTTGACCCACTAAATCTTTTTCTCTTTCGAGCTGGTTCAACACATGTTGTTTTTGATGACATAGTTCAGAAATCAATGCCATTTGGTTATACGCACGGAACTTTATTTTTCCAAGGAAATCCAAGAGATTTTGTTGGCCAAGAGATAGTTGGAAAGCAAGCAAATATAACATATACGATTCTTGGTGCGGCTGTAATGGATTTTGGAATTATTGGAGCAGTTTTGTGGATGTTTTCGCTTGGAATGATTTTACAAATTGCATATACAAATATGCGAATAAAAGGATTTGAAGGATTTTATCCGCTTTTGTTTTCTTTAAGTTTAATTTTCATAGAAATTGGAGCCGATCCTTTTTTCTTATTTTTCTTTTTTATATTCCTGATTTTTTATTTTGTAAAGAACACAAAAAATAGATATAAGCAGATGATTTATAAAAGTTAAAATTGTTGTAGATAGGTTATGACAAAATTTTTTATTACAGGGGGAGCGGGATTTATAGGGAGCCATCTAGTTGATGAGCTAATATCAAACCACGAGAATAGTATAGTTGTTTATGATGACTTGAGCAGTGGAAAAAGGGAATGTATAAAACACCATTTTTTGAAAAAAAACTTTCGTTTTGTTAAAGGAGATTTGTTAGATTTAAAAAAACTCAAAAAAGCGGCGAGGGGGAGCGAGTTTGTTTACCATCTAGCTGCAAATCCTGACATCCAATATGGAATAAAAAACACAAAAACAGACCTGGAGCAAAATACAATCGCAACCTACAACATTTTAGAGGCAATGCGACTCAACAAAATTGAGAAAATTGCCTTCGCCTCAACATCCGCCATTTATGGAGAACCAAAAATTTTTCCCACTCCAGAGGACTATGGGCCTTTATTGCCAATTTCACTCTATGGGGCAAGCAAATTGGCTTGCGAATCTTTAGTAACAGCCTATTGCGGAACTTTTGGTTTTCAATCTTGGATTTTAAGATTTGCTAATATTATTGGGCCGCGCTCAACGCATGGGGTTATATTTGATTTTATAAGCAAACTAAAGAAAAATAAAAATGAACTTGAAATTTTAGGGGATGGTAACCAAAAAAAGTCTTATTTGCATGTTTACGATCTAATCGAGGGGATGCAATTTGCTATTGAAAACAGTAACAATAGTGTGAATGTTTTTAATTTGGGAAGTGATGATCAAATAATTGTTAAGGAAATTGCAAATATTTTAATAAAAGAGATGAATTTGAAAAATGTAAAGTATAATTTCACCGGCGGGAAAAGAGGGTGGCCAGGGGATGTTACTTTTATGCAGTTGGCCATTGAGAAAATAAATAGGCTAGGGTGGAGAGCAAAGCACAATAGCAGGGAAGCAGTTGAGAAAACTGTTTCTAGTTTGATAAATCAAAATGCGCCGTAGCTGTGTTTTTGTGTGGGCTTTAAGCCAGCAAATATACGGAAGCCGTCGTATAAAAATCTAAAGAATGTGTTGAGATACCCAAACTTTTTGAAACGTCTGCTAGATGCATAAGCTATCAACCTTGAGTGGTAAATTAATTTTCCATACTTAACTATTCGAAATGCAATCTCATAATCCTCAAGCGTAGGGATTTCTTCATTAAAGCCACCACATTTCTTTAAAATATCCTTTTTGAATGACATATGCGGCCCCATTACATTTGGAAGCTTAGTGTAATAGCAAATTTTTGCATAAACATCTGCTATTGTGAAGTTGATCCATGAGTAAATGTGCTGCTCCTGCGGCAATGTCCGCCCAGAAACACAAACAACGCGTGTATCCTCAAATACTTTTACAGCCTTTTCTAACCAATCTTTTGCCAGAATAAGGTCAGCATCAACGTATGCAATTATATCATGAGTGGCTGCCCTTATGCCATGGTTTCTCGCATTTGCAGCGCCCTTCCCCTTTTGAAAAATAACTTTGTCTGCATATCTTTTTGCAATCTTTATAGTATTGTCTTTACTTCTGCCATCAACCACAATAACCTCATACTTATTTCGTGGCAAGGTTTGATTTTCCAAACTAAGCAGACATATCTCCAAATATTTCTCTTCATTTAATGTTGGAATCACTACTGAGATCATTTTAGCTTAGCAATTTCTTTGACAAATCCAGTGCCCCCCTCACACATGCATCCGTATTTATATATTTGAACTCTGCAAACCTTCCAAGCGAGTCAATACCTAGTTTATTAAAGTAGTCCATTACTATTTTAAGATTTTTTTCATAACCCAGGGTGTAAACAACATACCCATATTTGTTGCGGCAAACTTTTTTGTAAACTATTTTATCTTTTTTTATCATATTTACTTCTTCAAGTTTTGGAATGACAAGATTAAGGATCTGTTCGTCGCTCATCTTTGCAACACCATCTCCGGGCCTATAGGTTAGCTCAACCATTATTGAGGATTTCCCGTCTGGGGCAAGATTGGGACTGTAGTTGCTCTGAAAAACAATCCTGTGGAAGGGAATTTCATTTTGCGGAAAATACAGCCAGCTCAAATCCAGTCCATTATCATAGTCAAGGCCAAGCATTATTCCAATAACTGAGTTGTATCTTAGATTTGAGGCTGCTTTTTTGACTTCTTCTGGAACACCTTCTACTATATTTACCAAATCAAAAAGGGCAATTGTTGAAACAAGTTTATCATAAGCATGCTCTTCTTTTCCATCTGACACAAACCACTTACCGCCTTTTTTCTTAATACTCTTAATTCTAAAGTTCGTCTTTGCATTATCTCCTATTTGAGCAAGCATTGCATCTGTCATTGCTTGTATTCCCCCCTTTAGCGGGTAATAAAAATAAAGCTGGTGCGTATAACCTTCTGTTGAGATTCCTTTTGAGGATTTTATGATATCCTCAGCAGGCGGTTTTGGAACGCGCCCATCTACCCAGCTATGGGTCATCTCCTCTGCTGGAGTTTTCCAAATCTTTTCGTTATATGGGATGAGGTACTTTTCTGCAATTCCGCTTCCAAAATTATGGTAGATCCATTCCTTAAAATTTTGTGGTGTTTTTTTAAAAGGGTTGTTCAAAAATGTTTCAAGGCATTCCTTGTTTTCCTCAGGTGGCAGATCTGAAAGCCCATTTTCAAAAGGGTATTTCACAAATTTTCCCTTATAGTAGATTTTTGTATTCCGCTTGTTTTTTATAATATTATCCCCAAGAATTTTAAGCATAATATCAAGAACTCCCTTGTCCTTGCTGAAAATTATATGCCCGCTTGCATAATCAAAAGTAAATCCGTTTTCTATAAAGCTCCTGCACAATCCGCCACACACTGGTGTGCCTTCCAAAATCTCAAAATCTTCCTTGCCCCTTAGGAAATAGCCAAGAGCCAATCCACTTATTCCGCCGCCTAGAATTCCTATTGTCATGAGTGGCTCACTTATAACTAAATTGATAATTAAATCTTGTGGTTTTGAATAATTTTGGAGAAACCTTGCGCCCAAGCAGCTTAAAAATATAGTGGTAGAGAAATGTTTTTGTTACATTTATCCTTCCGTACATTTCAAGCCTGCGCATTGAAATGAAAACTTTTTTACCATTTATAACTCTAAATTTTCCAACTTTAGAAGCGCGCTGCGCATATTCAGAATCGTCCAATAGGGGCATCGCTTCATCAAAGCCACTTATTTTATCATGCAAAGATTTCTTGACTAGAATTGCATACGCGCCTGCGAAGGGCTTTGAGTACTGGAATGCGCGCATAACTAAGTTGAAAAGAGAAACAAGGGTCCGGTCAAGATAGTTTTCACTTAAGGGGGTTGCATAGAAGGTAGCAGCATCAAGATTTCTTTTTTCAAATTCTCTGATAGAAATTTCTAGAAACTTTTCATCAAATAAAACATCTGAATCTAAAAAAAGTATATATCTGCCTTTTGAATGATTCACGCCATTGTTTCTGCCCTTTGAGGGATGGCCTATTCCGTCAACAATTCTGCAGCCAAATTTCTTTGCTATTTGCCTTGTTTTATCTTTTGATCTTCCATCTGCAACAATAACCTCATAATTCCTATATGTTTGGTTTTTTATACAGCCAAGTAATTTGGGTAAATGTTTTTCTTCGTTTAGAGTTGGGATTATAATTGAAAGTTTTACCATGTGAAAAACATAAAGCAGTAGAGATAAATAAGTTTTCAGCCATATTATTCGAGCAATGCAGGGGTACCCAAGCCTGGTCTAAGGGGTTAGGCTTAGGTCGAGCGAGTGACGGATAACAAGTGTATAAAAATAAGCCGTTGTCGCTCGCGAGATACCTAATGGCTTAGCGCCTTCGGAGGTTCAAATCCTCTCCCCTGCATTTCTTTAAAAATGAATCAAATAAAAGTCAAATGCCCAAGTTGTAAAAGAGTTAAGAATTTTCTCCCAATGAAAGCAAATAGAGAGGTTTGGAGCACCCAATGTTTTTTCTGCGGAAAAAAATTCAAAATATATCCGAAAAATTCACCGAGCAGGGTTGTTTCACTCTGAATATTTTTCCAGGCCAATTTTTGCCCTCTCACTTTTTATTTCCAAATTCTCAATTAGTTTTTTTGCAATTTTAACACCAACTAATTTTTCTAAAACCTCAGGCTTTGCTTTTCTCACATCTTCTATTCCTTTTATCCCTGCATTAAATAAGCGGCGCGCGCGGACGCGACCGATATCTCGAATTCTAATCAATGGTAGTAATTCTCTTTTTACACCATACTTTAAGCGCTTTCGCAATAAATTTACTTTAGGAACTAATTTTTCTCTGCTTAGAATGAGTGCGATCTCTGCAAGAGAATACAAAAGCCAATCAGCAATATCCAATTTTGAGCGCATGGTTCCGGGCGGCATATTGTATCTGTCAAAAATAAAATCATCTGGCTTTTCATCCATCCAATCAAAAAATATCATTGCGTTTTTAAACGCGCGAATTTGCTCGTCTTCTAAATCATATTTTTCAAATTGCTCATAGATCCCAAGCTCCTCAGAGGAGCGAACGCTTAATAACGGGCGCATTTCCGCCGTGTCTGAGAGAATTGTCAAAAGAACCAAGTCATCAACAGATTCGCGATTTAAAAGTCCAATTAAAGTATGCGCTGTTAATGGATCTAAGTATAGCTGGGCAACTCTTAACCCAAGTTTTGTACATTTAAATCTGTTATCTTTTGAGTTATCAATAAATTTCCAGTCAAAAAGCTGGTCTAAAATTCTATCAATGATTGTTTCAAGTCCGCTTAAGTCTCTGTATTGAAAAGCATAAAAAGTTTTTTCAAAAAATTCGTATAATTCATTTTTAGTTTTTTGCATCTGTGAAATAATTCCAAGAATATGCATGCGCAGAATTGGCTCAACTCCTAATTTAGAGGTTATCTCTTCTGGGCGGCCTTCAATGTAAACGTCCCATAATTGATTGAACTCAGAATCGGATTTTGCAATTAAAACAGCTTCGCCCTCAGTATCATACTTTGGGCGGCCAGCGCGGCCGAACATTTGATGGATTTCTAAAACAGGAATTGGTTCACTTCCAAATGTGTTAAAGCGTTTGTAATCGCGAATTACAACTCTTTTTGCAGGCAAATTTACTCCAGCGGCCAAAGTTGGAGTTGCACAAATTACTTTTATTAAATTTTCTTTAAAGTTTTTCTCGATTAAATGCCTTTGTTTTGAATGAAGGCCTGCGTGGTGGAAGGCAACTCCATTTTTTACACAATCTGCTAATCTTTGGCATTGTCTAGTTGGAGAATCAAGAACAGAAAGAATTTTTTTAGAAATTTGAAAGAGCTCTTTTTTCTCTTTTGTGTCCAAAATTTTGTAAATGTGCTCAGCTGTCTTTTCTGCTTCGCTTTCTGCACCCTTTCTTGTGTTTGCAAAAACAAGTGCTTGAGCTTTGCTATTAACAATATCTGTTGCTAAAAGAACAGATGAGTCAATTTTTACGGATGGATTATTTAATTTATAATCCTCTTTTTCTTTAAAATCAATTTCTCCTTTCAAGTAAACTCCGCGCGAGAGTTTTATTGGTCTAAAACTAGATTCGACTAATTTTGCATTCAGCCATCTTGCGAGCTCATCTGAGTTTTCAATAGTAGCAGAGAGGGCTAAAATCTGCGCCCCTAAATCTTTAAGCTGAGTTGCAACGATTTCCAGAGCTGGGCCGCGGTTAACAGAATCTAATAGATGAATTTCATCCAAAATTACTAGAGAAATTTCTTTAATCCAATCAGCCTGATGGCGCATTAGAGAGTCCATTTTTTCAATTGTTAAAAGTAGCAAGTCGAAATTTCCAAGATTCGCCCCAGAGGAGTCAAAATCGCCTGTTGAGATTCCAATTTTGCACAAATCAGAATATTTTGTTTTGAAATCCTCATATTTTTCAGACGCAAGCGCGCGCAGAGGAACAATATAAACTGCTTTTCCCCTCTTGCTTAAAATGTGATTTAAAGCAACTAGCTCTGCAACTAGCGTTTTGCCAGAGGCAGTTGGAACACTGAGAACAAGGTTTTTTCCATCCAAAGCACCAGCTTTAATCGCCTCAGCTTGGGGGGGATATAATTCAGTAACATTATCATGCTTCTCTATTTTAGCGATAGGAAGCCTTAACTGCGAATATTTGTCTATAAGAGAGGTTAGTTTCATTTGAGGAAACTATTTATTAATCTTCGAATACTTAATTTTTTGCAATGGCAATACCTATTAAAGTAAAAGTGGAGAAAGTGCTCCCCTATACCGAATTTAATTTTGAGAATGTTGAGTGGTTGGCTAGGAATTACAGAGCATATCGAAAATACACGCAGCCACTTACAATTAGAGATGCCTTGATCCATGAGGTTGAAGAAATGTTTCTAAAATATTTTGGGGCTATTATGGCTAAGCATGAGCTAATTGAGGCTCTGAGAATAGTTGAGACTGTTTATAGTGGGGAAGACCAAATTGCTTTTTTAATAGCAATTGGAATAAGAAAAGTTGAAATTGAACCAACAGAGCGCGGCGGTAAAAAAATAGAAGGAATGAAAAATGTGCAATATTTCATTATCTATAGAAAAGAGCGAAGTGTTATAATTCTCCCCCTCATCAATAGAAATTTTTCTAACTGGGATGAGATTTTAAGTATCTTCTCTAACTTTGGGCTGCAATATAGAAGAAAAGGATTTGATGAGTTAGTTGGAAATGTCGTGATAAGAAAAGAGACTCCCAAAAAAAAGAGGTGAGAGAATTATCTAATTATATCCGCAGCGCTCGCCCCAATCACTGCCGGCAATCCAATTACTAAAACTAAGCGAATTATTTCTTTTGATGGAGTAACGCCAAGTTGAATGATATTAAACAGAGTATAGATAAAAAAGACAATCAGAAGTGATAGTATATAAAAAATCAAAAATCTTTTTGGCAAGAGTTGGTGAATAATCCATTTTTCTTTTATTCTTCTGTATTGGGAGAAATATAGAACAGATGCACCTGCAATTATTGTTAAAAGAACAATAAGAGCAACATTAATTGAGGGCATATTAATAGCTGCATTTCTAACTCCCTCATGCCAGCCCATTATGCTCATCCCAAAAATCGCACCGACAATTCCGCGCGCGATATCTTTGTAAGTAAATTTTTCCGTAACTTCGGGCTTAATCTCTTTCTTTAATGATTCAATTTCCTTTTCAAACTTCCCGAGCTCAGTTTCAACATGCTTTTCCTCGCCTTTTACTCTTTTTAGTTCCTTTAATTGCTCTTGTTCAAGCTTTTTTATCTCTTCTAATTCCTTTTCTGTTTTGCCTTTTTTTGCCATCTTGAGTGTAACGAAAGATGCGAGGAAGCGAAGCTTCCGAAGCATGGGGACTATAGTTATTCTTGTTGCTTTGCTTTTATTCTTTTCTCGCGGCGTTCCTTTCTCTGCTGTTCTTTAACTCTTCTATGTTCAAGAAGTTTTTGCCACTCGTCCAAACTTAGCTCTTTTTTCTGCTCCAAAAGTTTCACTTCATCAACTTGTTTCTGCTTTTCAGCAGCTTCTTCTTTCGCGATTTCAGCTTTCAAAGTTTGCTCGATTTTCTCAAGCTGAATTTGCTTTACTCTTTTTAGGTCCTCTGCACCAAGATATGTTCCAAGCTTTTTAGTTGTTGTAAGCATTCTTGTTCTCTTGTGAGGGGCTCGATTAATTAAGCCGCGCTTTTCAAGTTCTACATTATATTCATAAATTCTGTTTCCAAAAAGCTTGACCATCTTCGCTTGAGTTATTGGCTGCTTAAATGCAACGTAAGAGAGTGTGGTTAAAACCGCCTTGCGCATATCCATCTGCGGCGCCAGATTTTTTACACGATCGAGATATTCTGGCTTTACATCAAGTTTGAATTTGCCCTCTTCCTCTGTAAGAACTATAGGGGAATCTCTTTTCAAATAATCAGCTCGTATCTCATCAACAGCTTTTTGCACTTTTGAAATAGGAGAATTGTGGGCATATCTTGCAAGGTCCTCTAAAGAAAGGCGCCTGCCTGCGATAAAAAGGGCTGCCTCTACAACTTTCTTTATATCAATCCTCTGTTCCTGTTTTAATTCCTGTTCCATAAAACGTATTATAAAGCGGGGTTGTTTAAATTCTTAATCAATAAACTCTATAGAGTATTCTCGAGTTAACAAAATTTTATATACTACTGAAAGACATGAGTCTCTGGGAGATTTTAAATGCGCGAAGTAAGTGAAGTAATTTAAACTTCGCTTATTTTCCTTCGTTGCACTCAGGAAAATGGTCAAATTAGAAGAACTGTTGGACCTTGCTTCAATAAAAACTGGATTGAGCAAAGAGGAAATTTTGCTCAGGATTAGAAATAAGCAAAAAGAACTATCTGGACTGGTTAGTGAGGAGGGGGCTGCATATATTGTAGCGAATGAACTTGGGGTTAAAACTAAAAATCGCGTTGTTGAGAGCATTTTAAAATTGAAGGAATTAAAGCCAGAAATGAAATCTGTAAATGTCATGGGCAGGGTAAAATCAATCTATGGGCCCAGAGAATTTACAACAAAGACAGGGATTAAAAATAAAGTTGTAAATATGGAAGTTGTTGACTCAACAGGAGTTGGTAGAGTTGTTTTATGGAATATGCACGATATTGAGAAAGTTGAGAAAGGATTAATAAAAGCTGGGCAGGTCATACAAGTAAAGAGTGGGTATGTGCGCGAGTCTAGTTTTACAAATTCTTTGGAAGTTCATGTAGGCAGCAGAGGGGTTTTAATTGAAAATCCGGATGGTATTTTAGGAGAGGATTTCCCAAAGATTGGAGGAGTTGAGAATGGGCAGAGAAGAGTTAAAATCAGCAATTTAAAAGAAAATGAGATAAAAGAGGTAAGAGCAGCGATAACAGCACATTTTGGAAATAATTTTGTTCATGAAATGTGTGAAAACTGCAATAAAAAAGTCACCTCGGGGAAATGCGAAAAATGCGGCGGAACTAAAACCAATAAACTATTAATACTTAATTTGGCAATAGATGATGGGAGCGGCACAGTTAGGGCAGCGGTTTTCAGGGAAACTGCTGAAAGATTAATTGGCTTAAAAGCAGAAGAGGCTGTAAACCAGCAAAAAGTTAAGTCTCAATTGGAAAAATTGCTTGGAAGTGAACTGATATTTGAGGGAAAGGTTAAGAGAAACGAACAATTTGACCGCTTGGAGTTTAATATTTTCAACATAAAAGAAGTTAAAACTGAAAGTGAGATTGAACAACTCATAGGAGAGAAAAATGGCAAAAGCTGACTATGAAGAGGAGTATGAGGAAGAGGAAATTGAAGTTCCTAAGGGAAAAAAAGGAAACGTGAATTTGGAAGATATTTCTGGAATCGGGCCTGCGACTGCTAAAAAATTAGAGGAAGCAGGGTTTAAGGATTTGAAATCAATTGCAACAATGGCTGCGGGGGAATTAGCAGAAATTGCTGAGATAAGCGATGCAAAAGCTAAAAAAATCATTGCAATTGCAAAATCACAGGCAGAACTGGGATTTGAAACCGCAGATAAATTTTTGGAAAAGAGAAGGGAAGTTGGAAGGCTTACAACAGGCTCAAAAGTTTTTGACAAATTATTAAGTGGGGGTATGGAAACACAATCAATAACAGAGTGCTTTGGGGAATGGGGTTCTGGAAAATCACAGATGGGGATGCAATTATGCGTTAATGTTCAATTGCCAGTTGATAAAGGCGGTTTAGGGGCAGGGGCTTTAGTCATTGATTCTGAGCACACTTTTAGGCCAGAGAGAATTGTACAGATGGCAAAAGCAAAAGGACTAGACCCCGTAAAAGTTTTAAAAAATATTATTATTGCAAGGGCTTACACATCAGATGACCAAATGCTGATTGCTGAGCAGGCGCATGAAATGATACAGGGAAAAAACATAAAATTAGTAGTGGTTGATTCTTTAACAAGTTTATTTAGATCTGAGTACACAGGAAGAGGGACATTGGCTCCACGGCAGCAAAAATTAAACAGGCATTTATCAACATTGCATAAATTGGCTGATTTGAATAATTTAGTTGTATATGTAACAAATCAGGTAATGTCAAATCCCCAGATGTTCTTTGGGGACCCAACAAGACCAATTGGAGGACATATTTTAGGGCACAGTGCAACTTTTAGAATTTATTTGAGAAAGAGCAAGGCTGAAAAAAGAATTGCACGATTAATAGACAGCCCGAATTTGCCAGATGGGGAAGCAGTTTTCAAAGTAACTGAGGATGGAATTGGGGACTAGGCAGCCTGATTATGATAAAGCACAAACGAAAAAAATACCTAAAGATAGGCAGAGAGATTGGATTTTCTTATATACTGGTTTTTCTCCAGTTCATAGTGGGCCCTCTTCTGATTGCGTTGCTCACAAGAATACTGGGGGCTGAGAAATATGGAATATATGCCCTGTTTTCTGTTTTCGTGGGGCTGTTCTCACTGATTCTCCAGCCTGGCTTATCACAGTACTTGATTACAAAATTGCCTTCCTATGAAGAAAAAAAATGGCCGCTAATATTTTTTTCAGTAATATCTTTTGAGGCGGTTTTCGTGTTTGCAATTCTTACTATTTTCTACTTCAGCCCACTTGGGGCAATGTTTCTGGATGTGAACAAACTTGCGACATACAAATCCCTGCTTGCAGTAAGTATGGTAATAATTTTCTTCAGCACGATTGGTGGAATATATGACTATTATTATAGGGCAAAGCAGCGTATAAATTTGGCGAATTTTATGGAATTCTTTAGGCTTAAAGGTTGGGCGCTCCCGCTTTTTGTGCTGTTTCTCTTGTTTAGGAGATTTGACCTGTTTCAAGTGTTTTTAGCATGGGGAATTTTTGTTGTGTTAACTTTGCTTATCTATTTCTGGAAAACTAAAAAAGAATTGTTTTATTTCATCAGGTCAGGCGGAGCCCAATACAATCTTATCAAGCCAGCACTCATATTTGGTTTCCCGCTGATTTCTACAAGCATTCTTTCATGGGTTATAGCGGCAAGTGACCGCTATATTTTGAATTACTTCACTTCTGCAAGCGTTGTTGGGATATACAGTCTGGCTTATTCTCTGCTTGGCACTTTGTTCACAATGGCAATTATTGTGAGCAGTGTTATTCTTCCTTACTTTTCAGAAGCATGGTGGAAGGATAAGAAGCAGTACAGTACTCTTCTGAATGCCTCGCTAAAATATGGACTTATTATGATGGCCCCGGGGCTGGTTGGAGCGTTTGTGCTCAGGAATGAGTTAATCACTCTCATATCTGGCCCGCAATATATTGCTGCCGCACCTGTGGTCAAGACACTGCTGCTCTACCCATTATTTTTATTTTTAAGCAGCGCATTGCTACAGGTTCTTATGGTCAGAAATCAGAATGTGTTTGCGGGATTTGTTTTTCTTTTTGGCGGAATACTGAATATAGGATTGAACATATTGCTCATCCCCCCCTATGGAATGCATGGCGCTGCAATTGCAACTGTTCTTAGCTATTTGCTCATGTTTTTGCTTACGCTATACAAAACAAGAGTTCACAAATTACTTGATTATAATTTCGTAAAATTGCCGCGGATTGTTCTTTCGGCGATAATTATGGGAGCGGCAATTTCATTTATTCATCCTACCCATGCCCTTACCAAACTTATAACACTGGCAGTTGGGGCAGGTATTTATTTTGCCCTATTGTTCCTAACAAAAGTTTTTGATAAAAATGAGTTGAAATTAGTAAGGGGTGCCTTATTTTCATTTAAAAAAATTCTCTAAAGATTATATTTATATATTGAGCTGATGACAGTAGTTAAAATAATGGTCAGAAAAGCGTATGTTGATAAAGAAATTTGTATCGGGTGTAGTCTTTGCAATACTATATGCCCTGAAGTTTTCTTAGAAAGTAAACAAAATTCTGAATATGGCGGAGATTTTAAGTCTGACACTGTTAATACAGTAAATCACGAAGAGGTGACAGATAAAGTAGATGACGCAATACAGCAATGCCCTGTGCAGTGTATAAGCTGGCGAGATGAGAGTTCAGGAGGAGAGACAAAGCTAACAACTAAGAAAGCTACGCAAAAACACGGAGAGCCAAACCATTGATCAGAGATAGATGGTAAAGCTTAAATATCATTATTGAATACTTTTAAAATATATTAAAAGTTATGGCGAAGGAACTAAAATTACAATTATTGCAGGAAGATGGTCAGAAAGGCCATGCCCATGAATGCGGCACTGAATCATGCAACTGTGGCAGTCATACCTCTAAGTTAGGACAAGAGCCAAAAATTGAAAATATAACTGCAAGTAAGACTGAAAACATAGTTGAAACAAAAGCAAAAGCTAAAACTCTTAAAGTTGTTTTGTGTACTACTCCTTTAGATATCCAGCTAGACAGAGGATTTGGGGAATATCCGCGAATGCCAAAGGTTGCAATTATGAGTATTTATCAGTTCCTCGAAGAAGCAGGATATGCCCCAGATTATTATGATATTGACACGCTTCTTCCTTCGGACAATGAAATGTTTGAGTATTTTAAATCTAGCCAGCCGGAAGTTGCAGGCATAAGTGCTGTTGTCTCATCCGCCTATGCTTCAGTTAAAAAGATTACAAAAATTATCAGAGAAGCCAGCCCTAATACACTTATTGTACTTGGCGGATATATGGGAGCATCTGCTAATATATTGCTGAGAAAAACCAATGTTGACCTTGTTGTGTTGGGAGACGGAGAAAATCCTTTAGTTTCTTTGTGTGACTATCTTGAGGATAATGGAAAAAAAATAAACAAAAAAGAATTATTAAAAATAAGAGGACTGGCCTTTCTGGACGAGGATGGCGAAATGGAACTTACAGGATACGCAGACACGAAACTGAAAAACGCAAACTATCTCCCAAACTACGATATTCATGCCAAAGGATGTCTAGGCAACTATGAACTTATGGAAAAGGCCTTTTTCCGCGAAACTAAAGATTGCCCTGATTTTAATCACGATCCAAAAGCATTTGAGCCAGACAGAAATCCTAAAATGGTATCACTTTTATCCACAAAAGGATGCGTTGCAAGATGCACATTTTGCCAGCGTTTCTCACGCGGATATTTTGTAGGCAATATAGAAGCAATGGATACCTATCTCAGAGATGTAAAAGAGAAATATAATGTTGGGGCTGTTCTTGTTGCTGATGAAAACTTTGGTTCTGACCAGAACTTTGCTTATGCATTGGCAGGATTAATGAAAAAACATGGTTTGATATGGTTTGCAGGAGGAGTTAGAGTTACTTCTGTTAAGCCAGAGGACATTCAATACTATAAAGACCATGGATGTGTTATGATAAGATTTGGAGTTGAGAGCGGGTGCCAGAAAATTCTAGATGTTATGGAAAAAAAGATTACAGTGAAGAATCTCATGAATGCTTTTACAGCTTCTAGAAATGCTGGGCTTTATCCTGGTTTGGGGTTCTGCCTAGGTATGCCAGGAGAGACTAATGAAACAATTATGGAATCTGGAAGATTCATAGCAGAGGTAGCGTTAATGTATGGTGTGCCCCCCCAGAATATTTTTACAGGATTTCCTTATGCAATGCCATTTCCAGGAACCCCGCTGTATCAATACGGGCAGTTGCAAGGTGTTATAGGAACAAGTGTGGATGATGAAGAAAAATACCTTCTTCATGTATCCGATATTTATCCTGTAAAAGAAAATTACATAAACCTTAGCGGATCAAGTATGAAAGATGCCATATTCTGGAATTTCTTGGCAAGATATGAGGCTATGCGTCACTATTATAACAACCCTCTCTCAAAAGAGACGGTAAAAGGAAAGAAAAGAGAAACAACAGTAAAAGCTGCAATTTCACAGTTAACATTTAAAAATTTCCTGCGACATTTGTTTAATCCAATAACAACTTTAAACGCAATTCTAATCTGCAGTCCGTTAGTTGCAAAGATAAGCGGTCCGTGGTTCTATAGCCTGATGCGAAATCTGCTTTGGACAGAATACAAAATAAAAAATCTTTTTAGAAAGAAAAAAGACTTCTGTCCGGATAAAGTGGAATTGCCTAAAGACATTGATATATCAAAAGGCCTGAGACATATTGTTGAAAAACTTAAAGAAGCCCGTACAGGAACACAAACCAAAACTGACAAGAATGTAGATATTCTTCTCCTAGGTAGATAATTTTTGTATTTTCCTGGGCAGAAATGGTAGGACTGATTATGTCAATAAATCTTTATTTTCTCTTAAAAATTTAGCACCAATGCGGATGTTATATTTGCTCAAAAAATTAGTGCCAATACAAGTATCTTTCCTATTAGTAGTGCTTGATTGAAAGATATCTCTGAATTTCTTTTGCAATTTTTCGTCCTCTTTTGTGTATTTATATTTTCCATTTAAATTAGCGTACATCTCCTTCGCGAGTTCATATATTTCTTTGGGGGTATTTTCTACTGGCACTAATCCAGCTTCATTAAAATCTTTCGTGTAGGTATATCTGCCTCCCTCAAATCCGATCATTTCACTGAATTTGAGAAAACGCTTTTCTTTTTTAGACCATATTTTTTTAGGTATGTATATGCTGTCTTTTCTGATTGGAGGGTATATTACAGGAATTATATTTGCAAGAGCAATTGGCCGGTTAAAAATTGCAGCTATGGTAGTAAGCCCTGATGTGCTTACAAGTAAAAATTTGCATTTTGCCAGTAGGTAAATATCCAAAAAATCGGCCCTGAATTTAGAAGCATAATCAATTATTCGTGGATTTTTAAAAGAAGGCAATTTTTTTGAAACAATGCTACCCATGCGAACAGCAAACCCGCCTTTTGATGTTATATACTGTGCCGCTTTCAGATAATTGTTTATATCACTGTCGCGATAATTATAATATTTCCATTCCTGTGGGTCGCTTGTTTGCTTTAAAAAAGTAGAATCGCGGTTATGGAAGCAGACAAACCATGAGCCTTCCTTCATTCCAATTTTTCTTAATAATTTTTTTCCATGCCTCTCTTCTTCGGGGGTAAATGAAAGGTTTGGTTTTATAGTAGAGAATTCGTGTGTGTAGTAAGTTTCAGCAAATAAAGGCTGATAAAATATTGTCCTACCAAATAGAGATTTGCTACTGAACACTGCGCGGAGAAATGTTTGAATATAATTCGGCTCAGAGATTTGCACTACTTTTAAGCGCCCTTTAAAAACTTCCAATAATTTACGCTTGAACATTTTAAACAGCTGCAGATTTGGCTGGTTTTTAGAAGCGATTGCAATATAAAATGCGCCTTTCTCTATTTTTATAGCGCCATTTTGGATACGCCTAAGGAATAAATCTGTATTCGCAGCTAGATGCCCAATTTTATCATCGATAAGCAAAAATAGTTTTAGAAATTTAAATGGTTTGATCAAATATAAAAATAAAATGAATGCAGCAGAAAATAAATTTACTGCGGTCCAAAAAAATATTTTTAATAGTCTAGAGCTTCCGTGCGTCTCAAGTAAAATCGGCGTGACCATATAATTTAATTAAACCTAGAACTTGATTAAACCTCTTATTATTTCTCCGTTTTCAAGTTCGGCAAAAGCATTATTTATTTCCCCAAGTCCATATTTCTGTGTTATTAGCTTATCAAGTTTTAATTTTCCGGCAAGGTACATTTTTGCATAAAGGGGGATGTCTTTGTCCAGATTTGTCTCGCCTCCCCAGGTTCCAAATATTTTCTTGCCCTTGATTAAATCAAAGGGGTCTATTGAAATTTTTTCGCCTTTTGCCAAATTGCCTGCAATTACTGCAATCCCTTTATCATGAAGAGACTCAAAAGCCGTTTCCATTGCTTTTCCATTTCCAGAACATTCAACAGAATAGTCAACACACAGCCCGCCTGTGAGTTCTTTTATTTTAGTTGCAGCATCCTCGTTTTTTGTATTTATTGTGTGGGTTGCCCCGAGCTCTTTTGCAAACTCTAATTTATGCTCATAAATATCCACTGCAATTATCTTTGCACACCCGAAGAATTTCGCTGCAAGAACAGCGCTTGAACCAATCCCTCCAATACCAAAAATTGCTATTGAGCTACCTTTTTTGACCCTGAGTATATTCTTAATTATACCAGCTCCTGTTGGAAAAGCACAGCCTAAAAGTGCTGCAATATCAGCAGGAATTTTTTTTGAAATTTTAACTAATCGATTTTCTGAAATAACTGAAAAATTGCTAAAAGTTGAAATTGCACCTGAATTTATAGTCTGGCTGTTCTTTTTGTACTTACAGGATGGCGCGTCAATGCCGCTGCCTTTTATCCAAGTTAAAACAACAAAATCACCTTTCTTAAACTTTTTAACCCCTGGGCCCACCTTTTCAACAATTCCTGAGCCTTCATGCCCCAATAAATGAGGGAGATATTTATCTTCGCCTTTTCTTCCTTTTATTTCATTTAACTGACTCCCACACAATCCACTATAGAGAATCTTTACAAGAACCTGCCCCCTTTCTAATTCTGGAATTTCCAAATCGTCAACAACAAGCTCTTTTCCTATTTCATACAAAACCGCAGCTTTGGTTTTCATTTTGGGTATAATAAAAAAAGGCAGCTAAATTATTTTACAACATTAACCCCTAATTTGTGCCGTGTCTCCTTGCGCCAATTTTCTAACTCTTCCATGCTAATGCCCTGGATCCTTGCAATAGCTTCCTTTCTTTCTTTTGATCTAAAATTTATTCGATCCCATTCAAAGGCGCGCAATATCTGCAATTCCTCTGCCAGGAATTCATCAGTGGATATAGCACCATGTGTATAACCAACACTGGCAACTTTTTCATTGAAATCTTCGGGCAGGTATCCCTCCTCAATGCATCGCTTTGCAAAATCTGTATTTGGAAGCGGTGTTGCTATATGGAAATTTACCAAGTCAACGTCCAGTTTTTCAGCATATGCAAAAGTATCTCTTATCTGCTCCCAAGTCTCGCCAGGAAATCCTATTATGAAATTAGCAATAATTTCAAGGCCTTTTTTCCTTGCTATAGATAGAATACCTGGCACTCTCGCAAGATTTACTGGTTTTTTAATTATTTTGTTTAGAACATCTTGATTGCCAGATTCTATTGATACAGTAATTTGATAGCAACCACTTTTTTTCATAAGATCGAGCAACTCTTCATCGAGCAGCCAAACAATCAAATTAACACATTTCCAGGTGAGATCGTATTTGCGTTCTATCAGACCTTTCATAATATCTATTACACGCTTGCGGTTGGATAAGAAATGGTCATCCAAAAAAATTACTTCTTTTATACCCTGTTTATACATCACGTCTATCTCTTTAAGGACATTTTCAGCGCTCCTCACTCTGACCTCGCTACCACTAATAACTGGTACTGAGCAGAAAGTACACCTGTATGAGCATCCTCTGGAGGTTACTGTTAGTGCATAAGGGAGCCTTCTGGCGCACAAACCCTGTGCATATTTAAGTTGCTGATTGCCATAGTCCATTATATTGAGGTTTCCATAATCGGCAAAAGGCATGGAATTTAAATCCTCAATGTGGCCCTCTTGCCGAGATATCATGGCTTTGCCATTTTCATAATAAGCTAGTCCTTTGATTTCAGATAGATTATGCCTAGAGTTGTTGAGCTCATTTAACAGTTTTGGAAAAGCTAGTTCTCCTTCACCCATTACCCAATAATTAACATTCTTATCTTTCATTGCGGTCCCTATTGCTACTGTTGGCAAGACACCGCCCTCTATTACTATTGCATTAGGCAAGGCAGTCTTGATTAAAGAAGTCATATGCTCGATAGTCTTTACGTATTCAGTGGAATTGGTGCCGAGAGTTACAGCATCAGCATTAGATTTCCTAAGTGAATCTAAGATTTCCTCATCACTTAGGTTGTCAAAATTGGGGTCAAAAAGTTCAGTCTTGAAACTGTCCTTTATGCATGCGTTTAGTACGGCCAAAGAATAAGGGTACATTTTCCAGGTTCTCTTTTCAGACCACGAATAATTTGGCTGCGTCAACAAGACTTTCCTTATTTTTTTGGTTTCAGTCATCTTTCTCTTTACTCAGGTATGAACCAGTAGTAATCTCCTACGTAGTTTATAAACTTAAATACCTTTTCCCATAGACCCACATGCATATAGGTTTCTGCAGTAAGATTCCATTTTAAAAGCTTTTTCCTTTCTTCTTCATTTCTGTAAGCGTCTACTGTTATAAAAGCGTGTTTTCCAATGCGCTGTATTTCTTTTAAGGCCTGGCAACAATCATCAAACTTTAAATTGTGAATAGTGTTTATTGAAATTACAAGGTCAAATGACTTATCTAGAAACTCTGAGAGGTCTTTTGCGTTACCAACACTTATAAACGGCTTTACATCTTCAATTGAATTTTCTATTGCATATTCCGATATATCAATTCCCCTGACTGTAATTCCTGGCAGTGCTTTCCTAAAATCATGCAGCATGAATCCTTTGCCACAACCAACATCTAGTATTTTGCTTTTTTTTGTAAGACCATAATGCTTTATGAAATCTTTTACAGCCCCACTCCAGAACCGCTCATCATAAGAATACTCGCCATAACCCTGGTTTCTAGTTCC
>DVAB01000013.1 GCA_014189685.1 Candidatus Naiadarchaeum limnaeum
AAACATCTTCGAGGAACCCTGGACCTTAAGGCGGAGATGATTCACACATCTCTTTACTACTACTTCCGGCGGGATTTTCTTTCCTGCGTTGTCCACACTCCCTCACGGGGGTGCTTCTGCCAACGAAGGATGCCTCCTTAACAACCGCAACAGAGTTGCGGCTCTGAAGTCTCGGTAGCTAGTTTAAGCCCCGTACATCTTCAGGGCCATTGACCTCGGAGGGTGAGCTGTTACGCACTCCTTGGAGGGTGGCTGCTTCTAAGCCAACCTTCCCTCTGTTTTGGGCCAACGACGCCTTTCAGTAACACTTAACTAGCATTTAGGGACCTTAACTCCAGTCACGGCTGTTCCCGTTGCGGACACAGAGCTTACCCCTGCGCCCTCACTCCCAGCTTCTACGACTTTGCGAAATTCGGAGTTTGACAAGCAAGCGAACCCTTTCGAGTCCTAACCCACTAATCAGTATCTCTACCTTCACAAACGTCTCAGCTGAGGCTGTACTTAGATACATTTCAGGAGGAACCAGCTATCCCCAATCTCGATTGGTTTTTCGCCCCTACTCCCAAGTCACATCAGCGAATAGGATCAACACGACTTTAGACCTCCACCCCGCTTTCGCGAGGCTTCGTCTTGCTCAGGAGTAGATCGACTGGCTTCGGGTCTGGCCTCAACGACTACGCGCACTTTTTATACGCAGCGCCTCGCAACAAAAGTTGTTGCGCGCCTTTGCTTTCGCTTCGGCTTCTCTTTGCAAAAAGATTAGCCTCGCCGTTGAAGCAAACTCCCCGCCCCGTTTTTCAAAACGGATGTTACGACACTGTTCAACTCTAAAAGAATTCCTTCCTTACGAAAGTTCATCTCAAAAAGTCACATTCCTTTCGCGCCGTAACTGACTATAGCCAATTGGTTTCAGGATCTTTTCACCTCTTGCCAGAGATGCTTTTCAGCATTCCCTCACAGTACTATTGCGCTATCGGTCTTGAGTTGTATTTAGGGTTAGCTCTCGATAGAGCCATATTCATACTCCATATCCAAGGAGCACTACTCTGGAAGCAGCTACAACTTGCAATCTTATGCATACGGGCCTTTCACCCTCTATGGGGCCTCTTTCCAGAAGCTTCTGCTTAGTTACAAGTTGATGTCGCTGCTCCAAACATCACATCTCTACACAATTGCTTATGCAGATTCAATTTGCCCTGTTCCGCTTTCTATCGCCTTTACTAACGGAATCGCAATTGTTTTCTCTTCCTGCGCTTACTAAGATGCTTCACTTCAGCGCGTTCTCTCTCTCAGTGAGTTATGTTCTCTGTTAGAGAACACAATGAGTTCACATTCGGGAATCTCCGGATCTAAGGCCGCATGCGCCTCCCCGGAGCATTTCGCTGCTTGCCGCGCCCTTCTTCGACACTCAAGCCAAGCCATCCACCAACTGGCGTTTTTGCCCAGTTTACACGCTTTGCAGGACCAATGTTATCTCATTGAGCGCGCGCAGAATAGGTAATCGTATAATTTTGTTACGCGGCCCTTGAACTTCACTTGCATCACACAAATGTGTGAAGAGTTGCACAGCTTTACTCACAAAAAATTTTGAGCATAGGACATAGCCCTAGCTCGTTTCAAACAAGAAACAATAAACGCCGTGTCTTAGACAGAGGGCATCGTTTTCCTTCGCAGGAAAACAAAAAAAGTAACAGTCACAAAGTTAATCTTATTACTTTAACCAATGCGGACTGTTCTTGTTTTCATAATTGTGAACTTAAAGCTCTATAAATATAATATAAAGAGTATTTAAAGGTTGCGAATTTAGAAATAAACAGTATGAATATTATAGAACTATCTGGCTGCGTAATTATAGCCAATGGAAAACTTTTAGTTTTATGGAAGAACGAACACGGTCACTACGAACTGCCTGGTGGTAAGGTAAAAGAAGGTGAAACTCTTGAAGAAGCTGCAATTAGAGAGACAAAGGAAGAAATTGGTTGTGATGTTGAGTTGCTAAAATACGCCGGCTATATAGATTTTAGTATAAAAGGTAAAAATTGCAGGAGTCATAACTATTTAGCTAAAATAAAAGAAGGACAAACCCCGCGAATAATGGAACCAAAATCATTTAAAGATTTGATATGGCTTCCAATTGAAAATTATGAGGAATATACTGTTGCACCAAACGTCAAAAAAATATGTGAAGATTATCTAAGTGGCAAGTTTTAATTTATCTTGCCTCGGCTCCGACTTCAACATCCCTATCAACAGTTAGCAAAACAACTTTTCCTTTTTTATCATCAGCAGCCAACAGCATTCCGTTAGAAACTTCGCCGCCGATTTTTGCAGGCTGTAAATTCTCAACTAAAATTATTTTTTTGTTAATTAATTCTTCAATACTATAATAAGGGGCGATTCCTGCAATTAACTGAACAAGCGCACCGCGGCCAATATCAATTTTTAATTTGTAGAGCTTATCCTTGCCAGAGATTTTTTCAGCTTCTTTTATTTGGCCAACCAAAAGATTTACTTTTTTGAATTCCTCAAAGGATATTTTTTCCATGGACGCAAAATGATTAATAAAGTATAAAAGTGTTTAGATATAGGATTATCTGCTCATGGGCTCGTAGCTCAGCAGCAGAGCGCCTGCTTTGCAAGCAGGAGGCCGCGTGTGCGATTCACGCCGAGTCCACTCTTACAATGGTCAAATTTATTGATGGGGGTAATGTAATCGAAATAGTTCCAGAGAATTTGAAAATAGTAATTTTGTTCAGAATTATTGCAGAGGAAGCGTTTTTAATGGCTGTGCGAAAAAAATTGCAAGAGCTAAGAAGGGAGAAGCCAAAAGATGCTTTTGGAATTGTGTTTTTCATGGAAAATCGCACAGCAATTGAAAGGCTGCGCGCGATCAGAGATGGACAAAAAGAAATTTTAGAAACTATGTTAGAAATGATTGCAAGAGAAATTCTGCGACACAACTTGCGCGAGATAAGGAGAATGACAGACGTTACTGAAGAGGTTTTGCTATGGTTTAACTATGCTGTTGGCTTTAAATGTGGCGTAGAAATTAGAGGAGAGCTAGTAATTGAAGAGAGAAGACCTTTAAGGCGCAGATACTTTTTTGATAAGAAAAAATTTGAGTCAGTTCAAGGAGAATCTTCAACTGCAGAACTAATAAAAAGAATTAAATTTCGATTAGGATGAAAATTTTCACAATAGGCCACAGCGCACTCCGAAAATTAAATGCGAATAATCAACAAAAGTTTTCTGTAGCATAAACAGTATAATTGTCCGTAACAAAAACTCCAATTCCTTCTGTTTTCCAAAAAGGTTTTAAAATTTCTTCGCGATGGGAAGTGCTGTTCATCCAACCATTAACAAGTGAGTTCGCGAGCTCTTCTGAAGTGTAATAGTCAGAGGAAATATGAATTCGCTCACCAGTGCGAACGTTTTCCTTGTACCAATCTTTTTGCTTCAGTTCTATGAGGAAAAGATTTTCCGCACCATTAGAAATCTCACGAAGATTGTCTTCTTCTCTGATCACAACATTACACTTAAAGCCAAACTTGTTATAGCGGTAGAGAAAATTTCTTCCCTCTGGGTCTTTGTGACCAAAATAATTACGAATGCCCATGTCCTTGCTGTGCGTCCGCGCAATAAGGGATAGATTATTATTCCATTCCAATGTGTTTAAGCTAAAAGTTGTACGCTGCACATTGATGAGATCGTGAATTCTGCGCTCAAGCGTGCTTGTATTAATTATGGACGTGTTGTTGATTTGTATAATAGTAGTTTCGTCTGGAAATTTTTGCACAACAGTAGGCGGCTCAGTAGGCTTTTCAGATAGAGGAGTAGACTGAATAGGATCTTGAGAGTTCGGAGAGCTCTGATTAATACAGCCTGCAAAAATTATGCTCAGTAAAAGAAAAAGATAGGTAAGAATTTTTCTGCGCATAATACGAGTAGATTTCTTAGATATAAATTGTTTTGCAAAAATAAAAAAGTGCGAATAAATTATTTATAAGCTTCAGGCTGCCTATCTTTTAAAAAATTAACAATTTGCTTAAAGCCTTCACTTGCTTTTTTATCAATTGTTGCTGTGAGAACTTCCTCTTTATTGCCGCACTCAATAACAGCATTACCATAAGGATTTACGATTCTGCTGCTGCCAAAATAGGTAAATGTGTTGTCTTTACCAATGCGATTTGCAGCAACAATCCAGAATTGATTGTCAAAAGCACGTGCGCTAGTTGCTAATTTCCACTGCGGCAAAAAAGGATCCATCCAATTTGATGGCATGAAAACAGTATCCGCCCCATTTAATGCTAACTGCCTTGCAACCTCTGGAAAAACAGCGTCATAGCATATCATTAATCCAACTTTTCCAAATTTAGTATCTGCAACAGCATACTCGTTTCCGCGAGTAACACAGGACGGTTCTTCCATGAACATATGGATTTTTCTATATTTTGCAAGCAAGTCTCCGCTTGGATTTATTAGGACTGCTGTGTTGTAAATCTTATCATTTGATCGTTCAGGAATTGAAGCAACTATATGAATGCTATTTTCTTCAGCAATAGAGCTTAGCTTTTCAGCGATGCGCCCAGGAATAGGATCTGCTAATTTACTAAGCTGCTCCGGTGCCCATCCTGTTGGCAGATATTCTGGCAGGCACACAAAATCAGCATTTTGTTTTGAGGCTTGAGCAACCAGCTCGGCAGCTTTTTTTAGATTAACTGCTATATCCGCAAGCTTGATATCCATCTGAACAAGTGCAACTTTAAATTCGTTCATAACCCACCTCAATAATTTTGAAATGTAAAGAAGTTGTGGTTTATAAAGTTATGGACAGTGTTTCAAATTTTTTAAAAATAAAAAGTGCGGGCTCAGTGAGCAAACTCTCTCTATTATCCATTCATTTGAATGGAAATCTTAGGAGGTGATCTATCCGCAGGTTCCCCTACGGATACCTTGTTACGACTTAACCCCCCTTGCCGAGCTTGAGTTCAACTCTCGCAAGAACGAGAGCATTACTTAAACCCGACTCAGGTGATTTGACGGGCGGTGTGTACAAGGAGCAGGGACATATTCACCGCGTCATAGTGAAACGCGATTACTAGGGATTCCGGCTTCACGAGCCTGGGTTACAAGGCTCGATCCGAATTAAGCGCGGATTTAAGGATTGGCTTCACCTCTCGGTGTTGCAGCCCATTGTTCCGCGCATTGTAGTCCGCGTGTAGCCTGGGGGATTCGGGGCATACTGACCTACCGTTGACCATTCCTTCCTCTGCTTAATCAGCAGCGGTCTCGC
>DVAB01000014.1 GCA_014189685.1 Candidatus Naiadarchaeum limnaeum
AATAGTAGGGCATTACATGAGGGATGCACTGGATAGAGAATTCTTGCAAAGCCGCACAAAGCACATGCAAAAAGGAAATGTACTATTGATATTACAGCATCATCTTGCCTCTGTTGAAAATGTTCAACTGATTATGGATACAGTACGTGAGAAAAAACCTGAGTTAGAGTTTTCTGCGCTGCTAACTTATGAGCATTAAACACCCATTGCCAATCTTAAAGTGTTCCTTATGCCAGGTCCAAGAGTCACAGTTAAAATTGCAAATTTTATAAAATTTCTGAAAAACTCATCTTCCTCATACTTATCAATTGCCCAAAGAGCAATTAAAATTACAAAAAATTTCAAAGGAATCATAACCCATGGTCCGAAAATTCCAAACAAAAAACTTGGAAGAACATGTTTTTCTGCGTATCCATAAAGTGCCACGCCAATAACTGTAGAAGCTGCATCAAACATCGCACCGCTCAGAACCCATTGATTCAAATTTGATAAAACAGTAGGAAGAATTTTTGAAAGAGAATAAATTGCAATTACAAAAATTCCGGTTAAAACAAGTATTTGCGTAAATGGAACTGGATAAACAAGTCTGTAAGAATAAGCAAAAAAACCAAATATTATCACACCAACAGGAGCCATAATTTTCCAATACTGCGTATTGAGAGATTTTGCTGAGTAAAAGCTTGCAACTAAAACAATAAACGCAAATGCAAATTCAGTTATATACAAAATTGGTGCAACAAACAAAACGCTTCGCAGAACCCCAGCGTCCTGCAGGGTCCTCAAAAGCCCACCAAGAAAAATAAACGGCAGAGTTGCGATAAAAAAATTCCTGTCAATCGGAATTTCAAGCTTTTTTAACAATTTGTATATTGCAAATACAGCGACAGCCAGAATAACTGCATAAGTGATTGTATTGTACACGTTATAACCTGCGCTTCCCATGTAAAGCGGTTGAATAAAGTAAGTGTTGATAAACTCCTGCAAAGCCATGCTCGCCTATTGATAAAAGAAATTTAAATACTTAATCCGCAACTAACAGAGAAATCTAGACTTTATAATTAGATTTATTCTTTATATCGGTATATAAAAAATTGGCATTAGCTTAATACTCTGATTTTTCCAAAAATCCTTTATGAGAATCAAAAAGTATCTTGCGATTTTTCTTGTGCAGGGAGTTTTGCTGGGGTACATGGCAATCCAGTCAAAGATGGCTACACGCGCCATGCTCGTTGTTCCGGTTTTGCTGGCGTTTCAACTTGCGCTCTTGCTTTTCTTGGTTGACTTTGAAAAGCTCCGTGCTTACACTTGGAAAACTGCAAAAGAAAATTTGGATTTAAAGCTGATTGATGGAAAAGAAAAGAAAAAGCAGATAAAGGAAATGCTGAAAATCGGCGCGATCAATGTTAACTAACCGAAAGTGAAAGTGAAGATTTTAAAAGTGTCGTCTCGAACTATAATCTCAATTGTATGCGAACCAGCATCTTGGTCAAAAATTAAACTATACATTCTATAATCTCTTACAAAACACTCTGGGTCGCCCTTAATAATTTTTACATCCCAGCCCTTGTCTTTTTCTGTTAGCCTTTTCCCATCTTTTAAAACTTCAAGCTCTACTTCTTTATCTGCCCCTGCAACAATGTTTACAGCGCGCGCAGTATATTTTAAAACAATTTTTCCTTCTTTTGAAATCAACTCCATATTATCGCGGTTGTTTTTCCATTCGCCCTGCAAACAGGGCTTGCCTGATGGAATAACTTTTGGCAATTTATAATGCACAATCTCCTCTGGATTAAAGCCCTCAACATTTCCCAATTCTTGGCGCGAAAATTCGTAGCCAAGATAGATTTCAGGAGTCCAAACTAGAAATGGATTTACAGGAACAACATTTTTTGGATTCGAAAAGTTCTCAAGCAGTGTTTTTTGTTTCTCTCTCTGAATTTTTTCTTGCAAAAGTTCTCGAATATGCCCCTCAAATTCCTTATAGTGACCTTCCCCTTTTTGATTGAAACAAATTATTCCATTCGCATCAATTAAAAATTTGTTTGGCCAGCAGTTGCTTTCATAGGCGTTCCATGTTTTCATATTTGAATCAACAGCTACTGGGTAACTTATTTCAAATTTTTTAACAGCGACCTCAACTTTCTCAGGATCTTTTTCAAATGCAAACTCAGGAGTATTTACTCCAATAATTACAAGCCCATATGAGGAATAGGTTTCGTGCCATGCCTTCATATAAGGCAGTGTGCGGATGCAATTTATGCAGCTAAAAGCCCAGAAATCAACAATTACAACTTTGCCTTTTAAATCTTCAATTGTTAAAGATTTTGAATTAATCCAAGAAGTAATTCCAACTAGCTCTGGGGCTTTATCTCCGATTTTAGCTCCGCCAAAAAAGGGAATCTGCATCTATATCTCCGGACTTGCAATCAAGTTAATTTTTGTCGGCTCATCCAGCTCTTTGTTCCTTTCCAACTTATACAGATATCCAGAAACTGCGCTTTCCAATCTCTCCTCATGCGTAATTAAAAATACTTGATCAATTAAATTTGGCAATCTTTCGCGCAGAGTAATTGCAAGTTCATCTATCGCATTCACATCTAAATTATGAGTAGGCTCATCCAAAACAAGCATTCCTAAGTTTCTGGCTAATGCAAGAGAAAATGCAATTCTTAAAGCAAGCGCAGCCAGACTTCGTTCCCCTCCGCTTGTAATCCCTTCAACATTAACCCATTCTGCTGTTGTGCGCGCTTTTAAAACATAATCTCTGTTTTCAATCTCTAATTTAACCGCAGTTATATCCCCATAAGGATACAAAGTTGGCCAAACCTCCGCCATAACTTCATTAACTATGCCCACAAATTCCTCACGCAAAGCCTCCTGAGTTTTCAAAAGAGCGCCTGAAAAAAGCTCCATCAACTTTTTTGTTTGAGATATCCACTCAACATCTTTCAAAATATTCTCATAATCATGCTTTTTCCCAACTAAAACCGCAATTCTTTCCTTTTTTTCACTCGCAACTGCTTGCTCGCTTTTAATCTGGCCCTTAACTTTTTCTTCCTGTCTGATTAAGTCCTGATACCTTAATTCTAAGCTCTCTGCATCGGCTTTTACTACAATTTTCCCGCTCAGCTCTAAGTACTTTTTATCCAATTCCTTTATTTTTTGCTCAAATTCTTTCTTTTTCTTCTCAAGCTCTTTTCCGCGATTAATGCTTTCGTCCAAAAGTTTTTTCTGGGCCTTTTGCTCCTGCTCAGCATCTCTAATTGACTGCTGAAGCTCGTTTAAAATAGCGTGAACTCCCTCCAAATCAAAGTATTCTTTCTTCGCAGTGTTCAGCTCTTTTTTAAGAGTATCTATCTCTAATTTTAAATTATCAATTAGTTTTGAATGTTCACTCTTCAATTTCTTTTTGTGCGCAGACTTGAGCTTTGTTTTGCACAGCGGGCAATGCTCTTCTTCCTCAATGTCTTTTAGCGCATGCCCTAGATACTCAGTTTTTGTTTTATTCCGCTCAATTTTTTTGGAGAGTTCAAGCTCTTTTTCTTTTAAACCTTTCAAACTGCTTGAAACTTCCTTCGGAGTTCCATGCTGCTGGACTAATTTATCAAATTCGCCCTTCTCAGCTCTTAATCCAGCAGGCTCTGGAATTGAAAGCTTTTTTGTTCCGCTTAGCTCTGATTCCAAAACCTCAAGAGTAGAAATTAGACCGCGCCTTTCAGTCTCGATTTTTCCAATCTCTGCTTCTATTTTTCCTGATTCTCGGGCAGACTCGACCTCTTTTTTAACTTTATCGCGCTCGATTGATATTGCAGCCAAACGTAAATCTAAATCAGAGACCCTTTCACTTAATTCTGAAATATCGTTTTCCAACTTTGCCAAATCAGAAGAATCTTTTTGGCTAAACAATGCCCTAGCAGCTCCTTCTTTTCCAGAGCGCTCTGTTTCTAATTTATTAATTAAAGTTGTGACATTTTTGCGCGCAGTTTCAAATCTATCTAATTTTAAAAGATTGTCAATCTGGAACATTCTCTGGCCTTTTGGGAGTTCTAAAAAATAATCCAATTGATTTTGCTCTGCATAAACTGCCCGTGTAAATACATCATAATCCGCGCGAAGAATTTTTTCAACATACTCTGTTACAGCCTGCGAATTTTCAGCTTCCAAAAGTTCCCCGTTTTTTCGCAATTCAACATTTGTAGTTCCCTTATTAAGCGCAATTTCGCGGGATATTGTGTAAACCGCTCCGTCTTTTGCAAAATCAGCTTCCACAAAAGCGCTCTGCGCTTGATTAGGTTTTGTGCGTATAATATCATCCAGTTTCAATTTTCTCTGTTGAAGGTTTGGAAAGGTTCCAAAAAGAGCATAGCACATCCCATCCATCACAGAGCTTTTCCCTGAGCCCATAATTCCGATTAAAGCATTAACTCCCTTTGTGAATTTAAACTCGCTTTCATTGTGCGAGCGCCAATTTCTTAATTTTAAGCGAACTATCATTTCTTTAAATTCCCCCTTAGAAATTTGTAAGCAGAGTCAGTCCCGTTTTCAATCAGCGTATTAAAAAATTCCTCAATCTTTGTTAAATCCTTAAAATCGCTCTCTGCAAGATTTTTTTGCAATATTTGAACGCCGCGCTCCTCAATTGAGATTTGCTTTTTGAGCAATTCTTCTAAAATTTCTCTTGTGCCTGCGGTTTCTTTTGAGAACAATTTTTCTCGGCCTATGTGCAAAATACATCTGTCCCTGAATTCTTCTTCAATTTTGTGCAGATTTAAATCAGCAGCCTCAAAACCATGCTTAATTGTTCCTTTTAAAACCAACCGAACAAGAGGTTTTTTGTTCTTTTCTGGAATTTTGCTTAAAACTTCAGAAACTTTCTTTCTCAATGGATCCGGCTCAATCTCATTAAAAGTTAAAGTTTCGTAAAACAATTCGCGCTGAGTCTCAAGTTTTTTTTGCCTTAACTTCCCGTTTTCAAAAATATGAATAGCTTTTGGCCGCTCAGCCTCGATTCTTCTCATTTGAGTGCTTATTGTAGAGCCAGCAAGCAAAAAATTCAGTCCATCGCCTTTGTAATTGTCACTCCAGTGTATATGGCCATCAACAACTAAATTAAAACCACGCGGCAAATCTTCCAGCATTAAGGTTGGATGCTCCTCATCTGAATAAAGATATTGGCCAACTGCCTGGTGAAACATAAAAATATTAGTCGCGCCCTTAACAGGAATTGGATTGAGTTTTTGCAAAACCTCGCGCGCGTATTTTTCAGGAACATAGCTCATTCCATGGATTGCAATTTTTTCACCTTTTAGCGAAAGCACAATTGTTCCGACATTTAGATGGATAAGCAAACCTGCTTTTTCCAAGAGCTCAACTGGATTTGTAAGCCCTTTCCCTCTTCTATCATGATTGCCGTGTATAGCAACTATTGGAATTCCAAACAGCGATGACCTTGGAATCTCTTTTTCGCTTTTCCCGTGCAAACTCTCAATTTCAGCTTCCTGTTTGAGCAAAGGATACTTCTTCTTTGGCAAATGAAAGATCTCCATAGCCTTTGCCAAAATATCCTGTGTTGGAACTCGAGTATCAAAAATATCCCCGGCAAGTAAAATCAGGTCTGCATTTTCTTTTAAAGCTAGTTCAATTGCCTCGCGCGCCTGAATAAAACTATCCTCACGGCGCTCATCAGCTTGAAATGCGCCCAAGTGCATGTCCCCTATAATAGCGATTTTCATATATGTGAAATTTGTGTGGCTTTGCGCTGTGCGGATCGCAAATTTATAAATGCCGCTTGCGCTCTGCGCAGAGCGCATGGCGCATAGCCTATATTCCCCCACAATATTTATAATCAATATAGCCTTAACACTTTAAAATGGCTTCGGAAACCTTGGGGTTACTAATATTGCTGCTCTCATTTATCGGCGCGGCTTATTTATTTTTTGTAATGATACTTGCAGTCAAGCAGCGCGGCATGATAGTATGGATCGGTTTATTAAATATTATAATTTTTATTTACACAATTTTATTTGCGCCTGATTTAATTCGGCAATATGCACTTTCTTTTAACAAAGTTGCGAGCGGAATGGGGTACACATTGATAAGTTATATGTTCATGCATGCGAATCTTTTGCATATCACTCTTAATACTTTTGGATTATTGTTTTTCGGCTATAATATGGAAAAAGAATTCGGCGCAGCGCCTACTATGATGGTTTACATTGTCTCAGGATTTATGGGGGGAATTGTTTATATTTTAACGTCTTCCCCAACTAACATGGTTGTGGGCGCCTCAGCAGCAATTTTTGGATTAATGGCTTACTTAACTTTAACACGGCCATTTAAAATTTCGCCGATGCCGTTTTTAATTCCAATGCCTGTTGCTTTAGCAACAGTTATCTATGCGATTTTAGTAATCCCTGTTTTCTTAACAGGCGATTTGAGACAATTCGGAAATGTAGCGCAGGGCGCGCATCTTGGCGGATTGCTCGGAGGAAGTTTAATGGCATTTGGAATGAACTATGCACAGGCGCTGAAAGGATTAATAATTGTAATAATAATTGCAATTTTAGTGATAATTTTGCCGCCGTTATTTATTTAATCCTGCAAAGGAAGTATAACTCATGACCAAAATTAGGCGTATAAAAATCTCAGGAGGATGGCATTGTTTTTTAATAACCACTAAAAACGAAGATGATTTAAACAAGTGCTATCTGCTGGTTTCAGAATATATTTCATCACAAACTGAGAGAAAATTTTCGGAACAAAGGATTAGGGAAATGGCACATGAGTTCAGGAAAGAGAAAATAGATTTTGTTCATTTAAGTGGCGCAGTGCCTATGTTTTTTGAAGGGACAAGTGAATCAGTTTTTCGTATTTGTATAGGAAGATCAATAGGAGGAACCGCACATATTAATCTTTTAAGAAAACTACTTAATGAAAGAGAAACAGAATATTATGAAATAATCGACAAAAGCTAATACCACAAAAATAACTTTATTTAAGATTTAGCCAATTTCTTAATTCCCTTTTTCGGAGTTTTTTCCTGCTTAAAAATTAAAACCTCGCATTTTTCACATTTAACAGTATACGGCATTTCCAAATCAAGCTCTCCGGAAAAAATATGGTTGCATTTCTGACAAGTATAGGCAACTTTCATTTTATCGTCTGGGTTTTTCTTGAACATAAAAAGTCCTACGCTAAGTTTGTTAAAAACCGATGAAATTTTTATCCCTTTATTAAAAAGAGCCTCAGCTTCTGCTTTTAGGTTTTGAGCAACATTTTTAGAACTTTTTTCTGGCATTTTAGCCAAATAGTGCGCCTAATCCAGCTGCTACAGCAGTGTCTTCCTCTTTCTTCTCTTCCTTTTTCTTTGCAGGTGCGCCGTGAGCTGCTGGAGCTGCAACAGCGACTGGCATTGCAGCCTCGCTTATTGCCTTCTCAATATCAACTCCATGCAAACTTGCAACCAATGCCTTTGCTGTGCCAACTTCAAACTTTGCACCGCTGGCCTCAACAACTTTCTTTAAATGCTCCTCTGTAATTGGCTGTTTTGCAGAGTGCAAAAGCATTGCGCCATATACATATTCCATAGTCATTTGTTTAAACCTCTTTTAATTAACGAAGTAGCCTATAATGTAAATTAGCTATTTATTAAGGTTTTGGTTTCGCAAAGCACTTACATTTTCTTGATTACTTTGTAAACAATATCCTTTTCGTGAACACGATCTTTCACTTTTAAGCCAACAACCTGCCCCACTCTTGCAATATTTACTGCCTGATGCTCTACATGCATTGACTGAATTTTTTGCTGGAAGTTTGTGTGCATTCCCTCAATCGAAATTTCATCCCCGACTGCCAAATCGCTGTCAGTCAATTCGATTATTCCAACACCAATTTTGTTGTAGTAGTGCGTAACTTTTCCAACCATTCTTTTTTCAGGCGCTGCAACAATTAAAGTGGCTGGCTTTCCAGGAATTGGTTTTAAGCGCTTAACCGCGGTCTTTGCTTTTTTTACAGATTTTCTTTTTGGAGCTGCCTTTTTGGCTTTAGCTCGTGCTTTAGATTTTGTTTTAGATTTCTTTTTTGCCATAATATTCCCACCAATAATGTGTATAATATTAGGTCTTTAAAAAGCTTACTGTAGGAAATCTTGGCTGTGTTTTTTCTTTTTTGCCTTCTTTGGCTCTAAAGGCTCGAAAGGCGGAACTATTTCATGCATAATTTCTTCATATTCCTTTTTTCGCTTTTTAAGTCGCCTTTTTGAAGTTGCCATTTTATAGTGCGGGAGTATGATCTCAAATCTTAATTTCTAAAATACAGAAGTTGGGGGTTAAAATTTCTTTTGTTACGTTCCCTCCAAAAAAATCTTTTATTTGCTTTATATCATCAGAACTCCACCATCTTGAAGCGTAACCAGTTTTGCTTACAAAAAAACCATTAATGGGATCTGTTTTTTCTAAATCCACCTCGCCTACCATGGCTTTGAGTTTAGAGTACATTTTTAGACCCCAACTCCTAAGAGATTCTGATTTTAACATGGATATAACAACCTCACCATTGTATCTTTTAGCCACCAATTTCATTTGATTAAGAACCTTCCTATAATCACCCTCAATTGTGCCGAGAGTATTTTGAAGTATAAGAAGCACTGGATTTTTAACATCCTCTTTCTCCAAAAGTTTGTAAAGCTTAAGCATATCCCCTTTTATTACTTTAACATTTCGGTGTTTTCGCGCTCTTTTTCTAAGTTCTGAGAGCATTGCAGGATTTATCTCTATTGCGATTACATTTCTAGCTATTTGTGCTAATAGATGCAAGACCCTACCATAGCCAGCGCCCAAGTCAATAAATGTCTTATCTTTGGAA
Source organism: Candidatus Naiadarchaeum limnaeum (assembly GCA_014189685.1). Classification (GTDB taxonomy): domain Archaea; phylum Undinarchaeota; class Undinarchaeia; order Undinarchaeales; family Naiadarchaeaceae; genus Naiadarchaeum; species Naiadarchaeum limnaeum. The sequence continues at coordinate 8,863 of DVAB01000014.1, forward strand.
CCTTTTATATTTCGAATTAGATCCATTTCAACCTGCATATAATTCTGCACTATAGAATCGTCTATGTTTTCAACGGTTCTGATATATTTCTCAGGTGTATATTGTCTCATACCTTTCATCCTAAAATTATTAGTGCGGGGGAGCGGATTTGAACCGCTGAAGGCGCTAGGCCACAGGATATCTTTGGCAACCTTTTCATTTTTCTCTTGATTTACTTGCCCTTTCTTTTGGGGTTGGGAAGGCTTTTTTTTTCGGGAAAAAAAGGGGTGGCCACTTAAGTCCTGCCCCTTAGACCAGACTCGGGAACCCCCGCATAGTATAGGCAGAATAAAGCTCTTTATAATATTAAACTTACCTCTCAAAAAAGAGATAATAAAAATAAAAATGTTCCATAAACAACTGAAAACAGATAGGGCAGGGTTACTATGAGCGCCCCAGTACTTGTTGTTTCGTAATTAGCTTTCATTCCGATATAAGCAAGATAAACACTCCAGTACCCTGTTATAAGTGGAAAAAATGGCAAGATATTCAAGAAAAACGGTGCGAACATAAATCCAGCGAGTTTTAGAGCGCGCCAAAATGTTCGCTTTCCAGCTATATCAGTCCCAGAAACTATCGATCCGAGAAAATGAAAGACTACACTCCACAAAACCCATGCAAGCAGAAAAGCGAATGAGTTATAAAATATTCTAAAGAACAAAATTACCCCTCTTGTTACAGCACTTAGAATTTGAAGAAGAGTAGACCCTGTCTGCGCTGTTAGCTGTATATGCGCCCACATATCAACTCCAATTGCGCTCATAATTGCAGCTGCGATTACAACAATAAAAGGAACCGCTGTTGCGTAAGGCATATCAGCCTCCTCAATAATTCTGTGCACGGCTAGTTTTGGATTGCTAAAGATTCCATGCACATCCTGCGAAAATCTGCTCCCAAGCGTATGAACACGCTTCTCAATAATCCCTTCCATAAAAATTTAAGTATATGCACCCATTTATATACCTTCTAAATTTTGGGGCCGTGGTCTAACCTGGTATGATGCTACCTTGGGGACATGAGCCAAAATGGTAGTGGTTCCCAGTTCAAATCTGGGCGGCCCCACTAAATTTATATAATTCAAAATCAATTTAGAAATCAATGGATAGAGAACAGCACAGTGAAATTCATAACTGGCTTGAGCATTGGTATGGTGATAACAGAAAAAGAATGTGGGCTAGGGTTGGAATCCTTGCAGAGGAGAAAGTAGGAGGGGAAGTTCGATATATTGTTCCCGAAGGCGGAGTTTCAGCAGAAACAAGAAATGAATTTATTTCAGGAATTTTAAAGGGCCTGCAGGCAGGCATCAACGGTGCAAAGAAAATTCTTGAAAAGGCGGGCGATCTGAAAGGGGCAATCAATGCGTTAAATCAGGAGAAAGGTGAGTATGTTTCACAAGGTTCCACAGCAGGCCAAAAAGAGGAAGATGGTTTTGACCTTGGAGTTATTGAGGGGCTAGATTTAGCGCTAAAGATTCTCAATAAGCTTGAGAGCCCGGTTCTTGCTTATGAAACTTTAAACGATGCAACTCTTGTAAATCTTACCAAGGTAAGAAATTCTATGGTGAGGCTGGCAAGCACGAGGCATAAGATTGAATTTTAGACGCATTCTCTTTTTTGGCTAATTTAGAAAGTAATTTAAATCTGCTGCAATTAAGAGGAACCAATGGCAGACGAAAAAGACATCATTGGAATAACAGTAAAAA
>DVAB01000015.1 GCA_014189685.1 Candidatus Naiadarchaeum limnaeum
AATAAATTGTTGAAGGAGCAGGAAAATGGTAAGAGTGTATAGAAATTCAACAGAACTGATGAACCTTCATGGGGCGCCAATCTATATGGCAGATATGTTAAATGCCTGTTTAAGAGGAAGATTAAATCTTTTCTTGCAAGGTGATACTGGAAGCGGGAAAACTCAGTTAGCTGCAGATGCGATGTCTTATTTTCCAGAAGGGAAAAGTTTATTTATTCTTGGAAGAAATGATATGGATACAAGGGAACTTTTTCAGCAAATTAACTTAGAAAAACTGAAAACCGCAAAAAGCAGCTCAGAAATCAAAGAACTAACAGATAAAATTGATGCAAACTTAATTGTTGTTGATGAGCTGCCAAATTGCTTGCCTGCTGTGAGAGCTCAGGTATTTAACTTATTTGATGGCTATATTGAAATAAGCGGAAGAAAATACAATATTGGGAAGGATTATTCTGTTGGAATTGCAACAGGAAATATTGGGCAGAAGTTTACAGAATCATCTAATGAGCTGGGAAGGGCATTAAAAGACAGAATGCATGTAATTATAGACACAGATTATTTCAAGCCAACTTCAGCCGATACACTAGAAATTTTATCAGGCAACACAAACCCAAGAGTAGAATTTACTCAAGAAGAAGCAAATTCTGTTAATATTATAAAAAGCTATAAACAATTAGAATCTGAACTAAAAAAACAAATCCATTTTGAAAAGATGCTTGTTGTGAATTACCTTATCCACGGATTAGATATATGTCATGTTGGCGGAGTTCTTACAAGCAAAACAAAATTAAAAGAAAGCTGGCCAAATAAAGTAGATTCAAATCAGCAGGGCTCAGATGAAGCATTAGTATTGCCTGTTTCAATCAGAGCTGCAAAATCTATAATGCGGCTTTCTACAGCTTTAGATGAGATTGCAAAAAGCAAGGGTGGCAAGATTGATGCAGATTTCGGGGATTTTGATTCCATGATGCAAGCATACAAGTTTGTTTCAGCATATTCAGGAGTTTTAAATGATGCATTAGTGCAGGAAAAATATAATGGGGACAAATATAGTGCAATGGACGCATTAATTGAGGCAACAAAAGGAGAATTTGAAAGGCAGAAAGAGAATCTTGCAAGAATGGTAGAAATGGTTAAAAAAGGGAAGAAAATTAAGGGTATTTCAGATGAATTTCAAGGAAGATGGAGCTTTGTGGAAGGTACTCTTGAAGGTTTAGTTAAACAATCATAACAGAAAAACTAAAACAAACAAAATGGCAAAAATAATATTACCAGACACAATTTTTGGAATTTCGGTAGATGGAGCTATGGAAAGAGAAAAAACTGCTCAGCCAACAAGTAAACAACCAATAATTAAAGCACCTGCACAAAACCTAAATGGCTTTGTTTATGTTCCATCACTAAACTTGCATATTGCAGAAAAGAGAGAGCTAACTGGCAAGACATGGAATAAAGCAGTTGAGCAAATATACACCCAGGGGATAATAGTAGGTGGAATGAGAGCAGAAATGCCAACCCCTTATGAATTCATGGTTTTTATCAATGACTTAATTGCAGACAGGATTCCTATTCCACAAGAAAAGGCAAAAGAAATTTTAGATGATATCTTGAAAATAGGGGATTATAGAGGCAATCACCTAAATGCTAAATTTGTTTTTGATGATAAAGGCTTTAATAAATTTGGAATTGAAACAATTATTTTTGATTCAGCAGGAAAGCCATACAAGGAAACAGAACCACTTGGGTCATGCTTATTTAAAGACGAATATGCAGACATAACTAAGTTCAACAAGCAGGGATTATTAACACATTCGTCTGATTTGCAAAACTATGCGCAGGGAAAAAATCTTTATGCTTATTATCCAGAACTAAATGGTGTTGCGAGGGCTGATGCTGTCTCATGCAGGGTGGACCTCTACTGCGACGGGCGTCCTGGTGACAGGAATGCCTCGCTCGGGGTACGTTTTGTGCTGCGCGCGAAAAAATAATGGTTTGAGAAAAATGGAAACAGAAAAACTAAAACAAAAATTGCATGCTCATAAAATGCCACTGGAAAACATCTGGATACATATCTTAGATATATGTAAGCTATATGCGTCGGTCTTCTTTGACCAGCGATTTTTGATTGTTATATTCCACTAGTGTATTCACTTGTAGCCAAGCTAGTGGAATATCAGAATTTAAGGGGCTTTAAGCAATTATTTCTATATGGGGTATTTTACAATTATAAGTGAAGGGGCAAAATTTCCTTATAGAGATTTTAAGGGGCAAGGACATTTTCTTATAATAATTGGGATTTTGGTTTTTGTGTTAATTGTAGTTGTTTTTGTCACGCAGAAAAATCTTATTTTCCCACCAGAAGCAGGATACTTTGAAATAAAAAAAGCGCTGGCATCAGAGATGGAAAACAAGATAAGAGACAAAGCCTTTGAGACAGTGCAAAAAATAGGGAAGAGAGGAGGCTATTTAGAGGTTCCTAGCTTGTCTACAACATTTAAAGGAGAGCAAGTTCCATATTGGCAAGTTTGCCAAAACAGTCTTGTTCAATCGCTTGACAACATAAAACAAAACATAAAAAATGATCTTCAAACAAAATTAAATTCAAACAAAATACAGAATTTCCAAGGAAAAAATGTTTCTGTTGAGGATGTTCAAAATATAGAGTTAACTGTGAGACCAAATGATATAATCCTCAAGGTTTGGATGCCGACGAGCATAGAAAAAATAGTATTAGATCAGCCGTATCAAACTGTATTGCCAATTGAATTGGGGGACGAGAATGATCTTGCATCATCTTTTGCAAAATCCAGCTCGCA
>DVAB01000016.1 GCA_014189685.1 Candidatus Naiadarchaeum limnaeum
AAATGCTTTATGAAATGTTATACCCCCCCCCCCCAGACCCGCTCATAAAAGGAATACCCGCCATAACCCTGGTTTCTAGTTCCGTCAAAATATTCTTTACAAAACTTCTTTGCAATTCTTACATCTTCCTCGGTCTTTTGTGCGACTCTTTCATCAAGATTTCTCTTTGTTCTGGGATATTTTTCCAGTAAATTTATTTCAGCCATTTAATTTAATTGACAATTAGTTTTTATTTTTTTCTTCTAAAATCTGTTTTTACTTTTTTTACAATCCCTTCAGCAGTTAATCCAAGTGCCTTACAATGATCTTCATAACCGCCATACCCTCTTAAGAAGTCTGCAGGAATTGCAATAGGTGAAACTTTTACACCTGGAATTTCCTTTACTGCTTCTAAAACATCGGCATAAAGTCCGCCAATAATACTGTGTTCCTCCATTGTGATAATTTTTTTGGTTTTTTCTGCGCTTGAAGTAATAAGTTTTGTATCTAAGGGCTTCAGGGTATGTATATAGATTATTTCAGGGTCGTAATCCATTTTTTTTAAAGTTTCAGCAGATTCAACTGCGGATTTTAATTGGCTCCCTGTTGCAACAATGGTGATATCCTCGCCATCCTTGATTTTAATCCCGGTTCCAACTTTAATTTTATTTTTATCTATACTAACACCATGCTCAGTTTGTGGAAGTCTGAAGTATGTTAAAAAATCATTGTTGTATGTTTGTCTGAAAAGCAAATCAAACTCTTGCGGTGCTGCTGGGTAGATTAATTGTGTTTTTGGAAGGGTCTTGAGCGTTGCATAATCTGTATAAGTGTGATGGGTGGCCCCAAGAAATGAATAATCAAAAGAACTTCCTGCTGATACCAGATTTCCAGGGAATTCATTGTAAGAAAAATCAAGTTTTATAAATTCGAATGAACGCTCAACCATAAATGGAGCGATTAAGTGAACAACAGGAATAAGTCCAACTGCAGAAAGACCAGCACCCAGACCTATTGTAGCAGCCTCAGTAACGCCAGTATTATAATAGCGACCTGGACATGCTTTTGCAAAAGGTTGCATAGCCCAGTGGCAAAGATCCCCAACAACTACAACTAGTTTCGGGTTTACCTGGCCCACCTCATACATAGTTCTTGCAAATTGATTTTTCATTTCAAACATATATCTCATTTTTGTTAACCTCTAATCTTCTAGCTGTTCCATAATTTGGGCATATTCCTCTGTATTTGGTGCCTTGCTGTGCCATACCCCGTGGCCTTCTAACATTTTTGCACCTTTTCCTTTTATTGTGTGCGCAATAATTGCAGTGGGTTTCCCGTAAGCTTCATTTGGAAGTTTTTTGAATACGTCCAACAAAGCTTCTTCGTTATGCCCGTCAACATCATAAGCATTCCACCCAAATGCCCTGAATTTCTCAGAGATGCTCCCCATCTCTAGAATCTGACTTGAGGATTTGTTATCATCTACAATACAGTAGAGTCTGCCAAGTCTGTGATGCGCAGCGAGTAGCACAGTTTCCCATACCGCGCCTTCATTGCATTCTGCGTCTCCTATTAAAACAAAAACCCGATTAGACTTGCCTTGTATTCTTAAGCCTAATGACATTCCTAACGAAACAGGAAAGCCGTGACCCAGAGAGCCGCCAGCAGCTTCAACGCCAGGAACCTTTGTCCTATCAGCTAGCCCACCCAATTTACTGTCGTATTTAGTAAAGGTATCAAGGTCTTTTTGAGTCAAAAACCCGTATTTTTCAAGAATTACATAGAAACCATCACTACCATGGCCCTTACTCAAAATAAAATAATCCCTGCCTTCCCATTTTGGATTTTTAGGGTCGTATTTTAAAATATCCCTGTACAATACATTTAAAATTTCTACGATACAGAGCCCACTAGGTATGTGGCCATCACCTGCCTTGTATACCATATCAATTATTTTTTTTCTAATTTCCTTGTTCACTTTAATCCAACACCAACTCCAAAAAGATAGTGTGCCATTGGATAAAAGCCGGTGTGAACAACCTCATCATTCATAGAAAATATAAATACGTTCCTAAAATAGCGGCTTAGCAGTTTTCGTAGAGTTGTGTGGCTCTTTAAATTTATGTGCTGGACACTGCTTCGATGGGTTGCGTATTTCTCTGCAGTAATGTTTGGGGTGCCAATTATACAAACACCATCATCAGTTAATGATTTGCAGCTATTTTGCATAAACTTCTTTTCCACTTTTGGATCAAGATGCTCGATTACGTCGATTGAAAAAATTCCGGCAAATTTCTTGTTTAGAACTTTTTCAGTAATATCAAGTGTGTGAAATTCTATATTTTTTATGTTTGAAAGGCGCCCCATATTATTTTTGATTAGACGCTCATCCCAATCTATGCAATAGAGGCTCTTGACAGATTGCGCTACAATTGGGGCCCCAAGACCGTCTCCACATCCAATTTCTAAAACCGACCTCTTGCCCTCCAGCATTTTAGCACAAAATTTGTATCTTGAAAGTACAAAACACATATGTTTGGGGTCGTGTAGTAGGCTATATGAAGACCAGGGTCCAAGTTGAATAATCTCCGACTCAAATTGATAGTCAGTTCCGCTGTGATGAAGTTTTTCTTGTTTTTTTGTAACCATTCAAACCACCCAATTTACATCACATACAGTGTTAATTTATATATATATGCTATAGATACTGTTTTTTAATTTAAAAAAGATAATCGTTCTTGAATCTTCTCAGTTTATACATATTAGGGTCTGATTTCAATTCTTTTGCTAATTTTCTGCTTTTTCTGCCACTCCATACGTCATGAACCACTGAAAAGTTACGCCCGCTTGCCACTTTTTTACCCCTTTTCCTCAACCACTGTATGCAACTGTAAATATCATCAATACTTACCCCATTTCTACTTTTAATAAATTCTAATGTTCTGAAGTAATTGTCTTCTGCTTCTTTTTTATGGGCCAAAGTTTGTTTAAGCAGCTTTGTCTTTACCCACCCTGGCCCAAGAATAAAAACATTTAGGTCATTGTTCTCATCATCTAAAAATTCACACATTTTTATTAGCATTATTTTTGAAATTGTGTATGCGGAATAATTTTTGACAGGATTGTTTACGCCGCCGCCAGCAAAGAAAGCCACATCTGCCATCCTGCCTTTCTTTCTGTAAGGATAGAGTGCATGCAAAACTCTTAATTGCTCAACTGAGTTGACATGAACAGAATTACTCCATGCGCCAAAATTGCAGTTAAAAAATTTGCCTATTGGTTCGAGTACACCAACACAGGATAGAAAGCAGTCCCATTTCAGGCCAATTTTTTTATATTTATTTGCGAATTTTGCAATACTTTCTTTTTTGCTGATATCACAATAAAACAATTGTGTGTTGGGTAGAGAGGAAATCTCTTTGGGCAACTGCTTTGTCCTATAGGTTCCAACAATATTATAGCCAGCTCTGGAATATCTCTCTGCCAATCCCTTGCCAATATCACTGGTAATTGAAATTATAACAACAGTTTTATTGTTTTTGGTTTTAGTTTTCATTTCAGAGTCTATTCTTTATGTATGTATTCCAGGGGTTGTTTTTTTATTTCGTTCCAGTTATCATTAATCCAAGCAATAACATCGTCCAGTCCTTGATCAATTGTAATTTTTGGCATCCAGCCAAGCTCTTTTCGCGCCTTTGAAGAATCTATTTCATATTTTGCATCCTGCCCGAGTCTTTCCCCAACAATCTCAACAACGTCTTTAAAGTTTTTCCCCATTTTTTCACAAATTCTTTCAACAATGTTTCTGACCGTATACCCTGATTTGGGGGAGAAGTGATAAATTTCTCCTTTTTTGCCTTTTTCGATTATTTTTAGAGTGCCATCGCAAATGTCACGAATGTGTATGTATGACTTAACAGCTTTTCCGCCGCCATGCAGCGGAATTTTTTTCCCTTGCTTGATGTAAATAATCGTTCGGGGGATTATCTTAAAGAGCTGTTGGTAGGGACCATAGACATTTGTTGAACGGGTCATAATGAGGGGCAGAAGAGAATTTTTAGATAAAACATGAAGGAACATATCCCCTGCTGCCTTTGATGCGGCGTACGGGGTGCTAGGATTGTAAGGCGCATTTTCTTTCACAATTCCTTTGCAAGTACCATAGACTTCAGGGGATGAGATATGCACATACTGCTCCAGATATTTTTTAGTCTTTAATTTGCTTGCAAGATTTACGATGCCCAAGCAATTTGTCCTGAACCAGTGCTCTGGATTTTCCCAGCTTGGGCCAACTTCGCTTTGCGCAGCAAAATTAACAATCACCTCTGGCTTTTCACCATCAAACAAGTTCATCATTTTGTCAATGTCATTGTTCAAATCCATCTGGAAAAAACTGAACTTGGAAGTATCCTGTTTTTTGTAGGGCAGAAAAAGCGCGCTTTTTTCAGGAGATCTGCTTATACCAATAACATCTGCATTTGTTTTTTCCAGAAGAAAGCTGATAAAGTGGCTTCCTGAAAATGAATTGCTCCCTATTACTGCAATTTTATTTATATCAAAAGATTTTTTCATTAGAATGGGCCTGTAAAAGATTTGTCAGGGACATCAAGGGGGGCATCCTCTTTTTCTGCCACCAATAAATCTTCGAGTTTCTTTTCATCTTTTCCGAGCATTCTAACTGCTTTTCTTGCAATATCAACATATCTTGGGTAGTAATATTTTGTGAGCCCTTGCGTTGTTGGAGTTGGGTAATCCGGGAGTGTTATTTTTTGAGGACTTTGCTTCAAGGAGTGAAATGCTTTTTCTGCAACTCTTGATATAATCTCACTTGCAAAACCCACTGAGCCCCACCCCAAATCAGCAGCTAATAATCTGCCTGTTTTTTCTACAGATTTAACAATCAAATTATCATTCAATGGTTTTAAAGTACGCATGTCTATTACCTCAGCGTTTATTCCAAGTTTGCCAAGAATTTCAACTGCCCTCAGTGTTTCAATTGTCATATATGAACTTGATACTATTGTGAGATCATTTCCGTCTTTTACTATCTTTGGCTCCCCAATTGGGACCCTGTAGATACCATTAGGAACTTCTCCATAAATATTATGAAGCCAGCGGTGCTCGATAAATATAACCGGATTGTTATCCTCGATGCTTGATATTAAAAGCCCTTTTGCATCATAAGGAGTCGAAGGCATTACAACTTTAAGGCCAGGTATGTGAGCAAAAATTGCTTGAAGACTCTGTGAATGCTGTGCACCCTGACCCCAGCCTTTCCCAATCATCATACGAATTACGAGTGGAACATTCGATTGACCCCCAAACATATAGTGCCACTTTGCAGCATTGTTAATTATTTGATCAAAAGCTAATAATGAAAAATCAACCCTTTGGTGTGTCATTATGGGGCGCATCTTGGTAAGTGCTGCCCCAATACAGACTCCGGTAATAGCATTTTCAGATAAGGGAGAATCCAAAACCCGTTCTGGGCCGTATTTTTCTTTCAGCCCTTTTGTTGTCCAAAAAATTCCTTTGGGATCTGGAACCCCCTCCCCTATAATAAACACAGATGGGTCTTTTTTCATACAGAGGTCTAGTGCCTCGTTTATTGCCTGTGCATATGTCAGTTGTCTTTTTTCCATTGAATTTGAGTGATTACACCGAATAAACGTATTTTTCTAACTCTTCTTTTTTGGGAAATGGGCTTTCTTTTGCAAATTTTACTGCTGCCTCTACTTTGCTTCTTACTTCATTCTCAATTTTTTCAAATTCGGCTTGTAAAATTGTTTTGCTTTTTAACAATTTGTTTTTTAAAGATTCTAAGGGATCTTTTCTCTTCCATTTTTCTAACTCTTCCACACTTCTATAGCCAAGATCATTGTCATAATTTGGGCCGCAGTGTTCGCGCCATCTATAAGTTAAAAACTCTAAAAACACTGGACCTTTTCCAGACCTTATTTTATCAACTGCCTTCTTTGTTATTTCATAAACTTTTATGGCGTCGTTGCCATCTGCCTGGTATGATTCAATTCCATGCCCTTTAGCAAGCTCGTATATTTTGCGGTTTCCTGGCTGCCTTTCAGAAAGTGGGGTATAGACACTGTAAAAATTGTTCTCGCACACAAAAAGTACTGGAAGCTTTTTCAATGCAGAAAAATTAACGCTTTCGTGGAATACGCCCTCTTCCACTGCAGCGTCGCCTATAAAAATTACTACAATATTGTCCTCTTTGCGCATATGTGTGCTCAATGCGGCCCCAACTGCAATAGGGATTGTGCCGCCAACCAAGGGGGTTGATCCCAAAAAATTGACTGATAGATCTATTAGATGCATTGAACCACCCCTGCCCTTTGAGCATCCTGTTGCTTTTCCATAAAATTCAGCAAACATTGCTTTTAGATTTCCGCCTTTTGCAATATAATGTCCATGCGACCTGTGATTGCTGAATATTATATCATCCTTTCTTAGTGCTTCACAAACGCCTGCTGCAACTGCCTCTTGCCCTATTGACAGATGGGTTGGGCACCTAATTTCCTGTTCTGGGTAGAGCTCAACTATTTTTTCTTCAGCTCTTCTAATCAAGAGAATTTTGTGCAAAAGCGATAACGATGTTTTGTTTTCCATATGTTATTTTAAATTTATTTTTTGCATCAACTTAATGTTGTGATATATTGGATTATTTAATCCATCGTTGATGTGGCCTTCATTATAAGCATTTACTATACTCTGAATGGCACCCTCAATTGTATACTTGGGAGTAAATTCCAATACTTTTTTTATTTTATCAGAATTAATATGATACGATCTTGTATCTTCAGTAGGCACATATTCAAAAGTAATTGATTCACCCCCTATAACATTCTTAACTATGTACGCAATTTCTTCAACGGTTTTATTCTGATAGCCAACATTAAAAATTTCGCGATTAATTTTGTTTCTAGGAGCTGATAAAAATATCTCGTAAGCTCTTACGACATCCTGTATATTTATATTCGGTCTTAGCTGCTTTCCGCCAAAAATTTTTATCACTTTGTTAATAAGTGCATTTATTGTCAAAATATTTACGGTTAAATCAAACCGCATCCTTGGCGCATAGCCGCAAACAGTTGCAGATCTTAATATTGTTCGTTCCATCCCATTGATTTCTCTACCGAGCAAAACTTTTTCGCACTCAAGCTTGTACTTTGAGTAATCGGTTAGGGGCTCTGGAACTGTTTTTTCAGTTATGTCTTTTTCTTTTTTAACACCATAAACGCTTGAGGTGCTTGCATAAATAAAGCGTTTTACATCATTTTTTTCAGCAGCCTCAAGAATATTAAAAAAGGCGTCATAATTTATTGACTTGCTTAAAGCAGGATTCAATTCATAACTTGGGTCATTGGAAATGCAGGCAAGGTGTATGATTGCATCGACATTTTTTGAGGCTTCAAACAGTTTTTTCTTGTCCCTGATATCAGCTTTTATCTCAGTCAAATTTTTCTTGTTCTTTAGGTTTGAGAAAACATCTCCATATAGATACAAATCATAAACAGTCACATTGTAGTCTTTTTTCAATAAGCTTGGGACTAGAGCGCTTCCCACATAACCAGCGCCTCCTATCACTAGGACATTTTTAAATTTTGAGCCAGGCATTTGAATCACGCCATTAAGGAGGTTATGTATTTGTAGAGAGCAACTTTGTCTATCGGCTCCTTGTTTCCTATTATCTTAACTTTCAATGCACCAACTGCATTTCCAACAAAACCAATTATTTCCATTGGGACACCAGTTGCTACTAATGGGGCCGTAATTGATAGGAATGCATCGCCAGCGCCCATTGTATCGATAACTATTTCAGAGAAGGCAGGTATTTTTACAAGCCCATTAGAGGAAAAAATTATACAGCCTAGTGGGCCAGTCGTTGTTATTATTTTGCCGCAGGAAATTTTTTTGGAAAGATTTTTAATTAAAGCTTCCAGTGCACTGTTCTTGTCAAGGCTTGCCAAGCGAATTTCGCGCTCATCGGTGCAGACATAATCAATTCTTGGGTATTTTGTAATTATATTGTACCCCATATTTCCTGCATTTGACTGTGTATTAACTGCAAGAAACTTTGCTTTTCTTGAGATAAGATTTATTAAATCTTTGTTCAGCATCCCATGCCCAAAATCTGCAACAATTACCAGATCGTATTCGTGCAGGATTTTTTCCAAATGCCCACAAAGCTCGCGCGCCTGGGCTGGCTCCAGTTCCATGTCATCAAAAACATAGAACTCAAGGAGTTTTTTAAGCGGAGCAGCTTCAAGGAACCTTCTTTTAATTATTGTTGGAGCGTTTTTCTTGTAGTGGAAATATTTCTTCACTTTTTTGTTCAAATGTTTGTTTATGAAATCCGCTTGGGAATCTTTTTCACCCAATAAAGTAAAAAGTCCAACATTATCGCAGAAATTTGCAAGATGATTTGCTATTGCAAGTGTTCCGCCCGCAAATCTCTCTGTTTCAATATACTTTAAGGCAACTATCGGCTCCTTTCCTGCTTTTCCGATTGTCTGCCCGTATTGATACTCATCTATAATCGCCTCCCCGATTACGAGAATTTTTAAATTCTTGATTTTTTCAAGATAATCAATAACTTGCTTTGAAGTGAATTTTTTTGAAAACTCATCCAAATAATCCTCCGTTTCTTTCGGGAATACGTGCAAATGCTTGTTAATTAGATTGGATGAGCTGAAAGTGATTTCATCTGTGAATTTTATCTCCCCACCAACTGCTTTGATTGCTTTTTCTTCCGCAGTTATGCCTTTTGAAAAGTCCTCATCTGCATTGCTGTAATCACTTCCCTTTACATAGACATTCGGCTTCAGCAATTTGATTGTTTCAACTGCTGTTTGCCATTTGTTAACTGCAACATAATCAACAACACCCAGAGAGGCTAAAACCTCTGCCCTTAGTTTTTCTGGGAAAGCTGGCCTGTGCGGTCCCTTGTTCACGTATTTGTCTGGAGTTACAGTCACAATTAAAACATCCCCGAATTTTCTTGCTGCCTTGAAATGCCTTATGTGCCCAACGTGCAACAAGTCAAATACCCCATGGCACTGGACAATTTTCTTTCCATCTGACTTCAAGTCAGAAACTATTTTCTGCAGCTCTTCCAGTCCAACAAGTTTTTCGTTCTTCATTTTTCCCAGCAACCCAATAATTCTATAAGCGTATTAATATTGTGCCAATCTTTTAATAGTCTGCCCAAGTACGAGCCGATAAATCTGGCTCCGCCAGTAACAATTACTTTTAGGCCTCCCATATGCTTGCTCCTAGTCGATGGAGAGATTCTTTTTATAAAATTTAGTGTATTTAAAGCTTCTGAATTACAAATAAGGATTGTCAGATTTCTTCTCTTCTTTCTTTTCAGGGGCTAAATATGGATTTACTGGAGGAGCTGTTGGTGCAGGAGTAACAGGTTTTGGAGCTGCTGGCTGCACTGGAGCAAGGAAATAAGAAGCGGTTTTTTCCCCTGCCTTGCGAATAACTTTTCTTTCGTTTTGCAAAGTCTGCAAAATTGATGCAACTAATTGCTTGTCAGCGTATCTTGGGCCTTTTGAGCGGGTCTTTCCAGTAATCAATTCAACATTTCTTGCAGTGTTTCCATCTTTTGCCCCCAAATCGCGCAAAGCGTCGAGAACAATTTTTTTGTCGTTTTCACTGATAGCCATTTTTACCCCTAAAAGTTAAATTTTGACTCTAAACGAGTGCAGTAAGAATGTGCAAAGGGGTATTTAAATATTTATTTTTATATCTTATAGCCGCTATTTTTGCGGCTTTTCTAAGTTCTTAATCTTTCCAAAATACTTAATTTCGTCTGGTGCAGCAACCACAAATACTTCAAAGTTTTTTAGATTTAAGTCTTCTAAAAATTCAGAAATAACTTCTTCACGCAAAATATCTGTGCCCTCTGTTACTAAACAAAAAGAGGGCTGCACAATTAGGTTTTTTCGTTTCCAACTTCCTTTTAAAAAACATTTGTATTTTTCTGTTATTATTCCATCTGTTAGGCTAACTGCAGGATGCTCGTTTCCAATAATAATTGTTTTTGCGTCTGAAAGGCGTTTATCCTTTTTTGGAATTATATGACCGTGAGTTATGAAAATATTTTTGCTTGGAGAAAATCCTATTTTTTCAAATTGAACATTTCTTTTATTTGTTATTCTGTCTAAAATTATATCGTGATTGCCTTTTATTACAATAATTTTTTCACAGTGAATTGAGAGAATATCAATTAGTTCTAAAATTTCATCCCATTCTTGATTTGAAATCCTTCCGAATTCGTGCTTTAGGTCGCCGTTTATTACAATATACTTAAAAGTTGGATATTCCTGAAAAATTCTTTCAAGCCTTGCTTTTATTTCATTAAATTGGAATGGTGGAACTAAAATTCCGCGCATATGCAGTTCTTTTTCATAGCCGAGATGGAGGTCGCTGATTATAAAGGTGTTTTCTTTTTGTAAATAGATTCCCAAATCCAATGCTTCAACTTCAGGCAGCAATTTCATACGGCTCAATCTGCTTAAGTATCGCTTTATGCATTCTTCTAACAAACTCAAGCTTGTCCTCCATTTTTAGTATATCCAAATAACCGCGCGCAATTAAATTAAGCGCAAATGGGCTTGGAATTTCTGTTGCGATTACATGTATCTTAATTTTTCCAGACTTAATTTCAGAAAGAACTTTTTCAGTTCTCTTTATGTCCATTAAGTCCTCAAGAACTTCGCGCCGGGCTTCTTCTAGAATCGGAAACTTGTCACTTATCCTTTTAACTGAGGACAATAAAATTTGCGCACCCATTTGCTGGCGGCCAACAGATTTTCTATGGCCTTTATAACTGCGGAGAATCATAAGAGATCGCATAGCACAGTGCCTGAACCTGCGCTTTAAAATTTCTGTTTGATCTATTGCGCGCTTTAAAAGTTCGCGGAGATGTTCGGGCTTTAGACTTTGAAAAGCGCGAAGGACTTGCATCTTTTGGCTTTCAGAGGTTAAGTAGAAACCATTATCAGTTAAAGCAATTGCAACATTTTTATTCCTAGATATTCTGGAGATCTCATAAGCAATTGCACGCGAAAGAGCATCGTTTACTCTGCGGCCATACAAACTATGAAATATTATGAATTTCTTTTCTCCAAAACCTTTGTAAAATTCAACTACAAGTTTTTTATCATTTGGAATTTCTGCAAACAGGAATTGCTCGCGGAAATATTCGTAGATTGAGTTAGCAGAGTTTTCATCAACATAGAGATATTCATGAATAAACTTTACAATTTCAGCCTTTGAACG
Source organism: Candidatus Naiadarchaeum limnaeum (assembly GCA_014189685.1). Lineage (GTDB taxonomy): Archaea > Undinarchaeota > Undinarchaeia > Undinarchaeales > Naiadarchaeaceae > Naiadarchaeum > Naiadarchaeum limnaeum. Next base: position 11,287 of record DVAB01000016.1, read on the forward strand.
CTTTTCTTTAAAAAGCTCCTCTAGTTTTCTTCTGAATTTTTGGATTTCAATTGCAACATCAAAATTTAATGGAAGCATTTCTGAGAACCAGCTCGGAACAGTTGGAAGGGTGTGCGGCATCGGAGTAACTTGCACAGTCATCCCGCGCGCAAAGTTAAAGCGGTAAGTTTTTCCACCTAGAACAAATATATCTCCTTTTTTTAAGCGCTCCAAAAAACCTTCATCAAGCATTCCTATGCGCTCTTCTCCAAATTTTACTTCTAAATAGGATTCCTCAGGAATTGTTCCAATATTAGTGCTATAAATTACACGGGCAATTTTTGAGCGGCGACCAAGCATTTTTGTTACAGGATCATACCAGATTTTTGCATAAACAGAGCGCTGCTCTAGGCTAACATATTCGCCTGCAAGATATTTCAGAACAGATTCAAATTGTTCCCAGGAGAGGTCTTTGTAACAATAGCTGCGGCGAATTAAATCAAGAGCAGTTTCAGCGTGCTGCTTGTTTTCAATAGCAAGGCCATAGATGTGCTGAACAATTACATCAAGGCAGTTTTGCGGGATGTCAATATTGTCAATTTTATTTTCATATGCGTTTTTCAGCATAACTGCGCACTCAACTAAGTCATCTCTATCCAAAACAATAAATCTGCCTTTAATTTTATCATGGAGTTTGTGTCCGGAGCGGCCGCATCTCTGCAAAGCACGAGCTGTTGATTTTGGGCTTCCTAATAGAATAACCAGATCAATATATCCTATGTCAATTCCAAGCTCAAGGGAAGTAGAGCAGACAACAACTTTAAGCTCGCCTTTTCTCAGTTTGTTTTCAAGATCAAGCCTGTGCTCTCTTGAAAGTGAAGAATGGTGCGCGCCAATGTTTTCCAGGTATTTTTTTGGATATTTGGTTTTCAAGTGATGAACAACTCGCTCAGTAGCTGAGCGGGTATTTGTAAAAATAAGAGTTGTTTTATGCTCTTGGATTAGATCGTCCAGAAGTTTGTATAATGAATTGTGCAGCTCTTCTTGAGTAGCATTAATTATGCTTGGAACTGGGCACAAAACTTTTAGATCAAATTCTTTAATAAGTTGGACATCAACAATTTTACAATCTCTTGGGGAACCATTTTGAAAGCCAACTAAGAATTTTGCAACCTCTTCAAGAGGCGCAACAGTTGCGCTCAAGCCTATCCTAGTAAAAGGGCCAGAAACATTTTGCAATCTTTCTAGAGAAACCGAAAGGTGAACCCCGCGCTTGTTTGGAGCTAATGCGTGCACTTCATCAATAATAACCCATTGCACATCTGTTAAGAGTTTTTTAAATTTTGGAGCAACTAAAACTATTCCAAGGCTTTCAGGAGTTGTAATTAAGATATGTGGCGGCTTTACAAGCATTTTTTGCCTTTCAGAAGTTGTTGTGTCTCCTGTACGCACTGCAACTCTAATTCCAAGATCTTTTCCTGCAAGTTTTTCAATTTCCTCAAGAGGATTTTTTAAATTAACCTCAATATCCCTAGAGAGTGCCCTGAGTGGAGAAATATAAACACAATAAGTTTTGTCTTCCAGTTTTCCCTGTTTTGAAAGAGAGACAAGCTCGCTAATTATAGATAGAAAAGCAGAAAGTGTTTTCCCAGAGCCTGTGGGCGCTGAGATAAGTGTATTCTCTTTTTTGTGAATAGAAATAACAGAATATTTTTGCGGCGGGGCGAAAGTTTTGAATTTTTGCTTAAACCATTTTACAATTAGACTGTCCAGTACCTCGAAGATACTCTCGTCTGCATATTCCTTAGTAAGATACTGTATTGTCACTAGGATAGTGCTAGCTACAATTCTATGCGAATTGAAAACCAGCGATTAGCTTTATAACCAGGAGAATTATATATTTTTCGAGGCTGGGATGGATATTTATACACATAAGAAAGGAATTGGCTTTGTAAAATCAAAAAAGATAAGCCCGCGCTCTGAAAATTGGGTTGATCTAGTTAGCCCAACTGAAACAGAATTGAAGGAAATATCGAAAAAATTTAAAATACCACTCTTTTTATTAAAAAGAGAAAAAAGACCGCATAGGCCAAAGTTTGAGAATTTTAAAAAGTTTGTTGCGTTTAATTTTAAGAAGGTAAAATTTAATAAGGAGATTTCAACGCAGCATGTGACATTTATTTTTGCAGAAAGGTATCTGATAACAATACACTCTGGACTTCAAGAATTGTCTGAATTAAAGAAAAAAATAAATAAAAAGGATTTTGAAGTAAGACATGTAACAGATAGCGATTATTTGCTCTATTTAATGCTTGAGGATTTAATTGAGAGTTTTTTCCCAATACTTGAGAAAATTGATGCAAAAATAGAAAAGCTACAGAGAGTGGTTTTTGATGAAGTTGGCCAAGCTGTGCTCGAGGAAATTTTTGAGCTGCGGCAAATTGTTTTTGAGCTGCATAAAATTCTGGCAGCTGAGAGAGAAGTTTTATTGTTCCTGCATGAGGGGGTGCCTGGGATAAAAGACAAAAATGTTATGTATTTTAAGGATTTGTACAACCATCTTTTGCAGATCACTGATGAGGAGGAAATAGCGCGCGAGGTTTTGGGAAATACTGCTGAAACTTATGTTTCAGTGACTAATAACAGAATACAAGATGCCACGAAAGTTCTCACTGTTATTGCAACAATTCTTCTTCCTATGACTGTTATAACTGGAATATATGGAATGAATGTAAGTTTCCCTGAGGCAAAAGTTCCTGGATTTTATTATGCGATTCTTGGAATTCTTGCAATGAGTGGGTTAGGTACTTATCTATATTTCAAAAGAAAGGGTTGGGCTTAAAACTAATTCTTGGCACCCTAGAGATGGCCGTAGGCCTATTTAGGGATTGCGAGTTCACAAATTTTCAAATAGACGAGCAATCCCTAATGTAGTCCCATGGTGCCAGCTGACATTTAAAAGGTTGGCACAAATAAGAAAAAACTTCAGCTGTGAAAGGGAAAAAACCGGCCAAAAGAACAATGGCCGGCCACCTCCCAAAGAATATTATAGATAGTTTTAAATGTGTAAATGAATTTACTTCTCCACGCCCCCTTTATTAAATTTGAATTAGGAAAACTCATATTTATATATTGCGCAACACATCAAAATTGAAGAATGAAAATTGTTGCTTTTGTCGGAATGCCAGGCAGTGGAAAAACAGTTGCTGCAGATGTGGCGCGAAAATTAAAATTTCCTGTTATGCGATTGGGGGATTTAACAGATGAGGAATTAAAAGCGCGCGGATTAGAGAGAAATGAGATAAATGAAAGAATTGTGCGCGAGGCTCTGCGCGCGCAGTATGGAATGGATGTTTATGCAAAAAAGGCCGCAGAAAAAATCGAACCTGTGAATTTTGGAAAAAATTTGGTTGTTTTGGATGGGGTAAAAAGTTTTGAGGAATATTTATTTCTTAAAAGTAAGTTTGGAAAAGGTTTTGTTGCCGTTTGTATTATCGTTTCGCCTGAAACAAGGCACTCAAGATTGATGAAAAGAAAAATTCGGCCTTTAAAAAAGCAAGATTGCGTGAGCAGGGATCGGTCTGAATTGGAAAATCTGAATGAGGGAGCAACAATTGCGATGTCAGATGTGTTTATTTCAAATGAGGGACTAACAAAAAATGAGTTTCAGACAAAAATTGATGGCTTGCTTAAAAAATCTAGTAGAGAAAAGACTTAAATACTATGCATTTTTATAAAAATTAGCGGTTTCGGATATAGATTTGAAACGATAAGCTAAAACTTAGAGGTGTCTAAAAATGGCGCGCGTTCCTTTCAAGGAAATTCAAGGAAAAACTGTTGTTTCTGAAGGCGGCCGAATGTTCGGCAAGGTTTTGGATGCAACAGCTGATGTCTCAACTGGCGAGCTCATCAACATGATTGTTGAGCCAACAAAATACATAACTGCGCATTTTGAGGATTTGGTTAAAGACAAGCAGGGAAGAATTTTACTCCCGTTCAGTGCAGTGAGCGCAGTTGGGGATTTTGTACTTGTAAATGAGGCTGATGTTTTATAAGCGGCGTAAAATTTAAAAGAGACGCCGCATTTTTATTTTTATGTCATGAAGATCAGCGTTAGTTCTAGGTCAAGAGTTGATTTGATTGATGTTACAGGGGAAGTTGAAAAAAATCTAAAAATTAAAGAGGGAATAGTTGTTGTTTACACTCCACACACAACCTGCGGGCTTTTTATAAATGAATATGATTCTGGATTGAAAAAGGATATCGTAAAACTTTTGGAAAAATTAGTTCCGCAAGGAGCAGGATGGGCACACGATCCTGAGGAAGGAAATGCTGATTCGCATATGCGCTCGATTTTATTGGGACATTCAGTAGTTGTTCCAGTTGATAATGGAAAACTGCAATTAGGAACTTGGCAATCAATATTTTTTGCAGAGCTTTTTGGGCCGCGCACTAGGGAAGTTATTATAAAAGAGATAAAAGGCTAGAACCCAAAAGCCTCATCTATTCTTTGCTTTAAAGTTTCTTTTGGAACTGCTCCGATTGAATTCCCAGCAACAACTCCATCTTTGAAAAATATCAAGTTTGGAATTGACATGACTCCATAACTTGCTGCAAGTTCTTCTCTTTTTTGGGTTTCAGGATCTTCTCCGCCTAATTCATCCAGTTGGACTTTTACAAATTTTACTTCCCCAGAGTATTCTTTTGCAAGATCTTCCAAAGTTGGAGCAATCATTGTACAGGGCCCGCACCAGCTTGCCCAGAAATCAACAACAACTGGAATTTTTGAATTGATAACTTCTTTATCAAAATCTGAGCTCCCTATGTGCAATGGATGCGTTCCTGTTGTTTGCTTCTTTTCTACCATAGCTCTGAATTATCATATAGCATACTTTTTAAAGTTTATGCCTATAGTTAAGACTATGCGCACGTTTATTGCAGTTGAATTGAGTGAGGAACAAAAAAATAAGTTATTAGAGCTCCAGCAAGCCATAAAAAAGGTGGGAATGCAGGCAAAATTTGTAGAAAAAGAAAACATACACATAACTTTAAAGTTTTTGGGCGAGATAGAACAAAAAGATTTGGATATTATAAAAGATAGCATTGAAGAGGCTGTTCAGGGAATAAAAAGTTTTCAAATTTCAATTAAAGGCGTCGGGGCTTTCCCCAGCTTGGCAAGACCTCGAGTTATATGGGCAGATGTTGAAGATGGAAAAGATGAGTTAATTGAATTAGCAAACAGAATTGATGAAAAAGTTGTCCTGCGCGAATTTGATAAAAAGCCGTTTTCTCCCCACATAACAGTTGCGCGATTAAAAACTCCAAAGCACATAGCTGCGCTTGCTGAAATTGAGCGCGATTATGAGGAGTTTGAATTTGGAAAAATAACTGTAAGCGAAGTTAAAATTAAAGAAAGTGAATTAACTCCAAAGGGGCCGATTTATAGAGATTTAATTTTCTTTGGATTAGAGTAAAAGTTTATTAAGTAAAGAGTAGACAGAAAAGATATGGCATTTGGTCCTAGTAAAAAAGGGGGCGTAGATAGAATAGCGGATTTAACGAAAGGGGTGAGTGACTATTTTTACGCTAGTATAAAAGATAAAGATCACGGAAAATTGGATGGTGCTATAAGAACTTCGGTAATTTTGAAAGGCGAGTACGTTGAATTGTTACAAAAGGAATCAGAGGTTAAAACAATTGCTGGCAAAGCACTTGCGGCAAGCTTACGGGCTGCTATAACTGATATCAGCCTAAAAATAGAAGCGCTAAAAGCATTGAGAGAAAACGATCGATTGAATAATTTTGCGATAGCTGCGGAAGAGAGCACAAACGTTCATGCATTTGCATTTAGAGCAGAAAATATTCTAGGAAATAAAGAGTGGGGAGAAAAATTAGCAGAATGGTATATGGGAATGCCAACTACGCTTCAAAAGTAATTATTCACAAACAACAATATCTGCCAAATCCTGCCCAAAATCTGCTACTTTTGTAAGATTGTTTATAATCTCAACAGAGCTTGCTTTTGTGCGAACAATTTTAAGATTTTGCCTTAATTCGCGCGCTGACATCGCTAAAGACTCATCTTTCTTGAGCAAAGCCTCAAATGCTCTTTTATGTATTTCAAAAGTTTCCTGTGCGAACTTTTTTAGGTCAGAGAATTTTACGTTTTTTATTTCAATCAACTTTTTTGCGGTGTAAGTCAAATTATCTCCAATTGCTTCGATTATCTTTACAACTAATCTGTAATCAACACAATCCAAACTAGTTATTCCCTCCCTGTCCAAAATAGATGGGTTTTGAATTCCGGTTCTAATCTGCCGTACTAAAAGAAAATAAAGCCGGTTAACTTCGGTATCCCTTTGAATTACATCGCGCAACAAGTGCTTATCTCCTGTTTCTAAGGCAGTTATCAAGTCTTTGTGCATTACAGAAACTATCGTGTACATTCTGCGCAAAGTTTTAAGTATTGAAACCTCTTCAGGATCGAGCAAATAATGGACTGTTATTGAATCAGAGGTTTCTTCCATAATTTCAAGGCCGACTAAACGATTTAGATTTCTCTTAATTTCTGCCTTTTCTTTTTCCTTGAATTTCGTTTTAGATTTTATGCGCAAAATATCGTATCCAAGCAAATATTTTTCAATCAAATGTCTGAGCAAACTCTGATCTGCAGTTATCTGGATTTCTCTTGTGCCATCTTCTTTTCTTGAGCCAGGAGTTATTGATATTGAGCCATCTTTTTGCTCTTTAATAGTAACAAAGCTCCCTCGGTCTAATCGTTCTCGCTCAATCCATTTTTTAGGCAGACTAACAACATAGGTTGAGCCGCCTGTTTTTTGTAATTTGCGAAGTTCCATCTTGAGTGAAACGAAAGATGGGAGGACAATGCGAAACCTAAGGTTTCGCATGCGTAAAGGAACTTTGTTCCTTTACGAGCATTTGCTCCCGAACCATCTCTCCTACCCTATGCTTTTTATTTAACTATATAGAACTATATACTTTTCGTTTTCTGAATAAACTGCTCAAAGTATTAGAGAGTTAGAAAAATTTTATATGCATTTTTTAAGGTTGAGTCTTCATGGACATATTGGAAATTGTTGTGTTCACATTGATCGGAATTGCGCTTGGAATAGTTAGCGGGTTACTTCCAGGAATACATGTTAATACAATAAGCGCTTTTATTCTGGCAATTCTTCCTACACTAAGCGGCTTTAGTACTATCTCAATAGTTATTGCAATTGTTTCAATGGCGGTTGTGAATTCTTTTCTATCATTTATCCCTTCAATTTTATTCGGGGCCCCGGACAGTGAAACTGTTCTTTCGGTTTTGCCAGGGCATAGAATGCTTTTAAACGGAGAGGCAATAGAAGCAATTAAACTCACAGCGATTGGAGGATTAATTTCATTAATAGTTGTGCTATCAACATTTTATGTCTCAATAATTTCTATTCCAACTTTACATTTGTTCTTGAGAGGAAGCATGCACTATTTGTTAATTTTTGTTTCATTAATAGGGGTTCTTTTAGAGGAAAAACCAATAAGTGCGGCTGCAATTTTTTTGCTATCAGGAATTTTTGGAATTATTACACTGAATAATTTTGGCAATGAGGTTGTTTTTCCTGCGCTCTCTGGAATGTTTGGAATAAGCACACTTTTATTGAGCTTGAATCCAAGTATAAACATTCCAATACAAAATAAAATTGCAATAACTTTGGATAGGCTGAGTATAATTAAAAACTCATTATTGGGAAGTTTTGCAGGTGTTATAGTTGGATTTTTGCCAGGGATAGGGTCTGCGCAGGCAACTTTTTTAGTTCAACAATTAAATGCTAAGCAAACAGAAAAAGAGTTTTTAGTATCTAATTCGGCTGTTAGCGTTGGAAATACACTTTTTCCATTATTTGTTTTATATGCAATTGGAAAAACGAGATCTGGAGTTGCAATAGCAACAAAGGAACTTTTAGGAGGGATAAATTTTGATTTGCTCATTTTGATTTTAATAGTAGCTCTTATTGCTGGAATTGCTTCTTATTTTTTGCATATAAAAATTGGAAGTTTTTTAACCAATATTCTGATTAATAGAAAGCCGGAAAATTATAAAAAAATTTCAATAGCCGTTATTATATTCTTGATTGTTCTTTCGCTTATATTGACGGGATTTATTGGACTGCTAATTTTGCTCATAGGAACTTTAATTGGACTTTTGCCACAGCTTTTGGGGGTTAGAAGAGCAGAGTGCATGGGATTTTTTGTTCTGACAACAATTATTTATTATGCAAATTTCTGAAGATATTTATACTTTATATACGATAATCATTTAACTTAAGCGCGGGAGAGTAAAGTTATGGATGCAGATGAGACAATCGAGAGAATTAAGAAAGTAGAGGAACGGGGAAAAAGGCAGATTGAAAAAGCAGAGCAGGAGAGCACTGATATTGTAAAAAAAGCAAGAGAGGATGCAGTTGTTTTAGTCGAGGAGTTCGAAAAAACAAGGGAGACAGAGGTACAGCAAAAATTGTCAGAGGCTGGGAAAGATGCCAAAAAAAGCGCACAGAAGATATTATCAAAAGCTGAGAAAGAGGCTGAGGAAATAAGAAAGAAAACATCAGGCAAAATTACAGAAGTTGCGAATAGAATGTTTGAGAATTTTAAAAAGAGCCTATCAAAATGATTGAGCCAGTCAGGATGTATAGAGTTAGAATTGTTGGATCGAAAAGAGTTTTAGATGATTCAATACAAACCCTGCACTCTTTAGGGGTCGTGCATATAGATGAATACCAGCCAGGAAAATACAAAATAGAAGAGGGTTATTTTGATATTGGGAGTCCTTTTGAGCGCGCATCAAAATTTTCAGAGCATTTAGTCAGAGTTCGCTCTTTAATAGCAGCATTGAGAATAGATCCAAAAAAAATTGAGCAAAAAAATAAGATAAATGAAACGCAGGAAGAGCGCTTAAGGCAGATTGAAAAAAATTATCAAGCTATTTCTAATAGGTTGAAAAACCAAGAAGCAAAGCTTGCTGAAATAAGAAGCCAAGAAGAAATTTTGGAATTTTTAGAAAGATTAAAAATAAGGTCAAAATTATTTGAGCCAATAGAAGAAATTTCTATATTTAGTGGAATAACTGAAGAGGATTTTGAACAAAATTTGAAGGGAATAACAGATAAATATAAAATTTTTAAAGCTGTTTTTGGAAAAAAGATTATGTTTGCGCTTTTTGTGCAAAAAACTTTTGAAAGCGCTGTACTAAATTTGCTTTCAAAGTACAAATACAGAGAGATAAGAATTCCTGAAAAAATAGATTTTAAAAATTTGGCAGATTTACTTGCAAAGAAGAAAAAGATCGGGCTTTATATGCAGAACTTAAACCTAAAATTGGAGCAACTGAAAGTAAAAAGTGCTGCTTTTCTAGTAAGCTATGAGCATTATTTAAAAAGAGAAAACGAAAAGGCAGAGGCGCCGCTCAGATTTGCAACAACTTCGAATTCGTTCTTCATTGATGGGTATGTTCCAGTTACGAATTACGCAAAATTGGATGAAACTTTTGGAAAAAATCTTGGGACAAAAATACATATTGAGCGCTCGACAGAGGAAATTGATTTCGCGCCGACAGAACTGCAAAATCCAAAACTGATTGATGCTTTTGAATTTTTCTTAAACTTATATTCGCTTCCTTTTTACAGGGAATTGGATCCAACTTTTCTAATCTTTCTCACTTTCCCATTTTTCTTTGGATTTATGCTAGGGGATGTAGGATATGGAATAGTTACTGCGGTAATTTTCCTGATTGTAAAGCTAAAAACAAAGTCCACTGTTTTAAAGGGATTGATGAATGCAATGATTCTTGCTTCGGTTTCAAGCATATTGTTCGGATTTGTATTCGGAGAATTTTTTGGGGGAGCACATATTGGCAATTATTATGAATTAACTCCAATTATTAGCAGAGAACACGCTCTTGGGCAGGGGATAGAGGCAACACATGTTATAAATCAGATGCTTTTAATCACAATTTTAGTTGGGGTCATTCATGTTAATATTGGATTTATAATGGGATTTCTTAATGTAAAGAGAATGCACGGATTAAAACATGCGATTTTGGAAAAATTTAGCTGGATTGTGCTTGAAACTGGCGCATTTTTAATGTTATTTCAGATGTACAATTTCTTCTTTTACTCACTGCCGTATCAGCTCTATATTGGATCGGGAATTGTTTTAATTGGACTCATAATGCTCTTTAAGGGGCATGGGGCTTTTGGACTGATAGAAGTACCCTCTGTTGCGAGCAACGTACTTTCATATGCACGTTTATTCGCTATTGGGCTTTCTTCAGTGGCTTTGGCTGTTATAATAAATGAGTTTGCGACAGTTTTTATTGAGATGGGTGGTATTATGTTTATCCCAGCAATACTAATTCTTGTAATGGGACATGGGATAAATATCGCAATTGGGGTTATTGGTGGATTTTTGCAGTCTCTTAGACTTCACTATGTGGAGTTTTTCACAAAGTTTTATAGGGGCGGCGGAAAGAGATACGAGCCTTTTGGGAGGTAGTCTATAATTTATATATTAAATCATAATAAAGGAATAATGAGATTAAGGATAGGGAGGTGCAAATAAAAAATGGTTAGCGATTTAGGAATGGTGGCATTGAGCGCATCAATAACAATGGCAGCTGCAGCCCTTGCAACTGCGTGGGCAGAGCAAGCAATTGGGGCTGCTGCGGTAGGAGCAATTGCTGAAAAGGAGGAAACCTTCAGCAAAGTGTTGATATTGACCGTCATCCCTGAAACAATTGTCATATTTGGATTAGTAGTTGCAATACTAATTCTCGGAAAGGCTGGCGGCGCTTAAAGCAGATTTTTTAAGGGCGCTACTCAGCGGGAGCTTATATGGGACTGGAAGAAGTAGAGCTAGATATTAAAAAAAGGATTGAATCAAAGGTTGATGCTATCAAAAATGCGGCTGAAAAAGAGGCTGCTCAAATTTTAGATAATTCTAAAACTCGGGTTCGAGAGTTAAAACAGCAGCGAGATTTGGAGATACAGAAACTTGAGGCAGAGTTAAAAAATAGGGAAACAGCTGCTGCAAATCTTTCTGCAAGAAAATTAAAAATGGATGCCAAAAAAGAGGCTATAGAAAGTGTATATTTGCGTATAAAAGAAAAACTTACGGCCCTCGAACAAAATAAAAGGGAAGGGATTTTAAGCGCTTTAATAGGGGAGGCTGTTCATGAATTACATGGGGCGAAACATGTTTTTTGTAACTCTTCTGACAGAGATTTGGCTGAAAAAATTGCAAAAAAAAACGGATTACTAATTAGTGGTACAATTGATTGCGAAGGCGGAGTTGTTGTTGAGAATTCTGATCATACAGTGAGAGTTGATTATACTTACGAAATGCTCTTGGAAATATTTAGAAAAGAAAGTTTAAAGGATATTTCAGAGCAATTGTTTGGGAAATAATATGAGATTTTATAAAAAAACAGGGGAAAGGCTTTCCTACCTTGGAAAAAAAGATCGAGCTAGCTATGCGTACGCAGCCACAAGAGCACGAGCAATGGCTTCAAAACTTATAAGAGATGATGACTATGCAAAATTTTTAAAAATGGATATAAATGAGGTCATACTTTTTTTAGAGGAGCGCGAATACAAAAAAGAGATCGATGCTATCGGAGCAAAAGCTTCGAAAATTTATTATCTTGAGCTGGTTTTGAACGAAAATTTTTCAAATTCAGTTAATAGTATGATTTCTTTCACCCCGCAGAATTCACCAGTAAGAACTTATTTGATGAGGTATGATATTGCAAATATAAAAACAATAATGCGGGGAAAAAGATCGAAGAGATCAAAATCCGAGATAAAGCTAAGTTTGGTGCCTATTGGGACTTTAAGCAAAAAAACTCTGGAAAGATTAATTGAGAAGGAAAATGAGCGCGGGGTTATAGAAGGGTTGGAAAAAACTATTTATTATAATGTTTTGAAAGCGAGCGAGAAAAAAAATTTGGAAGAAGTGGAAGATGCTTTAGACCGGTTTTATTTTAATAAAGTTTTAGAGGTAGCAAAAGGGCACAAAAGTTTAGAAAATTTGATAAGAACAGAAATCGATGTAAAAAATATTCTTATCATCCTGCGACTTCGAGATTTAAAAACAGTAAAATTGGGGGGATTTTTAATAAAAAATGGAAAAATTAAAGTTGAAAAATTATTAGAGTTGAGCAAGTTAGATATTTTTGAAATGATAAAACTGCTTAAGAGAGAAAGTTTTTGGAAATATGCCCCAACCAATACAAAAGAGCTCGATAAGATAGAGGCAGGATTTAGAAAGTATCTTATTTTGGAGGGTTTCAAACTATTAAGGAGTTACATCCCTTCATTCGATACATTATTAGGATATGTAATTGCAAAAGAGCGTGAAATAAATAATATTCGAATACTCGCGCGCTCAAAAATTTCAAAAAATCCGGAGGACGCCTTAAATATAAGGGCAAAAATATACCTGGGGTAAAATGGACATTGCTGTCATTGGGGATAGGGATTTCATAGTTGGATTTGAGCTTTCAGGAGTTAAGAAAATATATGAAATTGGCGAGAGTGATTATCTAGAGAGATTCGAGGAATGTTTCACAAAAGAGAATGTTGGAATTATAATAATGGACGATAAATATTTTAAAAAGCTCCCCGCACGTTTGAAGAAAAAAATAGAAAAGAGCGTTAGCCCTGTTGTTGTTTCAATTTCAGAGAGCGACATTGGGGCAACAGATATCTCTGCTCTAATAAAAAGAAGCCTTGGAGTTGACTTATGGAAAAGTTAAAGAAGGATACTATTTTAAAAATAAATAGGAGATTGGAGAGATGAGCAAGGCAACAATCTATCGTGTTAGCGGTCCTGTTGTGACTGTTGAAAATTTAGATGCAAGAATGTATGATCTTGTCAGGATTGGGGAGGAGAAATTAGTTGGGGAGGTAATTAAAATTTTTGGGAATAAAACAGTTGTTCAGGTTTACGAGGAGACTTATGGAATTAAACCAGGGGAGCCTGTTGAGAACACAGGAAATCCATTATCAGTTAATCTCGGGCCAGGACTGCTAAAATCGATATACGATGGAACGCAGAGGCCACTTCCTGAATTACAGAAAATGCTCGGAGATTTTATTGAAAGAGGAGCAACTGCAAGTTCTTTGGATGAGAAAAAGAAATGGAAATTTTCCCCAAGCGTAAAAAAGGGTGACTCTGTTTCAGAGGGAGATATCATTGGGGTTGTTCAGGAAACAGAGACAATAAAACATAAAGTTTTAGTTCCTCCGAGAATTAAAGGGAAAGTAAATGAGATTTCTGAAGGCTCTTACACGATTAATGAATATATCTGTGAGTTGGATAGTGAGGAAAAAATTAAATTATCGCATAAATGGCCTGTTAGAAAAGCTAGACCGTATTTAAAAAAATTAAGGCCAGAAATTCCTCTTATAACTGGGCAGAGAATTCTTGATACTTTTTTCCCAATCGCAAAAGGCGGGACAGCTGCAATTCCAGGCGGATTTGGAACAGGAAAAACTGTTACACAACATCAGTTGTCAAGATGGGCAGATGCAGATGTAATTTTATTTATCGGATGTGGGGAGCGAGGAAACGAAATGACAGAGGTTCTTGAGGATTTTCCTAAATTAATTGACCCGAGAACAGGGAAGCCGCTAATGGAGAGGACTGTTTTAATTGCCAATACGAGCAACATGCCTGTTGCTGCGAGAGAGGCTTCTGTTTATACAGGGATGACGATTGCGGAATATTTCAGAGATATGGGATACGATGTTTCTTTAATGGCTGATTCAACTTCCAGATGGGCTGAGGCAATGCGAGAAATTTCTTCCCGTTTAGAAGAGATGCCAGGGGAAGAAGGATATCCTGCTTATCTTGCTGCGCGTTTAAGCCAGTTTTATGAGCGTGCGGGAAGGGTTGTTTGTTTAGGCAAGGATCAAAGAATTGGATCTGTGAGCGCAATTGGAGCAGTTTCTCCTCCTGGTGGAGATTTTTCAGAGCCTGTTACTCAAAACACATTGCGAGTTGTGAAAGTTTTCTGGGCGCTTGATACAAGATTGGCAAACAGAAGGCATTTTCCAAGCATAAACTGGTTGAACTCATATTCACTTTATTTGAAAACATTGGAAGAGTGGTTCGCAAAAAATGTTGGAGGAAATTTTGGGGCTTATGTTGAAAGGGCGATGGCATTGTTGCAAAAGGAGGCTCAGTTGCAGGAAATTGTTCAGCTTGTCGGAAGCGATGCCCTGCCAGAAAAAGACCGCATGATATTAGAAGTGGCAAGAATCTTAAGAGAGGGCTATTTGCAGCAGAATGCTTATCATGATATTGATACTTATTGCAGCCTGAAAAAGCAGTTTGGAATGCTCAGAACTTTGCTGGAGTTTTATGATTTGTCCATGGCAGCTCTTGACAATGAAATTGCAATAGAGGATGTTGTTGATCTGAAAAGCAAGACAAAGATAATCCAGCTCCGCTATTCAAAAGAGGATGATTTTGAAAAAGACTTGAAAAAGGTTATTGATGAGATGCGGGATGAATTTAAAAATTTGGCAAAGAGGACAAAAGAGGTGGCTATCTAGTGAAAGAGTATAAAACAATAAATCAAATTGCCGGACCGCTTATATTTGTTGAGAAAACTGAGCCGGTTGGGTATGGGGAGCTTGTAGATGTTATACTTTCTAATAATGAGATTAGAAAAGGGCAGGTTTTGGATACTTCAAAAGATATTGTTGTTGTCCAGATTTTCGGGGAGACTGTTGGAATAGATAGAAATGCGAGAGTTAGATTTACCGGGGAGACAATCAAACTAAAAGTTTCAAGTGAAATGCTCGGCCGAGTTTTTTCTGGATTAGGCGCTCCGATAGATGGCGGACCAGAGGTAATTCCTGAGGATGTTGTGGATGTTTCAGGGGCTGCTATTAATCCATACTCAAGATCGCATCCTGAGGACTTTATTCAGACCGGAATCTCATCTATTGATGGAATGAATACTCTTGTGCGCGGGCAAAAATTGCCAATATTTAGTGGAAGTGGATTGCCGCACAATGATATGGCTCTGCAAGTTGCAAGGCAGGCAGTTGTTCCTGGGAAAGAGGAAGCATTTGCAGTTGTTTTTGCTGCAATGGGAATTACAAATGAGGAGGCGCAGCATTTTATTGCAGATTTTGAAAAAACAGGCGCGCTTGAGAGAGCAGTTGTTTTTCTAAATCTTGCAAACGATCCTGCTGTTGAGCGTTTGATTACTCCGAGAATGGCTCTAACAGCTGCTGAGTTTCTGGCATATAAGCAAGGAATGCACGTTCTTGTAATTTTGACAGATATGACAAATTACTGCGAGGCTTTGAGAGAGATTGGAGCTGCGCGAGAGGATATTCCTGGAAGACGGGGTTATCCTGGATATATGTATACAGATCTTGCAACTATTTACGAGCGCGCCGGAATTATACGTGGAAAAAAAGGAAGTGTCACACAGATGCCAATTCTTACAATGCCAGGAGATGATATAACACACCCAATTCCTGATTTAACAGGATATATCACAGAGGGGCAAATTGTTCTTGGGAGAGGATTTCATATGCAGGGAATTTATCCTTCCGTGGATGTTCTTCCTTGTTTGAGCAGATTAATGAATAGTGGAATTGGAAAAGGAAAGACGAGAGAAGATCACAAAGCTGTTTCAAATCAATTGTATGCGAGCTATGCTGAGGGCAGGGATTTGAGGGGATTAGTGGCTATTGTTGGAGAGGAAGCTTTGAGTGAGCGTGATAGAATGTTCTTAAAATTAGCTGAGGGCTTTGAGCAAAAATTTGTAAAACAGGGAAAATATGAAAACAGAACTATAGAACAAACACTTGATTTTGGGTGGGATTTGTTAGGAGCCTTGCCTGAGGAGGAATTAACAAGAATTGAAGCTGAGATGATTCAAAAATACGGGCGCAAAAAGCCAAGGGAAGCAAAGGCTGTAGAGGTTAGGAAGTAAGATGGCAGATATCAAACCAACAAGATCTGAGCTGATTAATCTAAAGAAAAAAATTAAGCTAGCACAGGTGGGACACGATCTTTTAAAAAGAAAGAAAGACGGTTTGGTTCAGGAGTTTTTTAGAATTCTTGATCTTGTAAAGGAGCAGAGAAAAACTTTAGTTAGGAATTACAGGGCTTCTGTGAGCAAATTGGAAATAGCAAGAGCTCTTGAAGGAACTGCCTCAATTGAATCAATTGCTTTTGCTTTGAAGGATGAACCAGAGGTTATTATTCATGGAAAGAGTATTATGGGTGTTAAAGTTCCACAAATAACAACAAAATTTGTCAAAAGACCATTGTTGGAAAGGGGCTATGGGCTAATAGGAACAAGTTCTTACACAGATGAACTTGTTGAGAGCTGGGAAAATTTGCTTGAGATGGTTGTGAGAAGTGTTGAGACGGAAACGACTTTAAAAAGAATTTTGCTTGAAATTGAAAAAACAAAGCGCAGGGTTTCGGCATTGGAGTATGTTGTTATCCCAAATATGGAAGGTGCAGCAAGTTTTATACGTTTGAGATTGGAGGAAATGGAAAGAGAAAATCTTTTTAGGTTAAAGAGAATTAAAAAGAAACACGAAAAAATTGCGAGTTAGAAAAATGGCAGATAATTGTTCTGTTTGCGGGGAAGAATTTAAAACAGGTTTGGACGGAGTGATAAAATGCAGGAATGGGCATGAGAAAAAGAAACAGCTTTCACATTACACCTATCCATTGGATGAGCCGGGCGGATCTTATTACAAAAAAAGGCCTTATTAGAAAAGCTTCCCCTGCGAGAAAAGAATTGCAAAAACTATTGTTAAAACAATAATTACAATTATTGCAAAAGCAACTGTTTTGCTTCCACTGCCTTCTTTTGGTTCTTTTTCATGTTCTGTTGGTTTTGCATGTTCTACCATTTTACTAGTTTCTGTTGTTTTTCTTTTCCAAATATTGAAGTTATGCTTTTATCCAGCAGCTCTATTTGTTGTTTAAGGTAATCAGAGGTTTTATACTTTTCAACCATTTCTTTAGAAATATTTAGATATTTTTTAATTGTCCCTGGGTGGACTGTTAAAGTTAAGTTTCCCCCGCATTTAGTGCAAACTCCGCTCAAAGGAGGTCTTCTGCATTTAGAATTGCACTTTGTGCAACGGATTTTTTGTCTTGAAAATGTACGGAGATTTCCTTTTATATCTGGAATAAAGTGAGTGTTGATTATGCGCGCTGCAACATCGCTGGCATCAACCGCTCTTATCTTTTCAGCGAGATCCAATTGTTTTTTTAATTTATCCAGCATCTCGCCCTCCGTGTAAATATTTGATAATGGGGCGTTGTTAATGTCAATAACATCATGTGTATAGAGCCAGCCATTAAATGGATCTGAGGTGTTTACAATATCGCCAAATGTTTTTATCTGAACTTTTGCCGGATCGGATTTTTGTTCAGTCAATTCATAAAATTCCAAAGGATATTGGGAAACAATATCAACGTCATAAACCTCGCGATCAATTTCAAGCGGATTCAGAGTTGTTGTTATAACAAGCGGAGCATCCATTCTTCCTCCGCGCTTGTCTGGGATAAAACTTTTTGAAAAATTCAAAAAAGCATCGAGCAATAGCATAACTGAATCTTCATCTCCATCGCAATCCCTTCGTTTTGCATCATGAAATGCTGGGTTTGCAAAGCAAACTTTTGCTTTTGTGAATCCTATAATCCTGCCAATTATTCCGGTTGAGGTGTGCGGTGCAAGAGCAACAACCAAATGCCCAAGCAGTTCTTCCTTTCTTTTTACATTATAGAATCTTGGGTATTTGTAAAATTTTTCTAATAGGTCATCAATAAATTTAGTTGCTGAAACTAGATAAGACGTACCGCTCTCATCTCCGTAGTCGCTAATTAGTATGTCCTGCGGCTTTAACTCGAGGATCTGGTTTTCGTCTGTCAGTTTTTTTCCATCTATATCAGATGAGTATCCAAGAACTTTGAGTTTTTCAACAGAAACCCCAATTTCAATTGGTTTAAAATGAGATAACGGAGCGTTTGTTGCATCAAAGCGGACTGTCCCGTCCTTAAAGACGCAAACATGATTTTTTGCACGCAAAATTCCTTTTTCAATTGGCTCTGGAATTTTGTATTTAGAAGTCATTCCTATTACTCCAACTAGTTTGTTCAATTTTTTTTCATTGATGTTTTTGAATGCCCTATCGACAAGCTCCTTTAGGTTTATCTCCCTCCGATCAAAGGATTTTGTTTCAATTCCACAGCTTGGGCATTTGTCTTTTGTTGTTTCGCGCCTGCAGTTTGGGCAGAAATTAATTAGTTTTGTGCGGCTTGAGCAGTTTTGGCAGTATGGAAATATTGTTTTTGAATTGCAGTTATCACATTTAAATATAGCAATCTCTGTTTTCTGGGTAACAACCGCAGTTGCTGCTTTTATCAGATCTCGAATTCTGCCTTTTGTAATTCCTGTTGGAAAAAGAACGTTTGGGGGTGGCACCATTTTTCTTGGCTTTGCTTTCTCTGGGCGCCCCATTCTTGCACCGATATAAGTTGGGGTGCGCTTTTTTATTTTAAAGGGGGCTATTTTATTCAAGATTTCAACAACATCTTTGCTACTGTTCTTTTCTTTTATTATTGAGAGGATTTTTTCAGCGCCTCTTTCATTTAATGAAAGAGAATATAAAAGTGCTTTTGTGTTGTTTGGACTGAGGATTACTTTCTTTCCATTAACCCCATGAAAAACGCAAAGTGCTTCAAGAATTTCTTTTAAATCTTTTGAATAAGTAAGTTCGTTCTTTTCAGAAAAGTTTTTTTCGCTCAGATAATTTACAAGGCGCTCAAGCTGTGATTTTGTTATGTCATGCCAGAAAAAAGTATACTTTGGATGCATTGGAATGTTATAAGTTCTTGAGATCTCAACTGCTTTTTCAAAAGATGGGGCAGGATATGGTTTTTCTGTATACTCAGCAATTCGGGCGTCCTTTATTTTTCGCTCAGAGGCGGCTTTCTTAACCTCCTGTGCCCACCATTCTTCACAATACGTGCTTGGAAGAAGTTTGTGATTGTTTTCAATAAAATCGCCTGCAGAGATTAAAATATCGCCAAGATTAAGAATTTTTTTAATGGTTTTGCGATGTTTTTCTGCCTCTTCAACAGTATTTATCTGTAAAACTTCCCCATCGTCCAGAACAACAGTTGGACCGTTTATTGTTTCACAAGGAGTTACTATTCCTGCTTTCCCAGGCAACTCGAGGCGAAGTTGAGTTCCAATTGCAATAAATTCTCCGAGAACATACATTGTTGCGGGATTTACCGCAACAGCAGAGTATCCTGTTGCCCGTGTACGCCCATATCTTAGATTAAACCCACCTCTTCTAGATGGGTGAGAAAAAACAGGTCTGCCCGCGGGTATTTCCTGCATATATTTGTCACTTCCTTCAATTTCGCTGGCCGGCTCCTCAGTTATCTCATCTATGAACTCCCCAGCTTCTTTTGTCACGTCTACAAATTTTCCTAACGCGGAAACGTCCTCGATCTCAATTTCTTGAAGCCAGGGATATTCTTCTGTAGGCGCGGATTCTATAATTGCCTCTAAGCGCTCGTGTGCATATGGAACTTCTTTGGCAACGCGCTTTACTAATAATCCTTCCAGCCATCTCCAATCCAGCCCATATTTTTCTTCAAGTGGTTTTAATTTTTTAACAAGCTTTGGGGCTTTTTGTGCAATTCCTTCTGCAACAACAAGGCACATTCCTCCGCGAACGCGGTTTGTTTCAACTCGGCCTAAGTCTCTGTAAGTAATTACTTCAAATTCCTCTGTTGGCTCGCCATCAATGCAAACAGGAACGTTTCTTACTATAGTTTCAATCTCTTCCTGCGTTGGCATATATTGCAAGTGAACGTTTCTTTTATACCAAAGTATTTCTTCCCCGTATCTTCCGATTTCCTGGAGAGTTGGCTTGTACTTTCCTAGGCCAAGAGATTTTCTCACATAGTCTGCAACAATAATTGAAAGCGCTTCTGCTGTTCCACCTGCAGCCCTTATCGGGCCGGAGTAATAGACAGAAAGATATTCAGTTCCGTCTGGGTTTTTCTTTATACGGACTTTTGCAATTCCTTCAATCGGGGCCGAAACTGCACCCTGGGTTAAGTAGGCTAATCCTGCTCTAATCGCAAGCTCTGAAGCAGTTTCTCTATCACTTGTCTCAGAGAGATTTTTTGATATTATATAGTCGGCAAGTTTAAACGCGACTTCTTCATCAGTCTTGTATTGCTTTTGCAGCTGCCTAATAATATCGGCTATTCCTTTTAACTCAATTAGCCCCTCTACTTTATCTGCAATATCTTTCGCGATATAAATCTCAGGAACAAGTGCATAATCGAACCCTCTTGAGCGTGCTTGCTTAGCTATTTCAAATTCTTGAAAGACTCTTTTTTCTATTTGTTCTTGGTATTCTCTAGTATTCATTTTCGAACTCCTGTGAGACAGCACGGAAACTTTGTTTCCGAATCATTTTAAAATTCTAATAATCTTATTTGCCTTGTTTTTAAATTTAGGAGGGGCACCCTAGCGGGAGTTGGCTCGTGGCCGAGGAATTTTTGAAAATCTGTTACGTCCTGCCATGTTCCTGAGTTTATCAAAGTCACCCCCCTGTAATTAACAGCTCCGTTTGAATGAACGTGGCCAGTATGTATAATATCTATATCCTCAGGAATTGCGAGGGGGTCTGATTCAAATTCTGCAGTCACTATTCCGCTTTCATATTGTGGGCTAAGATGTCTTTTTTTAAGCAGAGTTAGCATAACTTTCTCAGGATGTTTATAACCATCTTTTAAATTTGGATTCTGTGGGACTATAGTATCAATTGAGGTTCCATGATACAGTAAAACATTCAGCCCGTTGTTTTCCTGCGGGCGAATTTTAACAATGCCTGGGCTTGAAATTAATGTTGTGTTAGGCAGTTCGTATAAATCAGGAGCAACGTCTTTTTCAATTGGTGGTTGGGGTTGGGCTAATCGAACATAATCGTGGTTTCCTGGGCACATGATTATCTGAATGCTTTCCGGGATTTTTTCAAAAAATTTTGCGGTTTCTTTATACTGGGCAAAAATGTCCCTAATATTGAGCTCTTTTTCCTGCCCAGGATAGACTCCGATTCCGTCAACAATATCACCTGCAACAAAAATATATTTTAAATTATCAATTAATTCTGCCTGTTCTTCCCAGATAAGCGCCCCTGTTTCTTTTCCATTAATAAAAGCGAGCATGTTTTCAAATTTGTCAGAGAGGAATTTTTTACTTCCAACATGGACGTCGCTTAAAAAAGCCGCGTAAACAGTATTTTCTAAAGTTTTTAACTCTTTTTTTATGGGCAAGTCTGGGACTGTTATTTCTTCAACAAAAATCACGCCTTTGTTTATTGTTCCTGTTATCCCTATCACTTCATCAAAAAGCATTTCCTCTGCCTGAGGTATGAGCTCTTTATTGGTTATGATTGCGGTTGTTTCTCCAGATAAGTCCTCGAGTTTAAGTATAATGTTCCCACGGTGTGTTTTTCTTCTATCTGAGATAATTCCAATAACACTAACTTTTTCATTATTAATTTTTTTCAGGTTAGAAATGGACTGAACATTTTTAAGTCTGTTTTGTAAGTATCGTTTGTACTGATTAAAACGCATTGCAAAATATTTAGAAATGTCCTTTATACTTTCAAGGGGTTTTGTGCTTGCATAGTTAGCGACGATCTCAACTCGTTCCCTGGTGGTTTTTTGTTTTGCTTCTTTTAAAGGTTGGGCTTGGGCAAGGTGTTTTGGGAGTATCAGAAACTCATCGGATTCTTTTAACTGTAAAATGAGTTGCTCTACCCTCTCGTTTGGGTTCGGGTGTTGTGCTAAAAGCTCAAGTGCGTTTTTTGCTATCTGCAGCCTGCTGGCTAGAATTCTTTTCAAAAGCTCGTGCTTTAATTCGCCTGTCTGGGTTTTTGGGGAATCAAATCCACCAAGTGTTAAGCTCATGCGAGCTCATATTTGAGAATTTCGCGGCCTTTCTCAAGGGCAGTTCCAACAACGTCCAAAGATATTGTTCTTGTTCTACCATATCTTCCTTTAGATATAATGTTTGCTCCTATCAAGCCGAGCATCTCAAGTTCTGAGATAAGATCAGAAACGCGCCTTTGAGTAAGGGGGGTTAAATTATATTTTTTGCAAAGTTTCCCATATATTTCAAAAATATCCCCTGTTGAGATATCTCCTTTTTCCAAATCCTTTAAATAGATTATACTGTACAAAACAAGTTGTGACTGGCGCGGTTGGGTTTTGATTATTTCAACAACGCGATCTGTGTCTATTTTTTTCTGCGCAGTATCAACATGATTAATAGTAACGCTAGGTTCTCCGTTGCGCTCAGCAAGCTCAACTGCTACTCTTAAAAGATCCAAAGCACGGCGAGCGTCTCCGTGCTCCTGCGCGGCAAGAGCGGCGCATTTCTCTATTACCCCCTCTTCTAAAACCCCTGGGCGCAACGCTATCTCTGCTCTTTTGAAAAGAATGTCTTTTAATTGGGGGGCATTATAAGGGGGAAAAACAAGCTCTTCTTCAGAGAGCGAGGACCTAATACGGGGGTCGAGGTTGTTGGTAAACCCCGAGCTGTTTGAAATCCCTATGAGGCTTACCCTCGAATTTTGAAGTTGTGTGTTTACCCTTGTTAGATTATAAAGTGTGCTTGTGTCTGTTAGAGAGTCAATCTCATCAAGAATTAATATGAAGGTACTTTTGTTTTTATCAAGTGTTTGGATGAATTTTCGATATACTTCTTCAGTAGGTAGCCCGGTAACCGGAACTTGCTCCCCTAACTGATAAAGAATGTGGGCAAAGAGTCGGTAGGGGGTGTTTATTTTGTCTATTTTGCAATTTAAATAAAGAGCGATTAAATTTAATCCATGTGTTTTTGCCCTTTTCCCAATCTCACCACAAATAAATTTGCTAACAAGGGTTTTGCCTGTTCCTGTTTTCCCATAGATAAATATATTTGAGGGTTTTTCACCACGCAGTGTATGGACAAGTATTGTAGCAAGTTGTTTTACCTGCTCCTCACGGTGTGGAACGTTTTCTGGTGTGTGTGTTTCTTGGAGTGCCTCTTTTTTAATAAATAGTGGTTGTTGGTTTAGGAAAATATCAAATAAGTCTTGTAATGATTTCTGCGCCATTTGTCCCACCAATAAATTTTTAAATTCTCCTCTTGAAAAAGAGGTACGTCTGCATATGAAATATAGGTATATAAAGGTTTTTATTTTAAAATGTTTGTTTGTTTATGGTGTGACCCCTTTGCTTCCTTTGGAACTTTTAATTTTTATTTTTGTTTTAGAGTAGAAATTGTGGGATTGGTTTTGTGTGTTTTTATATTTTATTTATTTACTATATAGATAATAAATAATAATTATAAATAATAACAAACAAAACAACATTCCATGAGAAACAATGGGGTAGGACTCAATTGGTTAAAAATCGTTCTATCTCTAAATGTAAAGAGTCAAGTTCTTTAACCTCTATTTTTTTCCCTCTAAACCAACCAACCGCTGATATAATTTTTTTATCCAAACCCTCAAGCATGTTTAAATTTGGTTTTTTTGTTTTTGTAATAACAACAAACTCCTGTCTCCACTGCTGTGCTTTTTCTTTTAAAAATTTTACCCAATCAACATAATCTTTTGGCTCCCGATACCCAAGGCCCAGTGTTTTAACAATTATATGCAAATCATCATTCGCTTTTTCCTCTGCGGCAGGCCCGAGAACATAGTATCGCCTCAGACTAAAATCACCCCAAGTGAAGGCGCCTTTTTCCTCCTTCATTCCAACAAGCGCAAACTCATCCAATTCAACCCCCTTTCTTAAATGATAATACATACTTCTCAAATCAATTGGAGAAAAGGCGCCCTCATAGACTTTGTAAATCTCATAACCATAACTAACCCCCAGTGCATCAACTATTTGTTGCATTCTCTCCCGAATTAAAGACTTTATAGGTCTCCCGCGCGCCACATTTCCCCCCAAAATCCCAATTATTTACTATATAGATAATAATTCCTACTATAAATAACCTCCTCCCAACTACCTAAATAAATTAACAAAAACCACCTCGAACTAAGTTTTATGGCCTTCCCTCTAGCGCCCGATTTACAGAAATTCCTTGAACGACCTTTCTTTTAATTTCCTCAATTCGATTATCCAAACCCAACTCATTTAATTGCCTTTCAATCTGCCTAAACTTATTCTCATATTTGTTATAACAAACAATTGCAGCCGCGAGCGCAGAAACCTCATGGAAATCTTCTGTTGTTTTCTTATATCTATCTAAAAAAACAGAAACAAGCTCGCTCTTTCCGCGCCGTCCAAGGTTTTTTTGCGGCGCTTCAACTCTTGTATTAAATGCGGCCGCAAGCTTTTCAGTTGTTGCCGGAACCTTTACCACATCAACAGAAAACAATAAGGGTTGTCCAAAAATTTGTATATAGCTCTGCTGCTCGCTCTGAGAGAAATTTTTCTTGCTAACCAACCCCAACAAACCGCCGCGTAAGTCAAGAACAGCAACAGCTGTTGTAGTTCCAGCGTCTATGCCAACTATTAACCCCCGTA
>DVAB01000017.1 GCA_014189685.1 Candidatus Naiadarchaeum limnaeum
AGGTCCCCCAGACTCTTTTATAATCTGCTCTGCCTTTAGCTTAGAGCCCCCATACATGCCTTTGGGATTGAGAACAACATCATATGTACTGATGTAAATAATTTTTTGTACAGAATTAGTTTTTGCTGCGTTTACTATATTTTGAGTTCCATAGACATTGACTTTTTCAAAGTCTTCTTTTTTTGTACTATTTATAACAGCAGCAGCATGGACTATAATGTCTATTCCCTCCGTAGCATGGACCAAAGAACTGCTATCTAAAAGATCTCCTAAAACATTGATAACTCCTTTACTAAAATAATAGGTTGGAACCTTTCTAACTAGCGCCTTTATATTATGACCCTGGGCGACTAAGCTTTTGGTTAAGTGTTTTCCAAGAAAGCCGCTAGCACCAGTAACTAGGAATGCCATCATGATGACCAAAATAAGCGACGAAAATATGCCAAAATATAACGAGACCGCAAATAATATTGGGTAAACATTTTATCGTTATAGTGTTCAATTTCATACTTGCTTAAATTTTTATGTTCGAAAACAGAGTGAAAAGAATCCCATTTATCAAGATTATCTTCAAAAATATTGTCTTTTAGATTTTCGTAAAAAAGTGTGCCTGGGAACGGTGTTGCAACAGTAAAATTGGCAACTGGCGTGTTCAAGCGCTTAGCATATTTAAGTGTTTGGGCAATTGTTTCGTGATTGTCATCAGGAAGTCCTATAATATAAAAGGCACATACTTTAATGTGTTTTTTATCACAATAGCTAATAATTTCCTCCTGATGTTTAATCGCAATTGGGATTCTGTTAGCTAGCTTAATAATTTCTTCATTAGCAGACTCTATTCCAACTTTGATAGTTCTCATGCCTGCCTCATAAAATAAGTCAATAGTTTCTTTGTCGAGGTGGTCCAATCTGGTTTCACACATCCATGGGATTTTTAATCCTCGTTTAATGATCTCTTCCGCAATAGCTTTTGCATTCTTTTTATGACCAGTGAATAGTGGGTCCCTGAACGTAATCGCCTTGGCATCATAGTTTTTTATTAAATACTCAATTTCGTCCACAACTTTTTGAGGCGATCTAATGCTATGCTTGTCGCCAATGACCAAATAAGGGCAATAATTACAATGGTAAAAGCAGCCACGACTTCCCTGAACAAAAAGAGTTGGCCTTCCTTCAAGCAAGATAGAATTGCCAAACTTGTGATAATCGAAAAGGTCCCATGCAGGGTAGGGTAATTCGTCTAAAACCACTGGCCTTATTTGCACTTGGCCTTCTGGGATGTTGCCAGTTTTAGCTATGTCTATTAAAATACTTTCAGGATCACCTAGGGCAATAAAGTCCACATATGGCTCAAAGAGATGGGGCATTGCTTTAGGAAAAGGGCCCATAACGCCGATTTTAGCCTTGGTTTCCTTGCGAATGCGCCTAATGTACTGAATTTCATTGCTATAGTCTGCCATTGATGGCTGAATTAGATATAGATCGGCATCTATAATTTCATTAGTTATTGCTTTAACTTCGTGGCCCTCCTTTCTGAATATGGCACCAGCATAGGCATAGGAGATTAAGGGCCAGATTTCGTTTCTTTTTCTGATACTTCTAAATATTTTTGAGAAAATAGAATTCCCTGTAGTAAAACCACCGCCAAAACCACCCGCATAGTCTTTATTCAAGACTAAATTTGGATTTTCTAATGTTAGTAGAGCAACTTTCATGACTGTTCTGTATAATACTAACCCCCCTATATAAATTTCTATATAAAGGTTGTGATTAAAAAGTGTAGCACATGTAAATCTTTTTAAATGAGTTAAGCATAAAGAACCAAAGTGGAAAATAGTGAGGTAAGATGCTAACTCCAAAACAAATTGGTATAATTAATTTCGGATTGAGTATTTTGCTTGCAGTGATAGTCATTTCAAGCTATTTTACGATTCAGGATTTAGTTAGAAAGGAAGGCGGCGAATGCCCGCTTGGAAAAGAGTGCCCTGTTCATGAGGCTTTTCCAATTCAAACAATTATTGGTTTACTAGTTGTTTCAGCTCTTGCAATTACGGGATTAATGCTAATTGTGCAGCCTGAAACAAAATTCAGAATTCCACAATTTGGAGAAAGAAGAAAATCTGAATTCGATATAATGCTATCTGCGCTTAGCAGTGATGAACAGAAAGTCCTAAGGATTTTAAAAGAGCAACCTGGAACTCCGCAAAATACTCTCCGCCTGAAAACCGATTTCTCAAAATCAAAGTTAAGCATGCTATTGAAAGATTTGGAAACGCGAGGATTGGTAAAGAAAGAGGCAGAGGGGAAGACTTTTAGAGTTTATTTGAAAAAGTAATTTAAAATCGATTTGAACGATTTTGAACAATAATTAGACGATTTAGCTGATTTTAAGCTTTTTTGGAGGACTGTTTAGACCTTAACATATATCGCATTACTATTTCATAGATTTGCACATGGAAGGAGAAAAGAAAAGCAATTATGCTGTAATTGCAGTCGCGATTGTTTTTGTAATAGGATTGGCAGTTTATACACAGTACAGGATCAGCGCCACAAACACAGAGCTCGATAGAGTTGCAATAACAATGGCAACAGCAGCGCAAAGTGGAACTCAGCAAGCAGAGCCTCGGGGAATAAGCCAGCAGATGGAGATAAACTACAATACAGATGGATACAACACTTTGCTCAAATATTACAAATCTATAAATCTAGATGCAGAGCAGAGCAAAAAAGTTGCAGGCTTAGATGTTGAGCTTCCTTGTTGCGGATTCCAGAAAATTGTAACAAAGACTGATGGAACTGCTGATTTTCCTGGAAGCTGTCATTGCGGCCACCACGATGCAATGTACGGATTGGCAAAGTACATGGTGCAAAAGGGATACAGCAGAGAGGAAATGCAAAAGGAGCTCGATGTTTGGAAAGAGGTTTTCTTCCCAACACAGGGCGGAGGCAACTTAGGAGGCTGCGCATAATAATGAAAAAAAGCGAATTTGTTTTGGTTGTGCTTGTAATTCTGCTGTTAGCAGTAACAGTGGTGCAGGCATATCAAATCACAAGCCTAAATTCAAAAGCAACTGCGCTTGCTACCGGCAACTTCAAAGTAGGTGGGGGGGCAGAATTCTCATCATATGATGAGATGATGGCTGAACACCACGGCGGCGAAGCACAAGCACCAACAGCACCTGCACAGGGAATTGGTGGATGCGGCTAGAAACAGATGAGCAAAGTAATATCAGATACAAAAATTTGCTTAGCCGCGCTACTTATTTTGGCTATCCTAATTGGGGGAAATTTCTTTATAAAAGGATTTTCTTCTCCCATAAATTTCAATAACGCAGTTGGAAAAGCAGCCCCTGAATTTAGTTTAGAAGATATTAATGCCAAAACAATAAAACTTAGTGACTTGCGTGGAAAAAATGTTATCTTATTTTTCAATGAGGGCGCAATGTGCTATCCCTCTTGCTGGAATCAAATGCTTGAGCTGGCAAAAGATAGCAGGCTTAACAATGAGAAAACAGCTTCTTTTTCAATTGTCATTGATACAAAGGAAGAGTGGGAAAGAATAACTAAGCAAATGCCAGAATTTTCTCAGACAAAGATCCTTTTTGATACGACAAAAAAAGTATCAACTGACTATGGAGTTCTTACGCTGCCTTCTTCAATGCATGTGGGCTCAATGCCTGGACATAGCTATGTCATTATCGACAAAAACGGAATACTCAGATATGTTTTTGATGATCCTAATATGGGGATAAGAAACGATATGCTATCCGCTGAAGTTACAAAGCTAATATAAGTTATAGGAAATGGAACTACTGATTGGAACATCGCTCATAAGCGCTTTCATCGCGGGAATAGCTTCGCTTTTTGCGCCCTGCTGCATAACTGTTTTGTTGCCAACTTATCTTGCATCAGTATTTAGAGAGCGAAAAACAGTTTTCTTAATGACTTTTATCTTTTTGCTTGGATTGCTTGCAGTTTTCCTTCCTCTTGGGCTTGGATTCGCAGGATTGGGGCAGCTATTTTCACAATACCATAATCTCATTTTTGCCATAGGAAGTTTATTCCTCGTATCCCTTGGAATTTCTTTACTAGTTGGAAAGCATTTTTCGCTTCCATTTTCTATGCAGGTTAATATGCCAACTCAAAGCACAACTTCGGTATTTGGCTTGGGGATATTTTCAGGATTTGCAACACTCTGCTGCGCGCCTGTTTTA
Organism: Candidatus Naiadarchaeum limnaeum; assembly: GCA_014189685.1. GTDB lineage: Archaea > Undinarchaeota > Undinarchaeia > Undinarchaeales > Naiadarchaeaceae > Naiadarchaeum > Naiadarchaeum limnaeum. The sequence goes on from DVAB01000017.1 coordinate 4,215, forward strand.
GCAGGTGTGCTGGCACTCTCAATACTGCCTGGCTCAATATTTTGGGGTGGAATGTACTCATTGGCATATGTAATTGGAATGACACTGCCGCTTTTCTTTTTGGCATCTTTTTTGGATAAAACAAAAATAATGAGCAAACTTGGAATCTTGAAAAAGAGATTTTCGTATATGATTGCGGGGAATAAAATAAATCTTTCAGTGGCAGATATGATTGCAGGCATTACTTTCCTTACAATGGGGGCAATCATTTTCTATCTTGCCCAAACAAACCAACTTATTTCGCATTCCTCAACACAGCTCTCAATCAATATATTCATGGCTAAACTCAACATTGCAGTTGGAAGTTTTGCTGAAAGCATCCCACTATTTGTATGGGTTTTGATATTTGCGGCTATTCTCGGTGTTATTGTGAAAATAGCACTTCAAAAAATAAAACAAACAAGGGGCAAGAAAAAATGGTAATCTGCATAGTTGCACTATTGGTATTTGGAATAGCAGGGATTTTCAGCGCCACCCACAGGAAAATGTTTTATCAGGCGCTTCATTGCTTAAAGAGAAATATTATGCTGCGCCCCTGTGAAACAGGATTTGACAGAAAATTAAAATATTCGATTGCGCGCCGAGTTTACAAATTCCCAAGATTGCATGATTTTGTTTACAGGCATTTTAATCTTTTTTCATGGCTTCTAGTCATTTTACTATTTGGAAGTTTATTCGTTAGCGCGCGCGGGCTTTATTATTTAGCCACTGAAAAAACCTGCGACCCCAATAATCCTGAGGGATGCCCATTGAGCAAAATAGCGGGCTATAATAAAACACAAGGCAATTGCGAAGTAAATATAGCTGCGGAGATAAAATCAAATCTATGTGAAGTCCCGCCCGGCTATACCAACGAAAGCTGGTATGAGCACATGAGTCATCATCCAGATAGATATAAGGAATGTTTAAAAAATGAAACATAAGAAACAAGGAAAATTTACGAGCATAGGAACAACTGCTTTTACAACCCTAGGAATCACTGCGCACAATTTCTGCCACTATTTATGTTTAGGCGTGGTGGCGCTTCTAAGTGTTGCCGGAGTAAGTGTAATTGGAATGCCTTTGATGTTCCTTGAAAGCTATGCAATTTATTTCTGGGCAATGGGACTGATTTTCTTAGCAGCTAGTTTCTATTTGCTCTATACAAGGCCGCTCTGCATTTCCAAAAACGCAATACTTGCAAATAGTGGGCTACTCATAATCGCAGTCCCGATAAAAGTAGGGAGTTTAAATTATGGATTTTGGGCAGGCGGGGGTTTGGTGGTTGCAACTGCCATATATTTATACTTAAAACCTAAATTCATAATTACAAGAGGAGGCAAAAAATGACAGTACAAAAACACGAGCTTGATACAAAAAGCCTTGCCATAACAGGAGGGATTATTGGATTTATTTCAGGAATTTTGGCAGCGATTATACACGGCGGAATTGGGGTTCAATCCTACATGGGAATGGACAGAATGATGTGGGGGAGTCCGATGTTCGCAGGATGGGGGATTGTTTGGTTTACAATAATTGGCCTGTTTTATGGATGGCTTTTGGCAGTTGTGTATAATTATGTTGTAAAGAATTTCTAAAAGGGGTGATAAGCATGAAATTGAAAGGAAAAGTAGCAATTGTTACAGGCTCTACTCGTGGAATTGGAAAAGCAATTGCAATAAGGTTTGCAAAAGAGGGCGCTAGGGTTGTGGTAAACGGTGTTTCTGATATAAAAAAGTGCGATGATGTTGTAAAAGAAATTAAAAAGTTTAGCGGAGAAGCAATTTCTATTCTTGCCGATGTCTCAAAAAAGGCAGATGTTGAAAAGATGATTTCTGAAACAGTGAAAAAATTCGGCCGCATTGATATAATAGTTAACAACGCAGGAATTCTTGATATGAGCGATTTCCTCAGTTTAACAGAGGAGCACTGGGACCGCATTTTAGCTGTTGATTTAAAAGGAACATTTCTTTGCATGCAAGCTGCAGCAAAACAAATGATAAAACAGGGGAAAAATGGAAAAATAGTGAACATTTCAAGCATTGCAGGATTTGTCGGATTTACAAGGCTTGCTCATTACTGCGCAGCTAAGGCAGGAGTTATTGAATTAACAAAAGAGGTTGCGATTGAACTTGCGCCGCACAAAATAAATGTAAATGCAATCGCCCCGGGAGCAATTGAAACTGATATGACAAAAGATATTCTTGCAGACCCGCAGGCACTTAAAGGATTCCTTGGATTAATACCACTCGGAAGAATTGGAAAGCCAGAAGATATTGCAAGCGCAGCTTTGTTTTTGGCAAGTGATGATGCGAATTATGTTACAGGTGCAACTTTAATAGTAGATGGGGGATGGACGATACAATAAGCGTTGTAGAAAGAATAAATAGTATGAATTAATAAAGCGTGCTATGGCAACCGACCCAGTATGCAAAATGGAAGTTCCTGAAAAGGAAATGGATTCAATTAGAACAAAGTATGGCACAAAAATACTTTTCTTTTGCAGCGATTCGTGCAAGAAAAATTTTGAGAAAGACCCTTCGAAATACACTTAAATTGAGAGGAGGTGAAAAATGACTTTAAATGAAATCGCATTATTCCTGGCCGGTGGATTCACGTGGGATGTTGTATTGCATCTTGCACTTGCAGCTTCAAGAACTAAAGTAAAAATGTTCGGCATTACATTTACGGGGGGACACAATAAAACTCTGGCCATAACCAATGCAATTATAGCAGTATTGCTGCTGTGGTACGCGCTTGCCTAAGATAGGTATTTGAGTGGCCTTCTAACTATATTTAATTTTTAAAAAATGGCTAAGCAAAAAAAAGGGCTAAAAACAAGCTCTAAATCTAAAAAGTATTTGGGAATTGATAGAAAACGTCTCCTCATAGGCAGTGTGATTGTAATAGTTTCTATATTGAGCATGATTATCTTGGCACAGAAACAGCAAAACAAAGAAATTAAAACTACTGAGAACGAAACTCTTGACTTTGCTGCTCTTGCAAATGAAGTTATTCCTCAGAATGGATTTGAAACAAATGCAAAATGGGGCTGTACAGGGAAAAAACTTGTTGAAAGCGGTGCAATAAACCTTGAAAAATTTAAATTGCTCTATGAGAGAGGAGGCAGGCCGCTAACAGAGACGCAGTTAAGCATACTGACAAAATGCACAGATGAAACCCTGAAAATAGACAACGGAAATGCTCATTTTATGCTAAATGTTCTCTGGGCACTTGGGCTTTCAAACAAAAATGCGCTTTTGGACAAAATAGCAAAAGAGGCTGATTTTGACATAGGAAATCTCGCAAGCACAGGAGGCTGGCCACTTGGAAATATCAGTGGCGGAGAATTGTGGGGAAAATACGAAATTATAAAGTTAAATGCAGGGCAACAGAAAATTGTTGAAAAAGTTGCGCTAAATACATACCGGCCGTGCTGCAACAATCCAACAGCTTTTCCAGACTGCAACCACGGAGCAGCTGCGCTTGGACTGATTGAGCTAATGGCATCGCAAGGGGCAACAGAAGATGATATTTTTGAGGCTTTGAAAATCTATAATGCATATTGGTTTCCGCAGCAGTACTATGAGAATGCAATTTATTTTAAACTTGCCGAGGGAAAAGAATGGAAGGACGTTGATCCGAAAGTTGTTTTAGGCTTTAATTATTCAAGCGCCTCAGGATGGACGCAGGTTAGCAATTACTTACGAGCCCAAGGCATCTTTAAACAAGTAGAAGGGAGCGGAGGGCAGTGCGGGGTTTAAGCGTTTCATAGATATGGCCCATGATATAATCTGCGGAATGTATGTTGACGAGAATGCAACTCCATTTAAAGCTGAACAAGAGGGCGTGAAATATTATTTTTGCAGCAAAAACTGCCTTGAGGATTTTTTGCAGCCGCAGCAAGAGCTTAGCAAGTTGATGCTCGTTTCAATTTTTAGCATTTCACTTGGAATAACAACTGCAGTTTTTGAATCCATTTAGAGGGTAGCTCCATTTGGCTTAACAAATGAACTGCTTCTGTTCCTGCTAGCAACTCCGATTCAATTCATAGGAGGCTACAGATTTTATCGCGGAACAATAGATGCAATTAGAGCAAGACAAGCAAACATGGATTCTTTAATTGCAGTTGGGACAACAGCTGCGTGGCTTTACAGCACAATTGTAACTTTCTTCCCATGGGTTTTTCCGCCAGCCGCTGGAAGCATAACTCAAGTTTATTTTACTGAAAGCGGATTGATAATTGGATTTATTTTGCTCGGGAAATATATGGAATATCGCGTAAAGGGAAAAGCAGGCGAAGCAATCCGCAAACTTCTGGACTTGCAGCCGAAACTAGCAACTGTTCTTAGGGATGGAAACGAAATTGAGATTCCAGCAGAGCAGGTTAAAGTTAATGATGTTTTAATTGTAAAGCCAGGGCAAAAAATTCCTGTTGATGGAGTTGTTATTGATGGGCACAGCTCTGTTGATGAATCAATGATAACCGGAGAATCAATTCCAGTTGAGAAATCAATAAAAGATAAAGTAATTGGAGCCACAATTAATAAGCACGGAGTTTTGAAAATTAAAGCAACGCAAGTTGGAAGTGAAACAACTTTACAGCAAATTGTTAAAATGGTGCAATCTGCTATTGTTTCAAAAGTTCCGATGCAAAGGCTCGCTGATTTAGTTTCAAGCTATTTTGTGCCTGCGGTTATTTTAATTGCACTCGGAGCTTTTGCGTTTTGGTATTTTGTTTATGGGATGAGCTTTCCGCTCTCATTGGCAATTTTGATTTCTGTTCTAATTATCGCATGCCCTTGCGCATTAGGAATTGCAACTCCGGCAGCAATTATGATCGGAGCCGGTAAGGGGGCGCAAAATGGAATTTTGATTAAAAGTGGAGAGGTTTTGGAAAAAGCAAAAAAAATAAACACAATTATTTTTGACAAAACAGGAACCTTAACAAAAGGAGAGCCTTCTGTAACTGATATTTTTGTTATTGGAAAAGGAAAAGAGAAAGAGCTTTTAGAATATGCAGCCGCTGTTGAGAAAGGAAGCGAGCATCCTCTGGGGGATGCAATTGTAAAAGCTGCTGAAAACAGGGGAATAACATTGTACGATGCAAAAAGTTTTGAAGCAATTTCTGGCATGGGAGTAAAAGCAACTTACAAAGGAAGGCAGGTTTTGCTTGGAAACAGAAAGCTAATGCAGGAATTTAAAATTCCAATTGAGGAAAAAGTAGAGCAAAAAATCTCTGCGCTTGAGGAAGATGGAAAAACAGTTATGTTTGTGGTGATTCAAGGAAAATTAATTGGAATAATTGCAGCTGCTGATACTCTTAAAGAAAATTCCGCTCCAGCTGTTCAAAAATTACAAGCAATGAGCATTGATGTTTATATGCTCACAGGAGACAATCAGAGAACTGCAAATGCAATCGCTCGAAAATTAGGAATAAAAAATGTTTTAGCAGAGGTTTTGCCAAAGGACAAAGCAAATGTAATTTCAAGCTTGCAAAAACAGGGAAAATTTGTTGCAATGGTGGGCGATGGAATTAATGATGCGCCAGCTTTAGCGCAGGCAGATGTTGGAATTGCAATAGGAAGCGGCACAGACATTGCAAAGGAAACAGGGGGAATTGTTCTTATTAAAAATGATTTGCGAGATGTTATTGCTGCAATTGATTTGAGCAAAAAAACTGTTTCAAAAATGAAGCAAAATTTGTTCTGGGCGTTCTTTTACAATGTTGCATTAATTCCAATTGCAGCAGGCATTTTATTTATTCCACTTGGATTAAGGCTTAATCCGATCTTGGCAGCCATTGCAATGGCTTTAAGTTCAATAACTGTTGTGAGCAATTCAATGCTTTTGAATTTCTATAAACCCAAACTTTAGTAAGCTTTATAAATATGAATTTGTTATGTGCGCCTAACCATGAAAACTAAAGTTAGTATTGTGCCAATACTTGCAATAATTGCGGCACTCCTTATTGCAGGGTGTACATATTCTCAAGCCTCTAACGGAGCTGGAAATACAACAACTGCGACACCACCACCAACGACTCCACCAACCCCGCCAAGCCCACCAGCACCCCCGGGACCTACTGGAACTATAACAGCTCAAATAAAGGAATTCACAGTTGAAGGAAGCGAGTTCAAGTTTACCCCAAATTCAATTTCGGTTTCAAAAGGGGACAAAGTAAGCATAACTTTCAAAAATACTGGAAAATTCCCGCACAACCTTATCATTGATGAGCTGAATGTTGCAACAAAGACAATCAGCCCAGGGCAAACAGACACTGTTGAGTTCACAGCAAGCAAGAGCGGAACATTCGCAACCTATTGCAGTGTAGGCAACCACAGAGCACAAGGAATGGAAGGCTGGATAGAGATTTAGTGCAAAGTTTTAATTAATTGGTTGTTTTATTTGAGTAGCGATAGCAATGCTAGAAAAAAGAATTATTATGCACATCGATTTAGATGCCTTTTTTGCATCTGTTGAGGAGCGGGAGCACCCTGAGTACAGGGGAAAACCTTTGATTGTTGGGGCAGGTCCTATTGAAGGACTAAAAAGAGGAGTTGTAAGCACTGCTAATTATGAGGCGCGCAAATTTGGGATTCATTCTGCAATGCCGATTTCTATTGCACACAAAAAATGCCCTGAAGGAATTTTTATTCCGGCAAACCACGAACTTTATGAAAAAGTTTCGCAGAGCATTATGCTAAGATTAAAAAAATATGCTGATAAAACAGAACAGTATAGCATAGATGAAATGTTTTTGGATGTTTCTGACAAGACAAAAAACTTCAAACAGGCAGAAGAGATTGCAAAGAAAATTAAAAATGAAATAAAGGAAAATGAACAGCTTACCTGCTCAATCGGGATTTCCTCAAATAAATTAGTGGCGAAAATTGCTTCGGATTTTAAAAAACCAGCTGGATTAACAATTGTGCCACAAAACAAAATTCAGGAATTTTTAGACCCTTTAAGCCCGCGCAAATTAATTGGAGTTGGGCCAAAAACTGAAACGCGATTAAAAGATATGGGAATTGAAACCATAAAAAAACTTCGCGCCGCAAGCAAAGAAAAGCTGGTTGATGCATTTGGTGTGCATGGAGAGGAGATGTATTCCATGGCGCGCGGGATTGACAACAGCCCTGTTGAGGAGTACACTGAAATAAAATCGCACAATAGAAATTACACTTTTCAGGAGGACACGAAGGAAAAGGAACTTTTAATGAAAACGCTTGCGATTATGGCATCTGAAATTGAAAATGAACTGAAAAAAGAAAAAATGTTTTACAAAACAATTACTGTTCGCTGCCGCTATTCGAATTTTGATACGCATATTAAGAGTAAAACAATCAAGCTTCCTGTAAGTGATACAGAAACAATGTTAAAAGTTGCTGAGGAGCTTTTGGATGAATTTTTGAAGGATGAAAGAAAGATAAGACAGATTGGGTTAAGAGTTTCAAATTTGACTAACAAGAAAATAGAACAACAAAAATTGACTTAATAATTGTAAGTTATGACGGTTAGTGTATTGCTATCTTTTATAATCATAGGACCAAACGCAGTATCCAAAATTGCAGATACCTTTACATCATACTGCGTGTTTTTTTGAAGTCCAGGAATTCCATCTGCAGCAGTTATTGAATGATAGAGGTATGGGGTGTAATCAACATGTTTCCACGCAGTAGCTCCTGATGGTTTAATCTGAACTTTGTAATAGGATGCGCCAGAATATTTAGTCCAGCTAACTGCTATTGATTCGTTTGTTTTCACATCTAAATTTGGTGTTATTTGCTGGCTGGAGGTCAGGTTTGTTCCCATGGTTATTGTATTGCTTGTTGCAAGTGTTTGGTGGTTAGTTACATTTCCCTTCATACCAATTACTTGGATATCATAAGATGTTCCGGGTTGCAAAAGAGTATTCACATTTGACACCATATAAGAGCTAATTATGAAAGGTGCCTCCAATATATCGCCAGCATATTGCCACTGTGTTGTGCCAGTTGGCTTGATATTTATTCTAAAGAAATCTGCTGCCACCTCATTATTATACCACCCTAGGGGGATTGAATGCTCTGTAGTTGTGCCTGAAAATAGAATTAGTTGTGGAGTAATCACTGGCGGCGGAGTTGTTCTCCCAGCAGTCCACACTGTAAGCTCGTTGCTCGTCGTGAGAACTGTAGTGCCAGACATTGCAAGCACTCTAGTATCATAAGTATTACCTTTCTTTACAATAGGAACACTGGCTATTGTGTGACTCGTAGTAGTCACGTCTGCAACGTTTGTCCAGGAAGTGCTGTTACTCGGCTTTATTTGAACCCTATAAAATCCAGTCCCTGAATATGAGTTCCAGTTAATTGGGATGGAAGTTTCTCCTGGGTTGCTAGATAGTAAAACTGTGAATGGCTGGGTAGAAGTTTGGCCTGTTTGTAATCCTGTTGGAAACCTGCCTGTTGAAAAGATAAGGATTCCTGCAACTACTGCAATTAGCAAAATGGCTAAGTAGCCTTTTCCTTTCATTATTGTTTTTAGGGATGATTCAATGGTCATACTAGTAGACTCCTGTTGAGTTGTTGCAGAATTTTGCGAGAGCTGGCGGAGGGTTGACGCAAAAAGTGGCTGAAATTGGTTTGCGCGTTGATGCTGTTGCACCCCCATTATCAGTAACTATTAAGCGAACAGAATAGCTTCCTACTTCAGTGTAAGTATGCGATACTGAGTTTCCAGTGCCTGTTGTGTAATCGCCAAAGTCCCAGTAATAGCTTGCTATTGTCCCATCTGAATCAGTTGAAGTAGATGAAAATGTGACTGTTAAAGGCGCATCTCCAGAGGTAGCGTTTACAGTAAATGCTGCTATTGGTGGCGTATCTCCTGTTGGTGCAGTAACTGTGATTGTCCGAACTGCAGAGCCAGAACGAGTGCCATTATTGTCCGCCACAGTGAGCTGTGCAATAAAACTTCCTACATCATAATAGGTGTAACTAACTGCTTGCCCATATCTACGAGTTGTAGTATCCCCAAAATACCACTCGTGAGAGGTTATTGTTCCATCTAGATCTGATGAGGTTGAGGTAAACGCAACTGTTAATGGAACTGTTCCTGAAGTTTTGTCAACTGTAAAAGTAGAAGATGGAGGAATGTTTGCAACTGAGAAAGTAGCAGTTACTGAATGTGCAGTAGCCATATAAACAATGCAGCTTCTCCCTCTTTTATAGTCGCAGTTGCCGCTCCAGCTTGAAAAAGTTGAGTTGCTAGCAGGAGTTGCGGTTAAGTTCACATTATATGCAGCGTCGAAAAATCTAGTAGGTGGTTCTACGAAGTCTGCAGAGCAGGTTGTGCCACAAACAATTCCTGCCGGGCTTGATGTGATTGTTCCTGAGCCTGTTCCTGATTTAGACACTGTTAAAGTCCTTTTTCCCCTTATTGTAAATTGTCCAGCAGCTGCTGCGCTATTCCCTGCATTGTCTTTGGCAGTGGCATAATAAGTGTGAGTTCCTGCTGCAGTGTATGAAGTATTAAAAATGCAGATTGGGACTGAGTTTGCATTGTAAGTAAACGGTGGCGCGCAGGTTTTTCTTAGTGTGCTGTCAATGTAAATTTTTGTTTCGCTCAGTCCGCTATTCGCATCATAAGCTGTTGCTGTAATAGTAATTGTCTGGCCTGTTGTTGGGTTTGCTGGAGTGAGCGAAGTTGAAATAGTTGGGTTTATAGGGTCTGGAGTTCGAGTTGGAGTTGTACTTGAGCCAGTGGTTTTGACTGTTATGGTGTTGCTATCTGCCAATAAATATTTAGGTAAGTTTGTTCTGTAAAAACTTCCCGGAGTTCCGGACTCTGCAAGCACTTTAATCTTATAAGAAGTACCGCCCTTTAAATTTTTAATACTTCCTAAACCCCCTTCCTTATAACTTTTTATTTCATGTGAAGTACCAGTTATAGTATCAGAGACTAAGTAATATGCATAGGAGGGTGCGCCTGGTGGTTGAATTAAAAGTGCGTAAAATTCAGCTCCTGGAAAAGCATTCCACCTTACTTTAATTGATTTATCGCTAACACTATCGTAGGCAAGCAAAAATTCTGGAACTTTCTCAGTGCCACCAGCTGTTGTGACTGTTACTATATTGCTCTCCTTAACAGGAGTACTTCCTGAAAGTGCAACTGCTCTTATCTCATAAGTTGTGCCTTTGCTTAGGTTTGGTATACGATAAGAATGATAAAATTGGGGGTCTTTTGGACTCATAATGCCAGCATTTATCCATTGTGTTGCGCCAACAGGCTTGACTTCAAGGCGTATGAGGTCCACAACAGAATAGTATCTGTCCCAAGCAACAGGAATTGAATTTTCAGTTGGATAGCCTGCGGTTAGATTAAGGGGCGGAAGGTACTGCGCAACTGAAATACTGCCGGTGTGTATTTTTATATTGCCATCCATATCAACAGCTGCGAGTTCAATGCTGCGCGTGCCTGAATCTTTTGGAGCAATGAAATCAAGGTCGCATGATAAAGTTTTGCTATTTGCACTTCCTGTGGGTGGGCAAACAGCAGTGTATTTACCATCTATACCCAAATGTATACTATCTAGTTTATTGTTGTCACTTGCTGAAACTCTGATTACGGCTGGCTCCAATGCTCTTGGTATTGAGGGAATAACAAGTATAGAATTAAACAGGGGTTGTGTTGTATCAGGAGGAGGAACATCGGCATAAGTTAAGGTAACTTTTAAATTATCGAGGTACTTGCACTTATTGTAAGCAATAGCTATATCCACTCCAGGAATAGTGCCTAGGGAAGTGCTCAATAAACCTTTTCCCTCAACCGCACCTTCAATACCTTGGACAGAACCAGATACTACATATAAAACTACAGCAGCCTGACCGGCAGCTCTTCCTATTTGACCTGCTCCCTTAGAAATTGTTGCGGCATATTGGGATGATGATTTCTCAGCAACTCTTGCAATAACTTTGCCAGCGAATTTTGTATTAGCAGCTATACCACCTGGGCCTGTTGGGTCGGCAACATTTGGGATGCCAATCTTTCCAGTATATGTGTAGGCAGTTGCCCTATCTAATAGCCTTATTATACCTTGTCCTTCTCTTGCGTAGAAAGGTGAAGCTTTGTCTGATCCGCCTATTGGAAATGCTTTTACACTCTTAATATCTGAATATGGCAAAGTTGCAGCGAATTTTATAGTTTGATGATCGTAAACTGCATTTGGAGTGGAAGCACTAAAAACTAGCTGCCCGCCGCTATCATAGGCTTCTACTCCGAGCCTTGCATTACAAAGCTCATAACCCATTTTTCCTTCAACTGAAATTGTTCTAACTAAATTGTATTGTGGATTAAAGTAAGCAGTAAGATCTTCAGAAGATGTTCCCGTTGCTCCTGAGACAACTGTTCTAAAAAGCGGTTGTGTGTCACTATGCTCAACCCTTGCGATAAAGGAATCAATAAAAGGGCAATCAGGAGTAAAAAAATCATCATCAGGCACTGGTGTTGCTACAAATTTAACAACATTTCTGCCTGAAAGTGGAATCTGCCCCTGAATGCTCGTATGCGGTCCCACTCTATTGCCTGTTTGATGTGCAACTAATTCATTATTCCCATCATAAACTTCCACGCGCACCGCTGCTCCACAGAGTTCGCCGCCAAGCATTACATCATAGTTAACTTTTGATGCACCCACAAACTCAGAACCAGATACCAGCTCGGCTTCCTTAAGCCCGCGCCAGCTGCCTGACATAGATGTGATAATAGTAGCCGCACTTGCAGGAGGGGGGAAAGTTAAAAGAATTGCAAAAGCTGAAATAAAAACAATTACTAAAATTGGTATAAATAAGCGGCGCTTCTTTAACCGGAACATTTTTTGAAACATCTTAATCTATAGATGGTTTAAATTATATATAAATTTATATAATACACCAACCAAAACAATAGCAATGGCAAAGATTCCTGACTTACCGCCCGCTTTAAAGAAAAAGCTACAAGAGTTAAACGCGCCGAACGCAAAAAAGCTTTATAAATTATATCTGGATGGAAATTTTGAGGGCATATTAGCCCTAATTTATTCGAGTGCAAAAGATTCTAGAAACGAAAAAATTGTAAGAATAACAGAAACTTTTCACAAATATTTTGAAAGAATTTCAGAGCTTTCTGCCGAGGCAGAGGAGGAATCGCTTTCTGGAATCAATTCTGTTCTTGATGATATAAAAAATTTGAACATCTCAAGAGAGATTAAGCCAAGTTTCGACAGAACATTATTAGCAATAAAGGGGTTGACACAAAAAAGCAAATGGCAAATCTGGAAAAAACCACATTATAGAAAAGAGTTGAAAAATGCTCTGGAAGAAATTTTCAAGCAGGCTGGAAAAAGCCCTTACGCGGCTGAAATTGTTAATGGAATAAAACCAGTGGTTTTTGCTGAGATAGATAGCCCTGCGTTTGCGGAAATTATCCCAATAATCCTTTTGCTAATTGCAAGCATTGCAACAGGGATGCCGCTGTTTTTATTGGTAGCAGCAAAATGGAAGGTGGTTGCAGGAGTTGCCTTTGCAATAATATCACTTATTCTTGGAGTTATAGGAATGATAAGCGCAACCTTGGGGGAAGCCTTGCAATCATTGGGCTTCATAATTTTTGGTATTTTAGCATTGTTTTATTATGGAAGAAGCGCATATCAGGGATGGGAGAAATAATTATTTTATTTAACTAATTGATCAAAACTTATTTAAGCCTAATTTTCAAAGCATCTTTGAGCGGAAGCGAGACAACGCGAAACGGAAGGTTTCGCGTGTGCAAAGGAATTTGATTCCTTTGCGAGATGCAAGGAAGCGAAGCTTCCGAAGCAGCATACTATGACATTGGGGTTAATATTGCTCTCTGTATTGATTGTGAGCTTGGTTTCTTTAGTTGGAATTCTCACAATTTCAATGAGTGGCAGAAAGCTAAAAAACATAATTTTTATTCTTATAAGTTTCGCAGCAGGAACAATGCTGGGCGGAGCATTTTTTGATTTACTCCCGGAGGCTGCAGAAATTGAAGGTATTTTAATCGCAGACATATTTCTTTACACTCTCATAGGCGTGATAGTTTTTTTCCTGATTGAAAGTTTCATTCACTTGTATCACTGCCACGTTGGCTACCACAAGCCGCACGAATATAGACATAAGCCAATTGCCTATCTAAGCTTAATCGCAGATGGACTGCACAATTTTTTAGATGGGATTGCAATTGCGATTAGTTTTCTTGTAGGGATCGAAGTTGGGGTTGCTGTAACAATTGCAGTTATTTTGCATGAAATCCCGCAGGAGATAAATGATTTCAGCATTTTGATATACGGAGGATTTAGTAATTTGAAAGCACTGGGCTTTAATTTTCTCTCTGCACTAACAGCTTTTATTGGGGCGCTTTTTGCATACTTTTTTTCAGCAAGCATGGGGGGCGGACTTACCGCATTCCTGTTAGCTTTTAGCGGTGGCGGATTCATTTACATGTCAGCTGCAAACTTAATTCCCGAGATGCATAGGGAAGCACATTTTGATAAATCAGTACTGCAGCTTATTGTACTATTATTAGGAATCGCAATTATTTTTGTGATAACAAATTTTGCTTAGAAAAAAATGATAATAGAACTCCTAGCAACAATTGTAATAATTTTTCTCGCAGAACTTGCAGATAAAACGCAGTTAGTCATTTTTTCATTGGGAATAAAATATAGAAAGCCATTGCAAGTTTTTTCTGGGGCACTTCTTGCCCATGGAATAATGGATGGGATAGCAATAGTTGCAGGAAGTTTAGTTGCAAGTTTCTTTAAAATTGCTTTCTTAAAGGTAGGGATAGCGGCGCTCTTTATTCTCATTGGAATTTATATGATCTTTAAAGAGAAAAAAACAAAAAAAGTTCCGCCGCTTATAAAAAATGTCTTTCTTGCAGCTTTTGCACTTATATTTCTAAGCGAATTTGGGGACAAGTCACAAATCGCTGCCGGGCTTCTTGGGGCAAAATACAATTTGCCTTTAATTGTTTTTGCAGGAACAATGTTGGGATTGGCACTTGCAATAGGACTTAATTTGTTATTAGGCAAAAGAATTGCAAAATTCATTGGCTATGAAAAAGCTGAAAAAATTGCTGCGGGATTATTTATAGTCTACGGAATAATATTCCTTTTGTTATAATGGAAAACATTGTAGAAATTTTGCAGAGTTCAAAAACAATTGCGGTTGTGGGCTGCAGCAAAAATCCGGGAAAGGACGCGCACGATATTCCTGCATTAATGCAATCAAAAGGTTATGGAATTATCCCAATAAATCCAACTGCGGATGAAATTTTAGGAGAAAAAGCGTATCCAAATTTATTGTATCTTCCTTTAGATTTAAAAAAGCAAATTGACATTATTGATGTTTTCCGGCCTTCAAACGAAGTTGCTGGAATTGTAGAACAAGCTTTGCAATTGCAAAAAGAAACTGGGAAAAAATATGTAATCTGGACTCAGCTTGGAATTCAAGATGATACAGCAGCGGCAAAAGCGCGAGCCGCAGGATTAAAAGTTATTCAAAATCACTGCTTAAAAATAGAGTACAATAAATTATTTCCTTTTTGATTTCTTTTTTGGCTTTATTTGTGTAACAGCATGCGAGCCTATTCCTAAAACCTCATCAAGCGCGCTTTTATTCCAGCCAATTATTACGTGTTCCTCTGAATCCGTAATAACAATAACCGGAACTCCGCGCTGGCCACTCTTATTAACCATTACATCGCGCGCCTTCAGATCAGAAACAACATCTTTTTCAGTATATTTTATATTGTTCTGTTTAAAGTACTCTTTAGTTGCTCTGCAATAAACGCAAGTTGGGGTTGTATAAATTATTACTTTCATAATTTGAGTTAATCCCAATAAATTTATAAGTGTTGCGTAATTAAATATATACATGGCCCAAGTTCCAGTTATGATGGTAGAAGTTGAATTGACTTGCAAGAAATGCACTCGGAAAGAAAGAGTTGATGTTCCAATCGCCTGTGATGTTAGTACTGAAGTAAAAGGCGGTGCACTGGCTTGCAGTTTTATTGGGGATGTAAAACAATATCTCAAAGAGTGCAAGGAGTGCGGCTCAAAACAGTTTAAGGTAGAGCAGAAAAAGATTCGCATGGGAACTGGCGCGTAAATTTCTATTTTTAAAGTAGGTAAGGCAAACCTTATATATCCAGTTAGGCATCCTAACTTTGTATGAGAAAATCTGAAATCGAATCAAGAGAGATGTATTTGAAAGCTATTTACAATATTCAGAGATATGAGCATAGAAATGCACGGCCAGTAGATGTCTCAAAATATTTGGAGGTCAGCAAGGCGAGTGTTTCTGAAATGGTTAAAAAAATGCGAAAACAGAAATTGTTAGTTTACAAGCAGGGAACTGCAATTAGATTAACAAAGCAGGGTTTGATTGGTGCAAGAAAAGTAACTCATCATTACAAGGTACTTGAAGATTTTTTTAAAAGAGTATTGAAACTTTCAGAAGAGCGCGCCGCAAAAGAGGCCTGTGATTTGGAGCATTTTTTCGCCGATGATACCATTACAAGATTAAAAAGATTAACAGATACTTATTCTAAGTAAAAACTTATATATAGGGTTAGGCATACCTAACTCCGTGATATAATGTGGGCTTACCTACATTTGTAATAACATTCAGGGAAACTTTAGAAGCTGCACTAGTTGTTGGAATTATTTTAGTTTATTTAATAAAAACAGAAAATACAAAGTATAACAAATTTGTCTGGGGCGGGACTTTTTCTGCAATTGTCGGAAGCGGAGTAGCAGCTTTTTTGTTCAGCAGATTCGCAGGCGGCTTCACAGGAGCTACTGAGCAAATTTTTGAGGGCGCAACAATGTTTGCTGCTGCTCTCTTACTTACTACAATGATATTCTGGATGCTAAAGCAAAAACATCTAATTGCAGAGCACATAAGGGCGCAGCTCTCAAAGCACATAGAGATGGAATATGAGATTGGAATTTTTGCTCTTGCTTTTGTAATGGTTTTGAGGGAAGGAGTTGAAACTGTTATATTTTTAAATGCAACTGCATTTATTGGACAATTTGATTTCCTAAGCGGAATTTTAGGAATTATAGTTGCAGTTGGGCTGGGATTTGTAATTTTTGCAGGAATAAAAAGAATTGATTTGAAAAACTTTTTCTCAGTTACAAGTGTGCTTTTAATTTTATTTGCAGCTGGACTAGTTGCCCATGGTGTTCATGAATTTGAAGAGGCGGGAGTTGTAAATCCGATAAAAACTCCAGTGTACAATATAAATCATATTTTGGATGAAAAAGGAGTTGTGGGAAGTTTCTTGAAAGCCTTGTTCGGATATAACGGAAATCCAAGTTTGATGGAAGTGCTAAGCTATCTGGGGTATATAGGATTGATAGCAATTGTCTATTATAATTTTGATAAAATTTTTAAAATACAGCAGCCAATTGCAACAACTAGTTCTTGACACAAAGGGTAGCATCAGAGAGCAATTAATTTATCTGCTAATCAACTACCCTTTGTGAACGCGCCAAGCAAATAGAGTGAAACAAACATAAGTACAAGCCCAATTAGCATAAGCGGAGTCCTGTATGCTGAAAGGAATATTACAGTATTAAATCCAAGTGCTTGTGCAAGTATTGGAATGCAGGCAGGGCATTGAAATGCAAAAATTCCTAAAATCGAGCCTGCCTGGCTTGAAGCGCTTTTTAATTCGCAGGCCTGAATTTTTTGCCTGAATGAATGGTATTGTATTGACATTGTTATTCCAAAAAGAATTGAAAAAATCATGTAAAGCACAAAGTTCAACGGGCTGATAAAGGTAAACCATATATCTAGATTTCCAAGTGATTGAAAAGTCGGAAAAATTAGAAGCATAACGAATGTAGCTGCCACTGCGGTTGCCAAATAACGCTTCTCGGAAAGAATTTTAAAAAGTTTCATCTCACGAGCTTTACCGCGCCCATTCAATTTGTTTTGCAAATAAAGTATCGTGGTATTCCCAGTATTTTCCTTGTTCCCCTGCACAGAGAGCAGTCTCGGCAGCTTTCTGAGCAAGTGGATGAATGCTTCTCAGTGGGAAATCTTTGTAAACAAAGAGAACTTTTCCAGTATCAACATAATCTTTCTTAATCTGCGGCAATGTATCTTTCCAGAATTTCCCACAGAACGGGCACTGAAAATCAGAAAATTCGAGCATTATAATTGGAGCGTCTTTTTTGCCAAGTGTTTGATCTTTTGAATTGACAAGGCTTAATGCCATGGAGCGATTTGACGGAGTTGCTAGTTCTTTATCCAATATTGATTTAAATTCCTCGTAAGGAGCTGCACCTATTGGAACAAGCTGCCCATTTATAACAAAAGTTGGTGTTCCTGTTGCACCTAGTGCTAATGCAAGTTTGTAATCAGAATTTACATCTTCTGTGTATTCCCCATCATCAACACAGGATTCAAATTGTTGCTTGTTCAACTTTAGATCAGTTGCATATTTTGTAAATAGCGCATCTCGTGTCACTGTTATTCCTTGCGAGCTGCCCTCGCTACCATCTCCAGTAAATGATGTCTGTATGCCAGTGGAAGTTGTTCCAAAGCTCTGCTGAATTCCAAAATAATAGCCTGCAAACGCTCCTACAACCAAGCCAAAAACAAACAACAATATAGATAGATGGGAACTTTTCACCTGGACGTGTTCGCTTTTTTGTTCCATTTTCTTGATTTATTTCCCCCGAGAGAAAATATGAGGAACGTATAGTTCCGAAATATGCTTTCAGAGTGCTTGTTTTAGATTATATTTATATATTATTATAAGTTCAAACTGATAGCTCTCTAGCCTACTATTTATTTTCCAGCAGCGCGTTTCTTCTGTCTCAAGCGATTGTGACCGCATTCCCTGCATTTTGCTTTCCCAAGCCTAACTTTTCTTGGGTCAACGCGATTGCGAGCATTGCACTTCATGCAAATATACATATTCTTGAACAGTCTTGCTTCTGCTTCTGGAAATCGGGCCATGAATCCTTTGAAACTACACTTTTATGCTTTTAAGCCTTTCTATCCGCTTTTCAAGAGGCGGATGTGTTAAAAATAAATGGATTAAAGATTCTCCTGCAAAGGGATTTACAATAAATAAGTGCGAAGTTGCAGGGCTTCCGCTCTTGAGTGGATGATGTTTAACCCCGGCTGAGATTTTCTGCAATGCACTGGCAAGTGCTAATGGTTTTTCGCTCAGAATTGCTCCTGAATAATCAGCCCCATATTCTCTTTGCCTGGAAATTGCCATTCTTACTAAAGCTGCTGCAAGCGGTGCAACAATTATGAAAATTAAAAACATTAAAGCGTTTCCCCCCCTGTCTCTAGATGAGCCAGCAAAATATGCAAATCTTCCGATTAATGCAATCGCGCCTGCTATAGTTGCTGCAACTGTTCCAACTAAAATATCCTTGTTTGTTATATGGCTGATCTCATGTGCAAAAACTCCCTCAAGCTCATTCTCATTTAATAAATTTAAAATCCCAGTAGTTGCGCAAACAACTGCATTTTTTGGATTTCTTCCAGTAGCGAAAGCATTAGGAGTTGCGCTTTGCATAACTGCAACCTTTGGCTTAGGGATTTTTGCTTTTTTTGCAAGCCGCTCAACAACGTGGTGCAGTTTTGGATAATCATGGGCAGAAACTTCTTTTGCTCCATACATCGCTAGAACAATTTTATCTGAGTAAAAGTATGAAACCACATTTATCAAGGCTGCAAAGATTAGGGCTGTTATAATTCCATAAGTTCCAAAGAAACTCCCAACTAGCATAAATATGCCAATGAGCAATCCAAACAATAAAACAATTCTTGTGCTTCCCATTTTTATTTTCAAGATTTTCTTTTTGTCTTTTTATAATTAATGCAGGCTTTTATAAATTCCGCATAAATCGGACTTGGTTTTTCTGGCCGAGATTTAAATTCGGGGTGATACTGGGTTCCAATAAAGAAAGGATGATTTGAAAGCTCTGCAATTTCCATTAATGGTCGTTCAGGATGTTTTCCTGAAAAAACAAGCCCCTTAGATTCAATTTTTTCAATGTAATCCGGATTTACTTCATATCTATGTCTGTGCCTTTCATGAATTAAATTTGATTTGTAAATTTTTTCTGCAAGTGTTCCCTTCTTTATTTTGCACGGCCAGCTTCCCAATCTTAAAGTCCCGCCCATTTGCTTAATTTGATATTTCTCTGGCAAAATATGGAGAACGGGGTGTTTTGTTCGCGGAGCGCACTCGGTTGTATGCGCGCCTTTCATTCCACAAACATTTCGTGCAAACTCAATCGTTGCCATTTGCATTCCATAGCACAAACCTAAGTATGGAATTTTATGCGTGCGCGCATAACCCACTGCTAAAATTTTCCCTTCAACTCCGCGCGGCCCAAAACCCCCAGGAACTATTAAGCCATCAACAGTATCCAGAACTTCTAATTTGCTTTTATCCTTTTCAAAATCCTCTGTTTCAATCCAAGAAATTTCAACTTTTGCATTATTAGCCAATGCTCCGTGTTTAACTGCTTCTAAAATGCTAACATAAGAATCGCCTAGAGCCGTGTATTTGCCTGCCATCGCAATCCGTACATTATTTTTTGGATTGAGCATTCTGTTGACCATATACCTCCACTTTCTCAAATCAGTGCCAACTTTCAAATTTAATTTTTTAGCAATTTTTTTGCCCAGGCCTTCTTTTTCCAGAATAAGCGGGACTTCATATGAAATTCTTGCATCCGGATCTGAAATTACGTTTTCCTCTGGAACATTGCAAAAATTTGATATCTTTCTGCGCGCCTTTTCTTCTAAGGGCTTTTTGCTTCTTGCTACGACAAAATCAGGCTGGATTCCACTTTCTAATAAGCGCTGAACTGAATGCTGCGTGGGCTTGGTTTTTTGTTCCCCAACAACATCCAGAACAGGAACTAAAGTAACATGAACAAAAACAACATTTTCAGGGCCTTCTTCCATGCGCATCTGTCTTAAAGCCTCAAGAAATGGCATGCTCTCTATGTCTCCGACTGTCCCTCCGACCTCAATTACACAAATATCATGGCCCCTTGCAACTTTTCTTATCTCATGCTTAATCTCATCGGTTACGTGCGGAATAATCTGGACTGTTTTTCCCAGATAATCACCTTCGCGCTCCTTATCAATAACAGCTTTGTAAACTTTCCCTGTTGTTATGTTGTGATCCTTTGTTAAGTCAATATTTAGAAATCGCTCGTAATTTCCAAGGTCCATATCAACTTCGCCGCCATCTTCCAGTACAAAAACTTCTCCGTGCTCAAAAGGATTCATTGTCCCTGCATCGACATTTATGTAGGGATCAATCTTAACCATTGTAACATCGTACCCATAACTCTGAAGAATTTTGCCAATAGAACTCGAAACTAACCCTTTTCCCAATCCGGAAATAACTCCGCCTGTTGTTGCGATATATTTTGTTTTAGAAGGCATATTGAACAAAAGGCGCATAGGTATAAAAAGTTTTCTATTTTTTAAAGAGCATAAGGCGCTCAGTTGAAAGAAAAGCTAAATACTTGCTTAAAAAGTCAAAAGGCGCGGAGATTAAGAAAATAAATGAAAGCCCTGCTTTAATTAATGGCAAAAAGCTGCTTTTTTCAAGTTTTTTGAAAAAAGCTATTGTATCTCGCACATCTCTGTATTTTGGACTAAAGCCATAGATTTTTTTAAGCAGTGTAAGATAAGCAAAATAAAGGTAAGGAAATCTAATTCCGCGTCCGCAGAGGAATCTTGCCCCAAAGTTTTCGAATGCACGCTTGTATTCTTTTACACTTCTACAAACAATATAATTTGAGCGCGTTTGCTTTGTCTGCCTTATTGTTTCAAAAATTGCAATCCTTCCTGGTTTTTTTGTAACTCTAATTAATTCGCTCACGGCTTTTTGAAAATCATTTTCATTTACAATGTGCTGCAGCGTAATACAAGTATAAGTTAAATCAAAAGTATTGTTTTTAAACGGCAGTTTTGTAAGCGTACCAATTTTAAATTGGGTATTTGAAAATTTATTTGCGCTCCGCGCATTTTGAATTGCAGTTTTTGAGCTATCAATTCCAAAAACTTTCTTCACGCGAGGAGCAAAAAAGAAACTCCACCGTCCTGATCCACAGCCTGCATCTAGAACAACAAGCTTTTTATTGAGCTTGAGCCCATCTGAAAGAACTCGCTCAGTGTTTGAATTAAACTTTTTTGAAATATACGAACGCAGTGGGCTTGCTCTTTTCTCGGCAAACTCTTCCCAAATTTTATCAGCAGCCATAGAACTCCGTAGTTTGTTTTAAATTAATAAAACTTGCGCCGCCTTTTCTGCTTTTTTCCCTCTTCTGATTGCCGGTATTGAAAGCCAAGAAAAACAACAATTATTATAACAAGTACTATCCCAACAAGCGCATTCGGCTGAAGTTTTTTCGGAGTTGCCTTAGAAGGTGCTGTTTGAGTCGGAGCAATTACAGAAGGGAGCGAGGGCAGGGGAGGAACAGCTTCTGCAATGCTAGGAGTTGGAGGAGGGGGCATAATTGCGGTGTCAGTTGTCTTTGCAGCTGCTGCAAGATAATCTATTTTAAACCTAGCTGATGATGCAGTTAATATTTCAAGAACTGTAACTATTATATCGTTATCTCCGTCCGTATCAACATCTAGATAGGTTGGATTATTTATTCTAAGCTCAACATCAAATGGTGTTGAAGCAACAGTGATTACAACAACGCCTCCTGCAAGGCTTTTTAACATAATCGTATGAGCCGAGCCGCCAACAAAAAATGTAACAGTATCGCCGATATTTAGCGTAGGGCTGGAAGTTGGTTTTTCCTCTGAGACTACTACATTAGCATTGGTAATTTCAATATCTTGAGAGGATTGAGTATTATCAATTATAACTGTGCCTGCCGCTCGAGCAACGTCTGCAGTAGGAGCAGCATTCGTTAAGCTTACACTTATAGCCAAAACTATTATGAGCAAAATATACTTTTTCATAGCTTAAAGCCATGAAAAGATAAACCTGAACATTTTATAAAGCTTGCGCTTCAAGAATTGAACAAAATTATTCAACAGTTACTGACTTTGCAAGATGTCTTGGTTTGTCCGGGCTCAACCCACGCGCAACCGTTGTGTAATAGGCCAAAAGTTGCAGTGGCAAAATTTGTAAAAGTGGATACATGAGTGGATTTTCGACTTCAGGAACTTTTATTGCAATATTTGCGTGCTCTTTTACAGAAGTATCCTTCTCATTTGTAATCGCAATAATAAAACCGCTGCGGGCTTTTACTTCCTGCATGTTGCTAATTGTTTTTTCATGAGATTCAGGAGTTAAAGAGAAAATAACAGGCACATTTTCCTCAATTAAACTCAGAGTCCCATGCTTTAATTCGCCTGCCGGCATACCTTCTGCATGGATATAAGATATTTCCTTTAGCTTAAGTGCACCCTCCAAAATTAATGGATAAGAAATTCCGCGGCCTAAAAAGTAAATGTCCTTTGCGCTTTTTATTTTCTCTGCAGTTTCCTTTATTATATTAGTTATGAGAGAGAGAGTTTTCGCCTGCAATGCAGGAATTTTCTTAAGAGGAGCCGGATTTTTTCCTGCTAAATAAAAAGCAAGGGCATACAAAACAATTAGCTGTGTTACAAAAGTTTTTGTTGCAATAACTGCTATTTCTGGGCCGGCGTTTGTGTGAACATTAAAATCAGCTTCTCTTGTTATTGAGCTTCCAATTACATTTGAAATTGCTAAAACTTTTGCCCCGCGCAATTTTGCATCTTCAAGCGCAAGCAAAGTATCAGCAGTTTCGCCGCTCTGCGAAATTGCAATTATTAAAGTGTTTTTATCTACAATATTTGCAAGGCTCCAAGAGAATTCAGAAGCCAAAACAGCTTCGCATTGGATTTTGCATAAATTTTCAAACAAATATTTTCCGATTAAAGCTGCGTGGTATGAAGTTCCTGCAGCGACAAAAATTATTTTCTTAACCGCAAACTTTGTTTGCGGGTAGCGAAACCTTGGGTTTCGCATGAATTTCTTTACTTTATGCGCGATTTTTTCAATTTCAGGCAGAGCTGCTAACGTGTCCTCTGTTGCACGCGGGATCTCATTTATTTCTTTTAGCGCAAAGTACTCATAGCCACCTTTTTCAGCAGCTTCGGCACTCCACTTTATGTTTTGAATTTGCTTTTTAACAACGCGGCTGGATTTTATTTCTTTCACAACTGCGCTTTCTTTTGCAATCACTGCATACTCCCCATTCTCTAAAATTACCGCGCGCCTTGTTTCACTCAAAAATGCAGGAATGTCGCTTGCCACAAAATTCTCCCCATCCCCCAAACCGATTATTAAAGGAGCATTATTTCGAGCCACAATTATTTTGTCAGGCTCATCTGCGTTCAAAACAACAAATGCAAAAGCGCCATGAATTTTTTTCAGCGAGTCGGAAACAGCGCTTTCAAAATTCTTTTTTTTCTTAAAATTTTCTTCAATTAAATGAGCAAAAACTTCTGTATCTGTTTCGGATTTGAATTTGTGCCCTTTTTCAAGTAAATCATTTTTAAGGTCCAGATAATTTTCAATAATTCCGTTGTGAATTACTGCGATTTTTTCATCGCAGGAAGTATGTGGATGCGCATTCCTCATGCTCGGAACTCCATGTGTTGCCCATCTTGTATGCCCGATTCCAATTTGCCCGGGAAGGGAGGGAAGGTCTGTGTGCAAAATAACATCATTTATGAAACCCTTGTCTTTTTTCAAAAATAATTTGCCGCCATTAATTGTTGCGATTCCAGCTGAATCATAACCGCGATATTCTAAACGCTTTAAGCATTCAAGTATAATTGGCGCAGCGCGCTTTTTCCCAACATATCCTATAATTCCGCACATAGAATTCCAGTTTGCCGGCATTATATATAAGCCCTATTAAAATTTTTTTAATACTACCAAAAAGTATTTATAAAGGCTTTCCAATTTGAATTGTGCCATGCGGGCTTCGCGAAGCGAATGCCCTCAATGGAGGTATCGGAACCGGGTAAGGTTTAAAAAAAATTGCCTGGTTTCGAAGCAGGTTCCGATATGTATATAGTTGAAAAACAATCGCAAAAGTTGCTTACACTTCCTGCAAAGGAAGTAAAAGGGAAGAGCTTGTCTGTTTTTGGAAGCGAATTAGCAAATAGAATTTTAAAATTTCTTCCCGAAGGCCCCGCCTATCCAAAGGAAATTGCACAAAAACTAAATGTGCACGAGCAAAAAGTTTATTATCATATTAAAAATTTTGAGCGCAACGGATTAGTGAGAGTTGCGCGCACGGAAAACCGCCAGGGCGCGGTTGCAAAATATTATGAATTAACAGAACCTGCATTTGTAGTACGATTTTCCGATTTACGAGAGACAACAAAAATCAGCGCTACAAATGAGAATGCACAAAAGTTTTTAGATCCATTTGTAAAAGATGGAAAATTAAACTGCACAATTATTATTGGCAGCCCGCAATCTCACGGCCCAGAAAGGGCGCGCTCAAACGATGGATATTACGCGATTGATATTGCCCTTTTTCTTGGAAGCTACTTAAGCTATTATTCACCAGAACCTGTTGTAAAGCTTGACACTGAATTAAGAAACGGAGATTTAAAACAAAATATAATTTCTCTTGGAGGGCCGATCGTGAATAAAATAACCGAACGCATGAATGCAAAAATGCCTGTGCGATTTGATTATAAAACAAAAAACATTATTTCAAAAGTTTCAGGAAAAACTTACAACGCAGATGAAACAGGATTAGTTGTTAAGATGCCAAATCCATATTCAAAAGGGCATTGGATAATTATTGTTGCAGGAAAAAGGTATTCTGGAACTCGCGCTGCAACAATAGCTCTAACTAAACATACCGAAGAGCTTGCAAAAGGGAATAAAAAGGACAAAAAAGTTTTTGCAAAAGTTGTTGAGGGATTGGATTTAAATTCTGATGGAATTGTGGATGAGATTGAGTTTTTGGAATAAGTTTAAATTGGTATTGCCTAATTCTATCTTATGGAACTAATCGACTGCCACTCCCACATTAATTTAGAAGATTTTGATTCTGATAGAGCAGAAGTTTTGCGCTCTGCGGAAAAATCTGGAATAACTGCAATTTTAGATTCCGGCGGCACCTATTCTGAGTGCGAAAAAGTTTTGCAATTAGCAGAAAAATTTAAAATTTTAAAGCCTTCTTTGGGATGGCATCCTGCAAATATTAATTTGGAAGAGGCAAAAAGAACCACAGATTTTATCCGCACAGCCGCAAGTGAAAATAAAATTTATGCAATCGGAGAAATTGGGCTGGATTATTGGATTGTTAAAGAAGAAACGCAGCGCGAAACACAGAAAGAGATTTTTAAAATTTATATTGATTTGGCAAAAGAACTTAATCTTCCAATTGTCACACACTCGCGCAGCGCAGGAAAATATGTTATTGAAATTTTAGAACAAGAAAAAGCAGAAAAAGTTTGTATGCACGCATTTGATGGAAAATTTGGAAGCGCAAAAAAAGGAATTGAGCTTGGATATTGTTTTTCAATCCCGCCTTCGATTGTTCGAAGCGAGCAGAAACAAAAATTAGTAAAAAATTTGCCACTGGAAAATTTATTATTGGAAAGCGATGCACCTGTTCTGGGTCCAAATCCAAAAGAAAGAAATGTCCCTTCAAATATTAAAGTCGCAGTGCAGAAAATTGCAGAGATTAAAAAAGTAGATATAAGCGAAGCAATTAAAACAACAACAAGAAACGCAAAAAAACTGTTCGCCTTAGAATGAAAAAAATATTTCACAAATGGAAGGAGCTTGCCCTAATTATAGCAGTAATTCTTGCAGGGCTTGTTTTTCTTGCGCCTATTGAGATTGGAGCAAGGATTGTCGCTTCGATAATGGTTTTTGTTGCAGTCCTGTGGTTTACAGAGGCGCTTCCTCTTTGGATAACGGCTTTAATTGTGCCGGTGCTTTTGGTTGTGCTTGCGCGCATAAAACCGGTCAATGCATTCGCACCGTTTTTTGATCCGATAATTGCGCTTCTTCTGGGCGGCTGCGTGCTCGGGCAGGCAATACAGGTGCATAATTTTGACAAAAGGATTATTGAGAAGCTTATTTCATTTTTCGGAAAAAATTCCAAGATTTTTCTTTTGGGACTTATGATAGTCACTGCACTTATCTCATTCTGGATATCAAACACGGCAACAGCAGCGCTTATGATGCCAATCGGGGTGGCAGTCCTGCTGGCAAGCCGCTTGAAGCCAGGCTCAAATTACGGAAGGGCGGTTGTTCTGGGAGTTGCATACGCAACAACGATAGGCGGGCTTGGAACGCCGGTTGGAACACCGCCAAACTTAATTGCAATCCGCTGGCTCGCTGAACACGGCATACACCTAAGCTTTTTGGGATGGACTATAAGGGCGCTTCCGCTTGTGGTAATCATGATTCCGCTTGCATGGTTTGTACTAATAACATTTTACAAGCCTGAAATCCCTGTAATAAAATTTGCAGAAAAAGAAAAAAAGCCAATGAGCAGGGAGCAGAAAACTGTCTTCTGGGTTTTTGCTATAACTGTTTTGCTCTGGCTCACTGAAACTTTGCACGGGATTCACAATTCTGTGATTGCAATGCTCCCGGTTATTACACTGTTTGGATTGAACCTGCTTGGAAAAAAAGATTTGTTTAAGATAGAATGGGATGTTCTCTTGCTGGTGGGAGGGGGGCTCAGCCTTGGAAACGCAATTGTTCTCACTGGACTTGACAAGATTTTAGCCACAGGACTCGCAGGCGTGCTTGGCGGGCAGAGCGCTTTCATACTTTTCTTTGTACTGGCTTTGTTTGCAGTAGGATTTACTGCGTTTGTCGCAAACACTGGTGCTGCTGCGATCCTGATACCTGTAATGATACCACTGGCAAGCATACTGGGCGTAAGCCCGCTGGCAGTCGGGCTTGTTGTAGGCATGGTTGTTTCGTTTGACTTTATTGTTCCTGTTGGAACTCCTCCAAATGCAATGGCATATGGGACTGGATATGCAAAAGTCATTGACATGGTAAAAGCAGGCTTGCTGCTTTCAATTTTAGGCTCGCTTGCTATTGAACTGATGGCATTTTTGTGGTGAATGAGATGAGCGCAGTAGGTTACGAAGGACACATCTGGGAAGAGCTCTTTGGAAAGATAAGCTTTAAAAAGGTCGCGCTATACTTATTTGCAATAATATTAATAGTGGGGATTGCTATAGCATATTTAGTGCTCAAATAATCCCCAGCGAAAAAAATGTTAGTGTGGTGGCATAGGTGAGGGGAAAAATATTAATCGCAATTGTATTTGCAATTATTTTGTTTTCTGCATACCAAATATTTGGACATTCCGCTAATGTTGAGAAGGCAAACACTGAAATTATTTCAGCGGGCGCACAAATTTCTAATACGAACTGGGAGGAAAGCATTAATTCTTACAGCTCGACTTTTGAAAATTCTTTAAAAAATTGTAATCCAGTTCGTAGCCCGCAGAAAAATTATGTGCAGATTTCAAATCCAACTGCAAAAGAACTTGCTTTTTCATTAACTAGAGATAGCAAAACAGATTTGGAAAAAGCAAATGCGTTTTTTGAATATGCTTCAGATGAAATAAAATATAATCGGTATGATAACTGGCGTACAACTTCTGAGGTTTTAGAGACAAAAGATGGTGACTGCACAGACAAATCAATTGTGCTTGTCTCTATGCTGAAAAATGTTGGCATTGATTCTTACATTGTTTATGGAAATGAAATTGATGATTATTCGCATGCATGGGTTTCAGCTAAAATTGAGGGGAGATGGATGCAAATTGACCCAACAGCAAAAGAATTTTATTATATTTATTCATGCTTAGCGGATGAGAGCTGTGAATATAATAATTATTATTTGCCAATTGCTGGGATTTTTGATGAGAATGAAGTTTTGAAGTGTAATTAATCTGTTGGATGCCAGCCATCTTCCTTTAGCAATTGCAAAATACTATTATCCGCATAGTCAGAAGAGACACTATCTGGGATTCTAATCTTTACTGAAAAATCATGATCAACTAGAAGAAACTTTATGTTACTTTCAGATTTTTCAATATTAAACCTGAGGCGCTCTGCGATTTCAGATAGTAAAGAATGTGGCTCAAGAAGAGGAACAAATACACGTTTTCTTGATTTGAGCATTCGCAAAAGGACAAAGGCAGAATATATCTTGAGGCCTCTAAAGTTATGCAGAACTGCTGCCCTTACATAATAACGCGCTTCATCTTTATCATAGTATATAGCAAAACCTATTATTTCGCCATTAAAAACCGCAACATATACCTGCTTTTTATTTATATAATCTGAAAGATGCGTATCTATTAACGGAAACCATTTATTTGCTTTGCTTACCAAGTTATCTATATCTATAATTGCAGCAAAATCTTCTTTAGCAGCAAGCCTCATTGTTACTGGGCCCTTTGGAGACCTCTTAACCCAAACTTCGCTCATACTACCAATTTAGATAATCGAATATAAAAGCTCCGCTATAATGCGCAAAAAATCCTGGCAAAAATGATTTTGCTTTTAAGCAAACATATCCTAAAACAATTCCTGCGAAAAAACTATAGTATAATTCTCCGGCCGGCTTTCCGTAGTGTATAAAGAAGTATGGGATATTTTGCAGCAAAATCGCAAGATAATCATTTTTAACAGATTTTCTGAACAATTGAAGCGCGAATCCCCTGTAAAAAAATTCTAAAAAGAAAAATCCAGGCAAAGCTAAAAATTCAAACTTTAAAAATTCAGGAAAATTTCGCGCGAAAAACTGCGGATAAAAAGCATTAAACTCGGGGAGGCGCGCCGCATAGAGCATGATTGGAATTGAAATTAAAATAAGCGCGGCTGAATAAAAGAAAATTTCTTTTTTGCGTTCAATAGAAACTCCGATTTCTGAAAATCTTTGTTTGTATACAAACGAAAGCGCAAGAGGAACTAAAAGTAAAATTGCCCCTTGAAATGCTATACTAGCAAAAATTTCATTTGGGGAAAATTTCCACAAAACGAATGAAATAATTGACACAAAAGCAAAAATCAAAATTGCTTTGAAATAATTATTTTCCATATCCAAGCTTCTTTTGCAGAATTTCCATTATTAACTTTCCATCTGTGCGACCGCGGACCTCTTTCATTATATCGCCCATAAGAGGTTGCAAAGCGCTTTCGCCTTTTTCTTGAATTAATTTTGTGTTTTCTGAAACAATTTTATCAATTATTTTTTCCAAATCCGCGTAGGATAACTTCTCTAATCCTAAATCTGAGATTATCGCATCCAAATTTTTACCCAAATTGTTTAGCCACGCTTCCAAAACTTGAGGAATTGCCTCCTTGCTAAACTTTCCACCCTTGAGGGCATTAAATAAATCTAAAAAGTGCTTTGCGCTTAGTTCAACTTCTGGATTTAGAGAATTCCATGTGTTTGTAAGCGTATTTGCAATAATAGTTGGTTCAATTTTTGTTAAATCGAAAAGCTTTTCGAACAATTGAACTTTATTTTCGTTGTAAAGTTCTGTTGCTAATTCATTTGATAATTTGTATTTTTTCTCAATCTGTTTAATCTGCTCCCAGGGGGGCTTTGGAAGTTTTTTCTTCAGCTCAGAAAGTTTTCTTGACTGGACAACTATTGGCATTAAATCAGTCTCTGGATACATCCTTGCGCCGCCAGGAAGCGGTCTTATATAAGAAGTTGTTCCGTCTGAATTTGCTTTTCTTGTTTCTCCAGGCAATTTTTCAAAGGCTAAATTTATTCTGTCAACAACTGCGTTTAATGCTTTTTCACTAACTTCTTTCAAATCCACAATTAAAATAAAAGCATCTTTGTCTGTTAATGAAAGCGCTGCGCGCACTCGCATAACCTCATCAAAAGTAACTCCATAAGCTGGAAGCTCGTCTGAGTGAAATATTCCAGAAGTGCCCATTGATTTTGCATAATCCGCAAGTTCTGTTCCAAATCTTCGCCCAGGGGAAACTTCTTTTTTCAAAAGTCCTGCAAACTTTGGAAGTTTAAGTGCATAAACTAATTTTCCAAATTCAATCGCACTTTTAATTATTTTTGATTGCGAAGTTGTAAAAATTTGTGAAATATCGTAAAATTTTTTCTCGGGATAAGGAGCATTCCTTAATCTTAAATCATCGCGCAAACTTAAAAGTGCAACTTGCCTTATAACTTCGTTTTCAACAGCTTTCGCAATCAGATTTAATTCCTGAACTCCTTTTATCTCAACTCTTGCACCATGTGCAATTGAAACATTGAGGTCCTGCCTTATTGTCCCAATCCCGCGCTTTACTTTCCCTGTTGAGCGTAGCAAAAGACCAAGAGTTAAAGCAACCTCGCGCGCCATTTCAGGGGAAGTTATTTGTGGCGCAGTTGCAATTTCAATCAGAGGA
The DNA here is from genome assembly GCA_014189685.1 of Candidatus Naiadarchaeum limnaeum. GTDB lineage: Archaea > Undinarchaeota > Undinarchaeia > Undinarchaeales > Naiadarchaeaceae > Naiadarchaeum > Naiadarchaeum limnaeum. The sequence goes on from DVAB01000017.1 coordinate 34,694, forward strand.
ACTCCCAATCTATCGAGATTGTATACAACCTCGTCTGGCTTCGCACTTATTATTCGAGCAGCATCTTCTTCCACGCAAATTGTTTGTATTCCAATTTTATCCCCTGTGCGCAGTTTTAATTCTCCGTTTGTGGAAATTAAAGCTGTTCTTTGAAACCCAGAAGTGTTTGAGCCATCAATCACAGTTTTTCGCATAATATGGATTTCATCAACAGGCTTAGCACGCAATAATGCAGAGAGCAAAATCGCAGTATCAAGCACATCGTAATTAATTTCATGCGGCGGCTCCTCATCCAATTCAACTAAACAATTTGAATCATTGTAAAATTGATAAACATAACTCGCGCCGCGCAGAGCTGCTTGCATTGCTGCTGGATCAACTTCTCCTAATTCTCCGGCAACAGCGTGCAATTTCCTTTTTATTAAGATATCAGGTTCGCGCTCCTGTAAAATACTTGGGCAGTCGCAAAATAATTTTTCAGTGTCTAACTGCTGGTGGATTTCTAATCCACATTTTAGGCCAAGGGATTTGTAGTCCATAATCAGTAAAGGAAAGTCTCAGGTTCAATTCTTTCTGCAAATTCATTCGCAATGTTTGTGAGCATTAATTCTTTTATTTTTGAAAGAGCTTTTGTCTTTCCGAGAACTAATCCCAATTTCACATACGCAACTTCTGGGAGCAAATCTTTTAAATAAACAGCACCAGCTTCTTGTATTAATCTTCCAGCTGAATAAACTAAGGGATCAGTTCCTCCATAGAGAGTTTGCGTTGTTATTCCAACAAAAACTTTTCCCTCAATCGCTTTTTTGATTGAATTCAACCATTTGTTCTCCTCTTTAAGCGGATTTGTCGAAACATGCCCAAATCCTGTTCCTGCAATTATTATTCCTTTGTAATCTTTTGAAACATAATAATCCAAAATTTCTGGAAGGGCGCCTGGATAATAATAAATCAACGCAACTTTTTCATCAAATTTTGCATCTGCCTCTACTTTTGAATTAGAGCGAGTTTTGTGCTTTGGATTTATAATTACAATATTCCCATCAGGGAAAATTTTCGCAAGCGGAAATTCATTTATTGGGCGGAATGTATCTCTGCGCGAGGAATGCATTTTGCGAACTTTTGTCCCGCGCGAGGCAATGCAATATTCATCATCTGTTTTTCCGTGCATAACAACTGCAACCTCTGCAATTTCGCTTAAACAATAATGCGCTGCGCAAACTAAATTCATGTTCCCATCAAAGCTTCCCCTATCAACAGAGCGCTGCGCCCCGACTAAAGCAACTGGCTTGTTCAAATTTTTCAGCATAAAAGAAAGCGCGGCTGCGGTGTAATGCAATGTATCTGTGCCATGAGTTACTATGACTCCGTGCACTTGTGGATCATTTAGTTCCTTTGCAACCTCTTTTGCAATAACAGTCCATTCATTTGGAGTCATGTCCTCGCTCCATAGTGTAAATGGCTTCAAAATGTGTTTAACATTAACAATTTTTGCCAGATCAGGCACACCTTCTAAAAGTTCTTCAGGAGTTGTAAAAGGAAAAACCCCGCCTGTCCTATAATCAACTTTGCTTGTTATTGTTCCGCCTGTGGCAATTACAGAAATTTTTGGCTTTTCTTGGTCAAAACTTAGTGGCGATGAGCCATGAGCGGTTGGCTTTGGACCGGATAATTTTTCTACATTTTTAATTGCGCTGATAAGAATTCCTATGTTATAGCCATTATCAAGTTTCAAAACTATGTGCTCCTTATCCGCAAGCTCTGGCCGGGGCATAACTATGCCTTCATATGTATTTTGCTTAGCAGTAATTCGAACTCGATCCCCTGTGCCAAAATTGAATTTTTCCATACTGAGTATTAAATTGAGAATCTATTTATAATTTAGGCACCTTAGGGACAAATAGCAATATGCCACAAATTAAGAAGTTCACAAAAGCAGAATTTAGAAGAACAGTGCAAAAAACACTTGGTGATGGATGGTTTGGGGAGAGAATACTTAATTCTGCATACAGAAAATACGAGGAATTGTTCACTCATATTCGCAATTTAAGTAAAAAAGAACCTCATGAGTTACTTATACTTCTGCAAGATTTTGGGGGTTTAAGAGATCAGCATTTTGAGAAATTTATGATTCACGCACCAACAGAGGGCGTACAAATAGAGAAAGAACTAGCTGCCTATCTGGCATTTAAAGTAATCTGCGACGAGATAATGAGATTTGCATTTGCAAGAGTATATTCTTCTTCTTTTGCAAAGAGATAAAATCGAAAATTAATAACTTATTTATAATTAGATATTAAATCACTATCCTCTATGAATATTGAGCGGGAGTTGGCAAGGCATGGCAAATTAGTTGACCGCGAAATCAATAGAGTGATTTCTGAAAATTTTCCGAAAAACCTTTATGAGCCGATAAAATACCATCTGGGTGCAGGCGGAAAAAGAATTCGCCCTGCTCTCTGTCTTTTGAGCTGCGAGGCTGTTGGAGGAAAAGTAAAAAATGTTCTACCAATTGCAACCGCGATTGAAATGATACACGGCTTCAGTTTGATTCATGATGATATTGAAGACAGGGATGAGTTGAGAAGAGGAAACCCAACAGTTTGGAAAGTTTGGGGCGAAGCACTTGCTATAAATGCAGGCGATGGATTGTTTACAAAAGCATTTGAAAGCGCAGCGAATTTAAAGGGAAAAAATTCAAATGAGGCTTTGAAAATTTTTGCTCGCGCAGTTTTGGAGGTTTGTGAGGGACAGGCGTTGGATATAAGTTTTGAAAAAAGTGATGCTGTAACTGAAAAAGATTATTTGGAAATGACTTCTAGAAAAACTGGCGCACTTATGGAGGCTGCTTGCAAAACAGGGGCTTTAATTGGGGGTGGCTCGAAAAAAGAAGTTAATGCGCTTGCGAACTATGGAAGAAAAATCGGAATTGCTTTTCAGATTTGGGATGACTATATTGATTTTGCCTCAGAAAAAACCGGAAAAACTTTTGGGCTTGATATAAAGAAGGGAAAGAAAACTTTTATTGTGTGCCACGCGCTCGCAAGAATAAAAGGAGAGGATAGAGCAAGATTGTTTGAAATTTTAAAAGCTCCTGTATATGAAACAACGGATGAGATGGTTAGAGAAGCTGTAGAAATTTTGAATAATAGTGGCTCGATTGATTATGCAAATGAGTATGCGCAAAAACTTGTGAATGAGGCAAAAGCTGAATTAAAAGTTTTGAAAAATACAAAGGCAAAACAAACCCTTTTGGAGTTTGCGGATTTTGTGGTTAGAAGGGAATATTAGAGGGTAGATTTATAAAGAATGCTTACTTATTCTCACTAGTGCTGCGATGGTGAATAATAACCGCTTAGCTGTGTTAACATTTCTAATAATTTTTTCTACAGCAATTGCTCCTGTTCTTGCTGATGGAACTGGACTATCGGTAACACAAGTTCAAACTCCGTTTAATTTTAGGGACGTTGGGAATTCCACGCCAGCAGTCTACACTATCTGGGCTAATGTGGAAAACACTGGCGGAGGGACAGTTAGTTTTGTAAATGTTACTTTTATCTACCCATTTGGAATTAATCCACAAACTGCTGGAAATTGCTTTAATTCAGAGAGAACTTTTAACCTAACTCATGAAAGCTGCACTGTTGGATATTATAACTTGTCAGCAGGCGGGGGTTCGAATGCAACTCTAAATGTTATAGCAAATATTTCAGCTCTTACAATGAGCTATGCGGGCCACAATGTTACTCGGCCAGAATACATTTATGCAACCTCCAATGCCTCAAATGGCTCAAGTGTGGTTTCATCAGCAACGCAGCATAATCAGACTCCTTTTTGGATAAACCCAAGGCCGTATGCTCATGTAGCGCTGTTTAATAACACTTCTGAAACAAATTACACCATAGACTCAGCGAACTCAAATGGAACTGTTTATATAACAAACTGGAACCAGACAAGAAATGGCTATATTGCAATGACTCCGCTAGTGCAATACAACAGCACTTTGGGCTATCCGCTCCCGGTTTATAACACGTATGCACAAATCTTCTATATGGATAGAACACCAATGGAAGCTGCAGCTGATTCTAGTAGCCCTATTTATATGGAGCCGCTCAGCTATAACCTGACTTTTAGGATAGTCATTCCTTTTGTAAATAACAGCAGTGCAATAAATCAAACATACAATATACACTCTCCTGTAGCAGAGGGCAATTCAAACCAGAGGTTAGTACCGTTGCTAATAGAACAATTCACCCAGCCCGGCATGATGGGAGAGAATATTACATTTATATTCGCGCGCCCTGTATCACTTAATGGACTGACTGGAGTGGCAAACGGTCCATTTTCTGTTTGGTATGCGGTAAACAACTCATCCAACCCATCAATAAAAAACGAAACCGGGGGCATAAACAGAACAATTTACACAACTACTAATCTTTCAACAGAGAGGGGCATAGATATTGTTTATGCTATCTATAGTACAACTTACAATCCACAATCAGGGTATTCTACACTAACAATTCGGGCAAGAAATGCTTCGCATTTGAACAACACAGATATAAGCATATTATTTACACTCCTTGACTGGCAAGCTGGTGTCCAAAGTTCCCCTATTACAATTAGAGTCCAAAACATAAGCGGATTTAATCATACACACCCCCCTAAATCTGGCGATAATATTACAACAACTTATCTAATAAATATTACAAACCAGCTTGGTAATCATACTTTAAGCAATTTAAGCATACGATTTATAACGCCCGGCAACGTTTCTATTTTGAATGGCTCAAACGCAGGATTAACGCATGTAATAACAGATCTCAACAATGCCAGCTTTAAGTATTCAACTAATAATTTGACTTATGCTTATGCTGCTCCGTGGGAAGGTGCTATTAATTTTACAAAATCAGTAAATATGACAGACAGAACAGGACCAATGCAAGGCTCAGTGATAACCATGAACTTTACAATTGTAGATGTATTGCTTGGAAGCCATTTTAATAATTGGATACCAGGTGCGCCAGGAAATGTATCAAACCACAGCCGTGCTACATTAAACTTTACAATGTACATGAGCACTCCTGTTATGAACTTTACAAATAATACACCAGGAACAGGTGGCAGTAGGAATTCTTACAACGCAACAATACAAATGCCAATTACTGGAAGAATGAATTTGAGCGATAAACTCCCTGGATTTGCTTCAAACGTAACTGACTACAATATAACAATAGACGGAAAAACCTACAGCAACACCACAGATGGAAATATTTCTATTAGCAGTTTAATTATAAACAATTTAGAAGCCGGCGCTCATTCAATCTCTGTGAGCTATGTTGTTCCATCTGCTGGCGGAGGAGGGGGAGACAGTGGCTCCTCGGGTGGAGGAGGCGGTGGCGGAGGAGGGGTAGGAGGAGTTGCACTTCCGAGCGAGAGCAAAGCACTTGGAATGATTCCTGCCGGCACTACAGCCCTAGCAGTATTTGAAAAAGCAGAGGACTTGTATGTGAGCCAAATTGCTATAACTCCAAAAAGTGAAATTGCGAATGCAGTTGTAAAAATAACTAAATATTTCGAGAGGCCTGCTGCTGTTCCAGATCCGACAAAGGCTCAAATAAACCCAGTTGGGTTAATCGCAACTGGAATGGCCATTCTGGTTAGAGGAGAAAGTTTAAGCCTGCAGGCAGCTGAGCCGCGCAAAGCTGTATTTGCGTACTTGAATATTGAAACGATTAATTTCAAGAGCGAAAGTTTAGAAAGAGCAGAGATACAGTTTTTAGTTAACAAGAGCTGGCTTACTAAGAATGGATTTGCAGAGAACGATGTTTCTCTGCTGAGATATTCCAAGAATTGGCAAAAATTAAAGACTGAAAGAGTTGGAAGCGTTGGGGATAAATTAACCTATAAAGCTGTTAGCTCAGGATTGTCAACATTTGCTATTTATGCAGAAGGAAAAGTATTGGCTGCAGAGGAAGTTGAAAAAGCTCCGGAAGTTGTAACTGAAGAAGAGCGTCACAGCCCCATTTAAAAAAAAAAGAATAATAAAAAACAAAAA
>DVAB01000018.1 GCA_014189685.1 Candidatus Naiadarchaeum limnaeum
TGTCACCGCTGGTAGAGGAGATAGTTTTAAGGCTTATGTTACTCACTTATTTGCTAACAATATTTGAACCACTGACTGCAATAATAATTTCAACAACAATCTATATGATTTATGCTGATTTGGTCTACGGCCCACCTTTCATAGCAGAAGCTCTTGTAACAGGGATATTGTTTGGATTTGCATTTCTAGAAGTGGGTATAATTCCTGTTTTAATCGCTCATTTTCTATACCGGCCAATAAGGATCATATGGTAAGCTTTAATAAGGAGCAGATACACGAAAAATTGGGAGAAATATGGCAAGAGTAGAGAGATTTGAAGTAAGGCCAATAACTACAGAGGAATTGGAGAGTCATCTTCAGGAGCTGGGGGAGCATGTTGAAACTGTTTTTAATGTAGAGGATGCTCAGCGAGAATTTGATGAGTTAATGCGCGTCCTTGAGGAAAAGCGCTCAAAAATGCGTGAGACAATTCGCACATTGGACAAAACAAAGGACACTTTGAAAGAGGAGCTGAAAAATCGCGAGGAAGAGGTGGAAGATTTAAACACTGCAATCTCTGAGCTTGAGAATGAAAAGAGAGCAGCTGAACAAAGTATAAAAGAAAGTCAGGAAAAACTTGATAAAACCCTCGCAGAGAAAGGGAAGATTTCAGTTTTAATGGGAAGCCTCAAAGTTGCAATCGAGGATATGCGCAGAAAATTGGCTGAGTTATAAGTAAGCGCTTTCTAAAATTAATAAAGCGTTTTCAATATTCTGATTAGCATTTTTTAGAACAGGCTGTTCATGGCCTGGTAGAATTTTTTCCAAATCAAATTTTTCTAATTTTTTCAGAGAGGTTTTCAATTGCTCCTGCGAACCCCCAGGAAGATCTGTTCTTCCAGTAAATCCCTGTGCAAAAATTGTGTCTCCAGTTATTAAAATCCCCTGAGCGCGATTCAAAAGACAAATTGAGCCTTTTGTATGCCCGGGGGTGTGAATAACTTCAAAGTCCCCTAATTTATCACCTTCCTTCAAAGCAAGATCAACTTTTGCAGCCTTTAAGTTATTTGCAAGATATTTTGAAACAGTATAATCTGGGTCTGCTTTGCTTATGTAGGGCTCGTCCTCTTTGTGGGCGGCAATTTTTGCACGTGCGGCATCTTTTAAAATTTTGTTTGAACGAATATGATCAAAATGGCAATGTGTGTTCACAATAAAATCTATATCCGACATTTTTATTCCAACACTCTCAATATTTTCAATAAGAGTTTCAGCGCGCATTCCGGTATCCACTAAAATTATTTTATCACCTAGGATTAGATAGGAATTTGATTCAATAGGAGAATTTCTGCCAAAAAACATGTGCAAATTATCGGTTATCTGCATTTTTAAATTCCTATAAGAGTTGTTGTCATTGAAACACCAGGAATTTTTCTTATTTTTGAAAGCAAAAGATCGTTTAGATTTTCAACATTTGAAACATCAACTTTTGCGATTATATCGTAATCACCAAAAACAATTGAGGCTTCCTTAACCTCATTTAATCTTCTAATATTGGCTAGAACTTCCTTTTCTTGTCCTGTTTTTGACATTATCAAAACAAAAGCTACGACCATTGGATTATAAAAGCAGATTACTAACATACAAACATTTGCTTATAAGCTTTTCTTTAAAGAACAGGCGCGAACAAAACTCCTGTAATTCAGCCCACCACTAAAACGAAGGGTTATCGTGCTATGGGAATTTAAAAGTTAAGACCAGGGAGAAAGCTTAAAATCTATTCTTAATTAACTAACTCTAAAACCCTTTATCCCTGTTACAGGATCTCGAGCAAGGTCAACTAATTTTTCATTTATGACTGCATAATATGTGTGATCCCCCAAAGAATATTTCTTTGGACTGGTAGAACAAGGGGATGAGGTGCAAATATTAGCTAGTGCATCGTCAATATAAACATATATTACTCTACTACTATTAAGAGCAGCATTACCAGAAGCAGTTGCGGTAATTTTAACAGACTCAGAAACTTTTGGATTTAAAGGACTTTGAATTACGAAAATTGTTATGCCTGATGGCACGTACGATACTGTATAATTCTTTGTGCTGTTTGGAGGATCTCTTGTTGTAAGTCCAGAAGTATCAGTTGCAGAAATATAATATGTGTGAGTACCACTCTCTCCATATAGGAATGAAGTAGAGCAGGAAGTGGGGGCGCTACAAGTCATAATCCACTCATCATCATGATAGAGTTCTATCGTTGAAATCCCAAACTCATCAGAAGCATTTGCAGTAACTGCTATTGTTTCAAAAGTCTTTGGGTTTAAAGGACTATGTGTTACAGAAACTGTTGGAGGAGTTGTATCAACAGAAGTTGAAGCTGGACCATTATATGTCCAAATTTGACCATCTGCACCAACAGCCCAACCAGTAGTTGCGTCTATAAAATAAACTTCATTCAAAGTACTTGGAAAAACACTCTCCTCCCTTATCCAAGTTGTACCGTTATCGGTTGTATTTAAAACAAATCCGGGAAAAACTCCTCCAACTGCCCAACCTCTATTTGCATCGAGGAAATATACACCGACAGAGGCTTTTTTTACATTACTGTTTTGTAAAAACCAGTTTATTCCACCATCAGTTGTTTTCAAAATTCCACTATAATGGCCTACAGCCCAGCCATTATTTGCATCAACGAATTGCATATCACTAATATAATAAGAAAACTTGTTTGAAGGCTTCCATGTTATGCCACCGTCAGTTGTTTTTAGAACGTAGTTATAGAACATATTAGTTTGGGGATCATAACGAGAAACAGGTGCAACCCATCCTGTATTGGCATTGATAAAGTATACGCTGTTAAGAGAGTCGGCGTATCCTAAAGTATGTGAAGTCCAGATTAGACCTCCATTTGTAGTCTTTTTAATAGTTCCAGAATCTCCAACAACCCATCCTGTGTTTGCATCAACAAAGTACACATCATTAAGAGTGGACATGGTCTCACTGCTTTGCTTCACCCAATTTTTACCACCGTCAACTGTTTTTAAAATTAGACCACCATGACCAACTACCCAACCAATATATCGGTTATCAAAAAGACCATACCACGGAGGTGAGATCACCCACGAGGGTAAGAAAAGATATGAGAATATAATTAAACCTTTATTTATATTGACAAAATGAACGGCCCATAGAGTAGTTGTAACACCACTATTTTGTTTAGTCCAGTTCTCCCCACTATTCGTAGTCTTCAAAATTGTGCCACCTTCCCCAACTATCCATCCTGTATTTTTATTTACAAATTGTAAATCCAAAAGAGTGCTTGCGGTGCCACTTGTCTGTTGAATCCATTGTACACTGTCATTAGCTGCTATACTTGGAATAGTAAAGTGTGCGACAAAAAATATTATAAAAACTACTGCAACAAGTATTCTTGAAACTTTAGTAGGAGGATACTTCATTATAAATGAGATGAGGAAACTATGTTTAAAAACCTATTGCCTTTAGAGAAGAGGAGCGTATAAAAACAGTGTAATTATTCCAATCGCAACAGGAATTGCCTCTGCAACGATTAAAATTTTTGTCAGTTCTTCTGCCCCGTTCAAATATGCATAAGGAATATCAGAAATTATTGAGCCTGCTGTTACAAAAACCGCTCCGATTAAACCAACATTTAAAGTAAGAGTTTTTGAGAAAAACAATCCTGTTATAACAAATAAATGAGCTGCGCCATACAAAAATCCTGCAATGCCTGAAAATGCATAAAATCCAATAAACTGCTGAGCTTGTGCAATTCCAAATGCTAGATAAAAAGATACAACAAAAATTACAATAAAAAGAATTGTGCCTTTAATTGAAATTGGGTCAAATTCAACAGGCTCAGTTTCCTGAGATTTTCTGTAAAGTATAAACGCTATGGTTCCGCATGCAATGAGCATTAAAAACATAGGAGCGAGGAAGAAAAATGGCGGAATTATGTAAAGGCCTAAAAAAAGCCCAACAACTAAAATTATCAAAAAATTTCTGAGTACTGCAACTGTATTTGCTATCATAATACTTGCGGCTGCAGTGTAAGATAAAGTTTCATCTTCTGCTGCAAGAGGGGCCATAACACTTACTGCCAAGGTTGATCTAATAGTTCCTGCGCCGATACCAAGTGCAACAATAGTTTTTTCAGGGGCAATAAGCTCAACTCCGAGATATGTCAGATATTGGACTGTTAAAACCACAACAATAATTAGGATAACAGCACGCAAACTTATAACCTCTAGCGGAAGTTTAATCGTGCTAGGAGTTAGTGCATAGATAAGCCACCCAAAAATCACACTTAAAGAGACAAAAAAAGATTTTTTATGAAATTCTTCACTTAATGGAACTTCTCGGTTGCGGGCAGCAAAATAAAGAATCACATAAAGAATTAAAGCAATGTAAATAGGGAATAAAACAAATTTTCCAACAGTTCCTATATTTTGATTGAAGAAACCAATAATTAGCTGATGAAAAGGCATTAGCTCACGCTCCTCAAACGCTCAGATACAAATTTTTGGTCTAAAGATAACAGGAAAGGAGCTAATCTTGGGCCGCGCTCTTTTCCAATTAAAACTAAATAAGCGGCTGAGAAGAATTCATTAGATTTGAGATCGAATTTTTTCGCCAAATCGTACAGATGTTTCTCTAATTCCTCCTGAGAAAATTCTTTTTTCAAATCTTCGGCAAGTTTTTTAAGAGCAGATTTCTGCACATCTGAAAGCTGTGCTAGAATAACAGAGTTAATTTTTTCAGAAACTGTAAATTTGTATTCCTCAGGGGCGAATTCTTTTACGAAACTTACTGCATCTCTCAACCTCTCGCTCAAGTATTTGTGCTCTGCTGGAGAGAGTTTTTTTGTAGCTTTTCCAATTTTCTGCAAAATTGCAATTGATTTTTCAGTATCAAAATTAACTGTCTGCACTGCCATAGAGGCAAGCGAAAGCGGAACTTGAGAAGGAATTTTTGCAGGAATGTTTCCAATATAGCTTAATTCATATGCGCGTTTTTCGTGGGCAGTTTCTTTTTCAGTGTCTGCTTTTTCTAATCCAAAATAAATGCGTTCGGTCCTGTCATAGTTATCATAAAGCAGAATTAATTTGTTTGTTCCAAGGGGATCAAAATCAATCACAGCATGCGGCCTAGTTCGAACAACTAAATATTTTAGGATTTTTGGAGAAATCAGGCTGGAAATTTCCCTGAACGAAAGCCCAATTCCTTTGGAAGTTGACATTTTTTTTCCTCCAACTGTAAAAAATTCATAGCCTTTACCAAAATCAGTGCGAGAGCTTGGATATGGGGGCGGATAATCGAAAATTTGAGCGCAGATTCTTATTGCAACATCTCTTGCGCCGCCTTTTGTAAAATGGTCTTTGCCTGCAGTTTCATAAACAACCCCAATTGCGGGCCATTTTGCTGCCCATTCAACTTTCCAGGGAAGTTTTCCATTTCCATCATAAGGAGATATTTCTCCCTCATGCTCACAACCCTTTGCCCAGTCCACCATATCTGGAGAGCATTTATATTTTACAACTTCGCGCTCAGAATCCCACTCATAAGCAAGAGTTGTTCCAATCTTCCCGCATTTTTCGCAGATTGGATTAAAAGGAAGTTTCTCTGTTGCGCGAACTTTTCCATAAACCTCTTGATAGATTGATTGAATTTTACCAAAATTGCCTAGAGCAAGCTTAATGTAAGGATTAAAATCGCCGTTTTCATAGTGTTGCGAAGTTCTTTCCAATTCAGCTTCAATTCCATATTCTGGAAAAATCTCAGTTGAATCTTTAAAGTAATAATCAGCAAAACTCTTATAATTCGGCTTGGGCGAAGGAACGTTTTTCATTGGGACGCCCATATATTTTTCATATTTTGCTTTGTCCAATCCAGAAGGAATTGCGTCCATTGGGTCCATATCGTCTGCGCTGAGAATAAAGTGGGCTTTTAACCCTAACTCGCGCAGGGCTTTTGCAACTGTGTCATGGATAATCCATCCTCTTGCAGAGCCAATATGAATTCGGCCAGAAGGGGTTTTCTCATCATAGCAGATGTAGCCTTTTTGCTTTACGACTTTTTGTAAAACAGGTTCTTCACTAATGCGCTGTTTTACTGCTTTCGCAGTCTGATCTGCCCAAAACAAACTTTCCCCGTCCATTTTATAAGATTTATATAGTTTCGCTACTTAAATTCTCGCATGGTGAATGTTTACATTATAGTAAGTATAATATTAGCGCTGATTATATCTGGCTGGTTTTACCACAGGGGAAGAACACGAAAGAATATAGAACGCTATGGGCCATTAGCTCTTTTTCACACCTCTAGGGGGATTGAATTTATAGAAAAAGTATCCAACCTTTCTCCGCTTTTTTGGAAAGTATTTTCAACAGTTGGAATAATTGTGGCGTTTATTTTTATGCTTGATATTGCTGTTGGAATGTACTTTAGTGCAAAAACAATTCTTGAAACACCAACAGCAATTGCTGGGGCTGTTATTATTCTTCCAGGATTAGAGGTTATGGGAATCCGCATTCCAGTGTTTGGATGGCTTGCAGGAATAATTGTTTTATTGTTTGCGCATGAGTTTGCACACGGAATTATTGCAAGGGCTGAAAAAATTAGAGTTTTATCGGTGGGGGCGCTTTTCCTTGGATTTTTGCCAATAGGGGCATTTGTAAAACCCGATGAGGAACATCTGAAACGCGTAAAGACAGTTAAGCAACTAAGAATTTTTGCCGTAGGCTCTTTTGTAAACATTCTTATTTCAGTGACAATAGTTGCACTAATAGTTTTTGCTCTTCTGCCGGCTGCAACAGCCTCAATAAATGGCATAAAATTGACAAAAGTTGATAAAAATGGGGCAGCTTACAGTGCAGGATTAAGAGAAACGATGCAAATCACACATCTGGATGATATAGAAATAAAAGATTGGGCTCATTTTATAAATACTTGGGAAGAAAAAAACTATTCTGCAAGCGAGAATGTTAAATTTACAACATATGAAGGGGAATTTATTACTGTTACGCTTGCTGATAGGGGAGATGGAAAAGGCAAGGCAGGAATAGTTTTTTGCGGGAAAGGAATTGAAAAAATCAATTATCCAGTTCAATTTTTAGCCCCATTCATACTTTTGCAACAGCAACAGTTCTGCCAGAGCTCTGAAAATACAAATGCGGCAACTTTTTGGTTCGGATATGAAATTTTAGTCTGGATCGCAATTATAAATTTCGGAATCGGGCTTGTAAATCTTCTCCCGATAAAGCCTTTGGATGGTGGATTAATGATGGAAAGTATAATAAGGAGAATGGTGCGCTCAAAAAGTATTAGCAACAAGATTGTTATTGGTATTTCACTCTTCTTTTTACTGCTTCTTTTGATAAATATTGTAGGCCCGCACATCAGAACTTTATTAAGTGCACTATAAATCTAAAAAATCTAAAAAATTCGTTTTTGTTACTATGCAATGACAAATATTGCGTATAGAGTAAACTATTTAATGAAAAAATTTCACTTGAAAAGTAATGGTTAAGCGTTCCAGAAAAAAAATTCAGGCAAAAAGAAAACCAAAGATTTCAAAAAAATCCACACGAAAGCCAAAAGATTTTGTAAAGAAACAAAAA